>JAHFHC010000023.1:0-4488 GCA_023247085.1 Microcaldota archaeon | reverse complement strand
ATTTCTCCTGCGAAATTGTTAAAAGCGGCAAAGCAGCGGCGCGCTGATTTTGAAGCACTTTATGATGTTTATGAAGACCTCAGGCTACGTGGCTTTGTACTTAAAACTGGATTTAAGTTCGGCACACATTTTCGACTGTATTTTCCTGGCGCAAAACCAATTCTTGACCAAGCGGAATGGATGCATTCTAAACACGTGATTCACGTTTTTCCACGCGATGCAAAAATGCTGATTTCAGAATGGGCTCGAGCTATACGTGTTGCACATGGAGTTAAGAAAACGTTTATACTCGCTATTCCTGGAAAGAAACGCGAGTCAAAAGCAAAGCTAGATTTTCTTTTATACCACCGGAAGCACGGGAATGCTGAAAATCCAAAGGAACACAAGCCAAAATTTGTCATGCTGGCTTTGAGTGAAGAAGAGGAAATTGGCGGCCAAGACCTCGCTCAAGCAATTGCTCGATCTCGCCAACTCGGCCTTGACTTAATCTTAAGCATCTGCGACCGAGAAACCAGCATCACACACTACCGCGTCAAGCGAATTGATTTACCCAAAAGTCAGTTTGAATATTATGAGATAGAGTGGGTGCAGCCTTAGCGTGTTTAGACATTTCTTTTCGTCGACGTTTTCTTTCCAAAAGAAAAGGTCGGAATATTATGAGATAGGGTGGGTGCAACCATGAGCGAAGAGCGGCATTTTTCACCTGAACACGCTGAGAAGCTGCGCAATATTTTTACTAGATTATCTGACTTTATTGCCGAGCATAAGTTGGAACAAATAGTTGGTGTTGGGCCAAGTGCATCTCCCTATGCACGAGCGCTTGCCCGCGCGCATAAAAACCGCCACGGTGTTGAGTTAAAAGTGATTGCGCTAGGCCTTATTGGAGAGAAACTTTCATGGACTAAGCCTGGAGCTGAGGAAGACGTTAAACGTGCTTTATCTGCTAGTAGGAAATTTGACTTTTCAAAGCCATCGCTTTTGTTAGACGAAATTGTGCAAAGTGCTTTTTGTTTCGGTAATTTGAGCCGCATTTTAAATTCACTTAATTTTCCGCATAAAAATGCCGCTTTACTTTCATATACTAAATTCCGCGCCTATCCTAATTTTCCTAGGTCTTTTAATCTTCACTTTATTGGTGAGGAAATTGATAGTGGGAGTGCCTTTAATGAAGCAGTTTACCTTAAGCGAGGTGCTGCTTTTGGCTTTGCTGGAACTGGTGAAAAACTTAAGCGCCCTGACAAAAGTTGGCTTGATAAAATGAAAAAAGCGCGCAAGGAATTACGTGAAATAGCTGATTCTGTGTCGCCTGTAAAGAAGTAGAATAATTTAGCTAAGTGGTTGTTACCCACATTGCTTGGCCTTTTTTGACTTTGTCCTGCATATATGGGCTTAGTTTTGCCCATTGTTCTTTGCTAATTGAAACTTCTCTAACTTCTTGCAGGTTTTGCAAGAAACGCTTTGCCCTATCAGATAGTGTTACTTTGTCATTTGCATTTACTCTTAGTACTATTCCCATGGTTTCACTCTTTCAAATGGCTTGTTAATAGTTGTGTTTACAGGCGTTTTAAACTTTTCTGCCATTACCTCTACATATTTAGTAAATCCAGTTGTTATTGCTGTGCAAGCTTGAAATGGGCTCCGTTCGTTTAAACTCGTTGCCTCGAACACAAAAGCATTTCCAGGCGAAGTTTCAACCACTGTCACTGCATGAAATATTTTTCCTTTTAGTTTTTCTTGAAAGAATTTTTCAACTTCCTTTGATACTTTTTCTTGTTCTACCAAGTCCATAACTTAGTGACTGCGATTAAAGATTATAAAAAGCGATCTGCCAAAAAAGTAGACAAAAAGAAAAATTGAAAATGGCTGCTTTTTGGTAAGTGAATGGGAATTGCTATGAGTATTATTTATAGCCTATTTTTCCTATTATTTATGCGATATTTATGGCGTTTAGCAATATCTCTTTCAAGCGCAAGTCAATTGGCAAAGTTTCCCTTCCAGCTATAAAGGGTTTCGATGTTCGCAGTAACATGCATGTTTCAGAGCTAGTTGAAAAAATGGGTTCACTTGGCTTCCAAGCATCGGAATTAGCTAAAGGTGTAACTTTGCTTCGCGAGATGAAAAAAGAAAAAGCAACTGTTTTTCTTTCTTTTACTTCTAATATAATTTCTTCTGGATTGCGTGAACTCGTTGCTCAACTATGCCGCGAAAAGGCAATTCAATGCATCATAACTAGTACTGGTTCAATTGAAGAGGATTACATGAAAAGCAAGCACGCTTTCCTTCAAGGCGCATTCGACGTTGATGATGAACAGATAAAAAAGCAGGCGTTGAATCGAATTGGCAATGTTCTTGTTCCGGATGTTTACTATTCTGAGTTTGAAAAGTTCAACTTAAAATTACTCGACGAGATGTGGAAAGAAAACCATGTGCTTTCACCTTCAGTCTACTGTAAGAAGCTAGGTGAAAAAATAACCGACAAAAATTCTTTTCTCTTTTGGGCTAATAAGAATAGCATTCCGGTTATTGTTCCTGGTTTTGTTGATGGTGCAATTGGTGACCACGTGTTCTTTTACAATCAAGACAAGAAACAAGGCGAAAAGTTGATCGTTGACCAAGCGGCTGACCTTGCGAAGTTCTACAATGTTATGCTGACGGCCGATAAGACTGGCGGGCTAATTGTAGGTGGGGGAATTGCCAAACATCATTTAATTGGCGCCGCAATTTTGAGAAATGGCTTGGATTCAGTTGTTTACGTTAGCACAGGCACGCAGTATGATGGTTCTTTAAGCGGCGCTCGTCCAACTGAAGCAGTTAGTTGGAATAAGTTAAAAGACAAGAAGAAAAGCGCGTTTGTTGAAGCAGAGGCGACGCTTGTTCTGCCTCTGTTGTCACTTGCTTTACTCGAATAAATTGCGGGTTTTCAATTCACTAGCTTTTGGTTATAGTTCTTTTCTAGCTCGAACTAGGCCTTTAAGAAAAGTTTCACTTGCACGTTTCAAGGCGCGTTGCACTGTTGTCTTGGGTACTAGTACCAAATCACCTTTTCGGTTTACTAGAAATAGCGGGTGAGTTTTTCGAAGCTTGGCCACTTCATGAGTTCTTCTTGTATCTAGATGGGTTTCTTCTTTTATGTGTCTTTCCATTTCTGCCAACGCTTTATCCTGGCCGCCTAGCGCAGATCTGTAGCCAGCCAAAGCACCTGCGGCAGTACCTGCTAAAAGAATGGTCATTACTGCGCCGACTTTTTGCCCGATGGGCATTTCAGTGACAAATGGAGATACTGCTGGTATGGTGCTTCCATATCCTCCAATTTGTGCCCCTGCTGCGGTGTTAGTTGCTTTAAGCCCCCTCCAACCAATTACTTCAGAAACTGCTTTTCCTATACTTGGACGTAATTCACTGCGTTTTATTACAATGTGTTTTGACGCGTTCATACTTTACTTACTGCACTAGTTTTTTTAAGCGTATGCGGGCTAATTGTAGTGAAACTTATGTCTTCTTTACATTGGGCTGACCAGTTAGCTGAAAAAATTATTGAACGTGCACATCGAGAGAAAATTGTGCCTAATGTTAAGTGCCAGCAGACGCCTTCGGGCGGAAAGCACATTGGTAATTTAAACGATGTTCTCCGCGCTTATTTTCCGTACAAGTCCGTAATCGAAAAAGGAGAAAAGTGCACTTTTGTTCACACTACTGATGACCGCGACCCATTGAAGGACATTCCAGCTAAGCTTGCGGATCTTGATGCAAATTGGCACGATGCTGCAAAGTTTCCAGAGTTAAAGAATTTTTACGGTAAACCACTTGTAAATGTCCCAGATCCATTTGGCTGTTGCAAGAGCTACGCCGGTCACTTTACAACTGTTTGGATGAATGGATTAGAAATGATTGGCGTTACGCCAGAACTCCACAGCGTTGATGCGCTTTATAAAAAAGGGAAATTTGACCCTTACATAAAAATGGTTTTTGAACAACGCGAAAAAGTTGGTAAAATTGTTTCTGATTTACAGGCAACGAAGGATGTTGATTATATTCCGTTTGATGTTTTCTGTCCAAATTGCGGCGGGTTGTCAAATATTGATGATTTTGATTTAAAGAATAAAACCGTGCACTTCGTGTGTGGTGGGAAAGAAATAAAGAAGAAGAAATCCGAAGGGTGCGGGCACGAGGGTTGGGGGAAGTGGACTCAAGGTAAATTACAATGGCGGTTTGAATGGCCTGCGCTTATGGCGATTTTCAACACAACTTTTGAGCCATTTGGAAAAGACCACGCGGAGGGTTCATGGAAAAGCGTGTTGCGCATTATGCCCGAGATTTTCAAAAAAGAACCTCCAATTCCGTTTGTATACGAGTTCTTCCTTGTAAATGGGGAGAAGATGTCTGCTTCAAAAGGAAACGTGTACATTGTACAAGATATGTTGAAAATAATGGAGCCAGATCCGTTTAAGTTCTATTATGTTAAGCGGCCAGAAAAACAACGAGATCTTG
>JAHFHC010000007.1 GCA_023247085.1 Microcaldota archaeon | reverse complement strand
GCACAGAACTAATTATAATGTTGCTTAAGTTTGAAAGATTTTTATTTATTGAAATGTTTAAAGTAGAATTACTAAAATTAAGCCCAACAGGCATATTATTAGAACTCTGATAAAGTACAATTACAAAAAGGACAATTGCAAGTGCTATTAGAAACTTTGGAAAATCATCCGACTTTCGTTTGTAGTTGAAATACTTTTGGTCGTTTCTTACGCGCCCTTCATAAGTCACATTGTTATTATCTAAATATGTAAACTTATCCTCATTCTCGTGTTTTACTGAAGGATAAGTTTCTGCTTGATTACTCAAATTCACTGGCTGCGGGCTACTACTATAATTGTATTTATTTTTAGAATCGGAAGATTTTGTGCTGACGTAGCCGCTTCGATTTTTTCCACTTAGAGTATCTAACGCTTCTCCATACTGTAAAATTTTATTCTCACGCTCTTGTTCAGTATAATCATAAAAGGCAACGCAAGGATGCCCCCCCGCTTCATTTCTTTCTAAATTGTAAACTCGATCCTTATAGCTTGTCTCGCGAGCTCGCCAAATTCCGGGAAGCTTTGGTTTTAGGTGCTCTTTACAAAAGCGTTCTTTACAAAAATTACAAGAAAAAACCTCAACGTGTGCCCGACACAAGTGAAAATAGCAAATACCCTTAGTTTGGCTAGGCATAACGGGATTTTTGCTTGCTTGAGACTTTTTACGCTCAAAAACTTCAGAAGCATAACCATAATTTAAGTAATCAAAAAAAGGTATGCAAGGATGACCTCCTTTTCGAACCCACTCTGCATGTTTTAGGACTTCCTTATGATTACTTGCTTTAAAAAGCGGTCTATTAGGAACTCTAGCGCTCAAATGCTCTTCACAAAAAGATTGCTTGCAAAATCTACATTCATGCGTTTTTGCTAATTGCCTTTCACATAAATGATAATAACAACGCTTCGCGTCCAATTTAGGCAAAACCTACCACCAATATCAAAATTTAGATAGTATGTATAATATAAATACTCTATTAATATTCCAAACCCCTTTTACTATTGGTCGGGGTGCAACGCATGGGCGAAGAGACTCTGACCAAAAACGTCAAGAAAGTAATCCACTGGGGCAAAGGCATGGCAGTCTTCATAACAACTGAAGCCAAGCAGCTAGGATGGACAGACAAAGACCACGTAATTGTTACTACAATACGCGACGGAAAAGAAGAAAAAATCGAAATAAAAAAACTAAAAATATAGGCAATAGCTTAATATTCTTAGCGTTACTTTAATATCTAAAGGTCGAAACAAAATGTCTGAAGATGTACAAATGGATTTCATGAGAAAGTCTAGATTTAAAACTATAGCCAATCAATTTAAGGAAATATCTCCAGAAGCACAAAAGATAATTGATTCTGCAAAAGATTCCGATATCTTAAAAATTACCATGTCTTTTAATACACCTACGCTTAAGGTAGATGTCGTAGAAATTTTTGATGAGGATAAATTCGTCCAACTAGCATTCTAATAGTGATGGCACATGGCTGACTTTTTATTAGTGCCACATTTTGAAATATTTGAAACAGCTTGTCTAGCAAGAGAACAACAATCACTAACTAATTCTTGTCTAGTTTTATTTAGATCTGCTTGGAGCCATCATATCGATACCCGAGAAAAATTTATTTGGATAAGCCAAGAGCTTAACCAACACTTAGTTGAAAAGAAATATAAATCTAATAAAGAAAAAAGACTAGCACTATTTTCGATTTTAAGGGTTTATGATGAACCACTTGGAGATGAAGGTGATTTTGCTTTAGCTAGACTTACTTCCACATTATCAGTTAATCAAAATAAAAAAATTTATTATGTAATAGATAATCCAGTAATAAAAGAAATGATGCAAAAAACGCTTGCACAAGGGATAGAAGTAATAGATTCTAAAACTGCTTGTCAAAAAATTAAAGAATTAAATGCTAAAGCCTAATTATCAATTATTAGTAAAAAAATATTTTTTAGAATATTCCTTTTCTTTGTTTTTTACTTTTTTTGGTTGGTACGTTCCAGAACCAGTTGAAGTTGAATGAATATTGTCTTTTCTTTGGCATAGCGTTATTCCTCTAGCAGTACTCCTTCTTTCACAAGTTTATCTAAATACTTCTTCGTGGTTATCCAACTTAAACCAGCTAGCTCTGCAATCTGTTTAACTGACAGTTTACCTCGGCGATGTGCTACTACCCTAATTATTGCTTTTTCGTACTTGTTAAATTCGTTAGGCATCTTTTAATTCACCAACTAATTTAGGTTTTTCTTCTCGGTTTAACGGCGAAGGAAGGATAAGTTCAAACTCAAAGAAATATTTGCCTTTCTCTAGTTTTAAAACATCAGTAAATTCTTGCGGGATACGCACTGAAAATTGTTTTCCATCAAATATAAGCTTCATAACCTTTTTTCTAGATTCTGGCTTTTCCCGGAGAATTTCTTCCACTGCTTTTCTTTTCGATTCTTCAGTCATTTTCAATCGTCCTTTGATTATGTATTTTATTAATAATAAAAAGGACTTTTTATTTATAAAGTTAACTGTTAGAAGGACGATTTTTAGCAATATTTATAAAGACTAGCGGCACTAGTTTATAGATAATAGGACGATTATCTGTAAAGTTGATTAAGATGATAAAAAATGAAAGTGAAGTCAGAGCAATGGGATTTTTCCTTGGACTTAATGATGACCTTGAAAGTGTGGCCAAGTTTGTTGAATCTAATTCCCGCAATTGGCAAGCTTACAATGACGCTCAAACTCAAGAAAAACTCTGGTTTCTAGACTTGCTAGGAGATTTAACGAGCCAGATTGAATTTGAACAACGTGGCGGAAAAGGTAGACCACAAGCAGATTTACGAGAAATGGTTTTTTCCTGCGTTTCCAAAGTCTACGAAGACTTGTCTTCACGAAGAGCAACAAGCGACCTTGAAATTGCTTCGCGCAGAGGCTACTTAACACACGTGCCACATTTTAACACTGTTTTGAAGTTCTTGAACGAACCAGAACTAACGCCAATCTTAACTAAACTAATTGAAGCATCTGCACTACCTCTACGCGACTTTGAAAACACTTTTGCCATAGACGCAACTGGTTTAAGCTCTGCGTTTTACTCTCGTTGGTTTGACCACCGATTTGGCAAAGTAGACGAAGAAACAAAGAAAAAACACGACTGGATCAAAGTCCATTTAATCTGCGGCGTAAAAACACACATCGTAACTAGCATAGTTGTAACTGACGGTCATGCAAGCGATTTTCCACAATTTCCAGTCTTGCTTGAGAACACAGTCAAGAAATTTAAAGTCAGAGCAATTTGTGGCGACTTAGGATATTCAAGCAGAAAAAACATCCAAACCGCGTGGAACTTGGGAGCCATACCCTTGATTCCTTTCAAAAGCAATGCAACTGGAAAAAGCAGGGGTTCCAACGCGTGGCATCGAATGTACTACTACTTCAAATTCCACCAAGAAGAGTTCATGACACAATACCACCAACGCTCAAACGTTGAAAGTACTTTTTCTCAATTGAAACGAAAATTCCAAGGCAAACTAATGCTGAAGAACAAAATTGGTCAAGTGAACGAAGCACTCTGCAAAGTTTTATGCCACAATATTTGTGTCTTAATAGCCGAAGCTCATAAAAACAATTTCAAAATAGATCTAGCAAGCTGCACACAAAATAGCGCTCCTGCACATAAAATACAAGAAACTACTCATTAATGGTTAAATTATGTGCAACGCCCACTTCCAGAAAAGCTTTATATACTCTCAATGTGTCATGATGACATCGTGATGATAATAAGGTGACAACAAAGCGTTGTCTAGGTTGTCACGCAAAAGGAGTATTTAAGGGTTATGGCTTCAGGGGGGTTTGCAGAGGTAAGTGAAGAATTTCGCGATTTCTCTAGCAAAATGAAGGATCCGTTAGTGGTTGGCGCTTTGCTTCACAAATTAGCTGAAGAGAGGCAGAGTTCAAATTTATTATTAAAAGAAATAAACGCAAAACTCGACAAGATTGACGTGTTCGAAAAGCGAATCGCTGAACTTGAAAGCAGGTTAGCCACATCAACTACGACAGTGAGTGACAATCTAGGAGAAAATAAAGAGAAGAAAATATTGCTCCCTGCTGTTGATGAAGCCATCATTGCATTCACAAGAGAAAAAGGCGCGGTTTGCGCTGAAGACGTGCAAGAGCAATTTAAGTACAAAGGAAAAAATGCAGCAAGTGCGAGGCTCAACAAACTTTGTACATTAGGCATTATAAAGAAAACACAAGTTGGAAAGAAAGTGTACTTTGAAGCAGTTGTTTCTGAAAAATGAATTGAGTATAGAAAGTTGAAAAATAGTTAGTTACAAAGAAATAAAACAAAAAATACGCTTATCGCGAGTTAAAGTCGTTCGACCCACCCAAACAGAATCCAACGAATTTGACACGTATAAGATACAAGGTATAAAAACCTTGTAACCACCAAACACCCCCCATGGCATCGACGAAAGTTGGTGTCTAAGGTGCCTAGTTCGTGAGACGATATGCGTTTCCGACACGATGAAGCACCAGGAGAACGCGGAACCAGATAATCAACATGAACCTCCCCGGTTCGTGTTCACCCCTCTATTTTTGATTCCTGGGAAAGCGTTCTCCCCTTTTACTTATTTTTTAGAATTTTTACTTTAGCTCTAGATCAACATAGCATAAGTAGTGATCAGCTTTGCCTTTGACGATTTTGTAATCATTTACGGTACAATGTTCGGAAACTATGACATGGTCTTGCTGCACTCCTTTCGGAATAGTAGGTTCATTGAACACATCTACAAAACCATTGCTAAAAACATTAGGAATTGCTTTTCGCAAGTCGTCGTAATTCATGTCCGCAGCCACTATTGTAGGGAAACGTGAATTGAGAAAAATTGACTCAATTTCGCCACGAATGTTATTGAACTCTTCGTGCATGAAATCACGTTTAAAATGATGGTATGGAAAATTGTGCCCACACAAAACACGCATAGGTTGCCCGTTAATTTTCAATGTAACTTGTAAGAAACCCTTGTCTTGAGATAGCCACACTTCGCCGTTTGGTCGAGTTACTTCCATTAGTGGGTTTGTTAACTGCAGGTATTCAGTTGAAATAATTGGAAACTTTGAAAGTATACCAAGCGCAATTGAAGTACCTTGTTTTAAATGAGAAGCACTATGCACACGATACGCAACGTGCGGAAAACTAAGCGTTTTGCCAAGTTCAACTACTTGATTTTGTTCATTTTCCACAAACAACGCTTCTTGCAGAGAAACTAAGTCTGGCTTCAATTTTTTCAATTCACTGATAAAGTAATTCAAATCTTCAACGTCGAACTTCGTCTCGTCGCCGGAGTGAATGAAACCACCACCAATATTCCAAGTAGCTATTCGCATAATTACTAGTTTAACCAAAATAACTTAAAAAGCCAACAGCGCAGAGTTTTTCTCAAGCCACTCTTCGCATAAATTGTAGCCTGGGCAAAACTGTTCAACTGTTTGCCAGAATTGTTCTCCGTGGTTGAAATGCTTCAAGTGCGATAGTTCGTGAATAATTAAGTAGTCAATTACATGAAGCGGCGCCATTACGAGTTTCCAGTTGAAATTCAAATTGCCACGATGCGAACAGCTTCCCCACTTTGTTGTCTGGCCGCGAATAGCAATTCGTTGGGTCGCTACGTTTAAAGCAGCTGCGTGGATAACTGTTCTTTCTTCAAATATCTTGCGCGCTTGTCGTTTGTAAAAGCGGGTTAATGCGCGCTTCGCGTTTTTTTCTTCTCGTTGGCGTAATTGTAAAATAACGCGCCCATTAGCTAAAGCAGCATAATCTCTCAACCCAATATCAACGTCGATTTGACAATCTTCACCTAGGTATTTTGCAGTTCCAGATAGGAAATTGAAATTGTAAGTTGGTTTTTGTGCTTGTCGATTTAGTTGTTTTTCTACCCAATTCTTGTTTTGTTCTAAGAATTGTAAGGCGCGTTCTTCGCTTGCTCGCATTGGGATTGTAACCAGTAAACCGCTTTTGCCTGAAACACTTATTTTAATGTTACGCGCTTTTGGAGATCTACGCAAAGTGAAGGAAATTTCTTTATTGCTAAATTTAACTTGGCGAGTTGACTCAATTGGCCGAGTCTTTAATAGTGGAAGGCGTGGCTTAACTGAAGTAATGGATTGAAAAAAATCGAACATCGAAAAGAGTTATGTAGTTGTGTTTTTTAATTACTGCGAGAAATAAGCATAATTGTATCAGCGATTGTCATGAGTTTTTCTTCGCCGGTTTCAAGGTTTCGTAGCGTAAGTTTTTTGGCTTCGGCTTCTTTTGGCCCGATTATCGCGACGTAGTTTATACCTTGCTTAGAGGCATATTCCAGGTTTTTAGAAATGGAACGGTTCATTAAGTCAATTGCGGTTCTGATGCCAGCGGCACGTAATTGGTTAGCAACAGAAATGCACTGCGGAATTGCTTTAATGGGAATAACATAGACGCTTACAAGGGTTTTTTTGGGCTTTGCGCCTTTGTCTTGGAGTTTAAGCACTTCGTTTATGGCATCTAAACCAAATGAAATTCCAACTGCAGGAATGGCTTCGCGGTTGGCAAATTTGCCAATTAACTCATCGTACCTGCCCCCGCCAGCAATGCTTGACTTCACTTCACTGTTCTTGGCAAACACTTCAACAACTAAACCAGTATAATACGCAAGGCCACGCGCAAGTGAAATATCTAGCACAACAGCGTCTGTTTTTCCGAAGTTGTCAAGGAAGTCAAAAACTTCTTTCATTTCAGTTAAGCCTTGTTTTGCCTTGGCGTTTTGTCCGATTATTTTTTCGCATTGGAAAAGTACTTGATCTGCGCGTAATTCGCTTAATTCCAGTATTACGCTTAGAAGTTTTTTCGCAATTGGAATTGAAAGCCCTTTTTCAAGTAGCTCTTTTTGCACTCCATCTCTACCAATTTTAGCGAGTTTGTCAATTGAAAGTATAACTGTTTCAAGCTTGTTGGCTGGAACTTGCATTGATTCAAGTAAACCTTCAAGTAACTTACGGTTGTTTACTTTAACGACGTAATCGATTCCAAGCGCGGTGAACGCATCGCACGTTAATGAAACTATTTCAGCATCTGCTAAACCTGTTTTGCTTCCAACTATGTCAACGTCACATTGGATAAATTCACGGTATCGGCCGATTTTAAGCGGGCCATCTCGAAACACACTGCCAATTGCGTATCTCTTTACCGGTAATGGAAGTGAGGAGTTTCCTGCAATTACGCGGCATAATGGAACAGTTAAGTCGTAACGTAAACCAAGCTCGCGTTTGCCTTGGTCTTGAAACCTATAAGTCTCTTTTAGAATTTCTGCGCCACCGGCGTATTTACTTGAAAGCACTTCCCACTTTTCAAATGCCGGGGTTTCAAATGCATTAAAGCCATATAATTCAAAAATTGTTTTTAATGTTGACGTGACTTCGTCGCGCAGGATTTTTTCTTCAAACAAAAAATCTCTTGTACCACGCGGCGCAGCTAAAGATGAATCTTCCAATTTTTCATTTTCAATTTTTTCTTTTGACATTTTTTATTTCACAGTGTTTGTTTCTAGTTTCTTTTTAAACCGTCAACAGCCCCAGAATTTTTTCTTTGGGGGTAACGGACCTTTCTTTTTCACAAAAAGAAAGGGCTGTTAGGGCAAGGGCCGAGATTTGAACTCGGGTCAAGGGATCCACAGTCCCCCATACTGGACCAGGCTATACTACCCTCGCCATAAATTTTAATGTAGTGTATGGTACGCACTAGGGGTTTTAATGCCAATGCGTTGAAAATTAGATAAGGTCAAAAGTAGGGGTTTCGTCTTATTTGCGTTGATGAAGTAAACCACTGCTCACTTTAGATCACTGTATTAAATGGGAAAATGCTTGTTTTTAATACTATACGAAGCAGGTTACTAGAATGATTTTTGTTGGCGTTGTTGTTAAGGGCTTAGGCAAAGCAGCTGGGTTCACTGAATTGGCTTTTTACAAGCGGCAATTTGTGAAAAAACTAGGATTCGAACCATTTCCAGGAACATTAAATTTACGCGTTGAACCAAAAGTCAAACGAAAAATAAAAAAAAGAAAAGCAATTCAAATTAGTGGACGAAGCAGTAAAGGCGGAGCAAAATGTTTTGCAATCGAACTAAATGGTTTACGGTGCTTCGCAATTATTCCAACTAAGTCAACGCACGGCAAAAATGTAGTCGAAATCTTGTCGAGGTATAATTTACGGAAAAAATTAAGGCTAAGAAACGGCTGCCCTGCGAGGTTAATTATTCCAACTTAAGCGGAGTTCTTATTTTCCAGCCATCGACTTTGAAATTGCCCATTTCGCATAGAGAGTACCAAATTAATTTTTCGATTGCCTTAAATGAACGTCGCCCGTGTTGTTTAAAACAAACCGAGACCAACTTTACAAACTTCTTGTCAGGAAACGCAGCCATCCCGTAGGCCTTTCGGAATTTCTCGCTTGTGAAAAAATTATACAATTTAGCCGGCGAAGCAACTTCAACTCCTAGATATTTTGCATAAGTAGAAATCACTTTTTCAAGCAGTAAGTTGTAAAGCAGATTGAAACCTGGTGATTTTTGGTCTTGCAGGTCATTCAAGTTATCCAAACCATCCCAAAGCATATACTTTGCGATTTCAAGTTCTGCACCACGAAGCATAACAAATTTCTTTTTCAATTCACGCTTGGCGAATTGGCGGAGTTTTTTAATTTCTCCTCGTTTGTCGAACAAAATTCTTCCCCGTGAAAACATCGCCGCGTCAGTTTTCTTTCCACTGGCGTAATCTTCTTTCATATATTGTTTAAGCTGGCGCGGCGGATTAGCGAAGTACTCAATAAGAAAACCATCAACAACTGCATTTCCTCTTTTACGCCAATTTACTTTATCCGAAAGAACTATGTGTACATCTATATCCGAGTATTTGGTTGGGCACCCCCACGCATAGCTACCGGCCACTAATGCCCCTTCAACATCTTTTCGCCCTTTCCATTGCTCAAGAAATTTAGCCAACGCGCTTTCCCATGCATCCATAAAAAAAATAAAGTAAAAGCTCAATAAATACTTAATGAACAGTCAACATTGCAAAGTGACTTAAACCTCAATTTGCTAAGTGATTAATATGTATACAATTGGAATTTGCGACACTACATTTTCACGTGTCGACATGGCGTCAGCTGCTGTAAAAATATTAAAGAAAAGCTTACCGAGTTCACGAGTTGTCCAATATACTGTGCCGGGCGTTAAGGATTTGCCAGTTGCTTGTTTGCGGTTATTCGACCAAGGGTGCGACATAGTTATGGCATTTGGTTGGGTTGGCAAAATGCCTATTGACAAAGTATGCGGCCACGAAGCGTCTACATCAATACAACAAGTTCAACTCATAACCCACAAGCACATACTTGAAGTGTTCGTACACGAAGATGAAGATAAAAATGAGAAGAAAGTAAAACAAATTGCAGTTAATAGAGCTGAAAAACACGCTTTGAATGCTGTAGCGTTGCTAAAGGGACAAACCGGCCTTTCGCTTAATGCAGGTAAAGGAATACGCCAAGGCAAGGAGAATGTTGGTTCAATAAAATAAATTAGAGGTAAAAACAAGATGCGTATTGGAATGGTGGTTGCAGAGTATAATCGAGACGTTACTTCTAAAATGGAAGCAGCAGCTGAAAAAGAAGTTAAAAAACTTGGCCATAAATTAGTTGGAAAATTCCACGTTGCTGGCGTACTTGACGTGCCAGTTGGCGCTGACTATTTGCTAAAACATCATGACATTGATGGAATCGTCGTACTAGGCGCAATTTTACAAGGAGAAACTAATCACGATATTGTTGTAGCTGACGTAGCTAGCGGCGGAATAGCACAATTAATGGTAAAATACGGTAAGCCAATTGGCTGGGGTATAAGCGGACCACGGCAGACAAAAGCACAAGCGGCAAAACGCGCAGATTTATATGCAAGAGACGCGGTTAAAGCAGCAGTTAAAACTTTTGAACAAATGAAATGAAACTAATTCAAATTATTCAAGTTTTAAAAAACAATTTTTATATCAGACGCTATCAACTTCATCACGAGTCAGAGGTTGTTCAGGTTCATCACGTGATGATTACAAGGGAATTAGACCAATTTAATACGCTTAGCTGCAATAGACTTGGCTACTTAGCTGGTTGAAGAAATTGCTTGGTTGAATTGACTAGCAAGTAAATCGAAAGCACGGTATACGTCACAGGCACTAGAATCGCTATGAATGTAGTTGGAAAAGCGGAGTAAATCAGAATCGTAGCAATGACGCCCATTAATGTCATTAGGAACCCGATTATCAAGTCAAAGGAATTAACCGAGTTGGATTCTTTCTTTTTCGATTTTTTGGCTGACGTGAGCGTCTGCTGAACATATCTAATTAGAGCTTTGAACTCTTTTGCAAAGTTGTACACTGGCCAAATTATTATTGGCAATAATGCGAGGGTCAAGGCAAGTTCAGTTGGTAAAAAGTGTAAGAATGATAAAGTTACTTGTTGGCGGAGGATAAACGCAAGGTAAACAACTGAACATGCAATTACTAAATTGGCAATTAAGTTTTTCAAAATTATCACTGCTTGGTTTTGAAACGCGGAAGTTACAAAAACGGTTTCTAGCCCTTGCACTTGGTCGCCGACAAGCGCAATTTTCTCCCTTACTCTTACAGGGTATAATCGGAGTAAAAGCGAAGCTGCTTTGTCAATTCGTTCAAATACAAATGGCCCGATTAACGTGGTTACTATTGCTAATGCAAAAGCAGCTGAGAGAAAGCCTTGTGAATCGCTTAATACGCATGTACCTGCAAGTGAACAACCTGGAGTGTTTAGTTTTTCTGCTGTGGAAGCGATTAAAATGCCGAATTCGCCAATTGGAAGTAAAATTGCGCCAATTGCAACTGAACTTGGTACATTGAGTCCAATTGCTGCACCAAAAAAGCCATACGAAATTATCTTTACTAAAATGTAGGCAATTACAAGCACGGCTATGAAGAGAATTAAATTAGCAGAAGTAGGCAGCAAGACTTTGGAGCCAAAACTTACGAAGAAAAACAAAAGGAATAATTCACGCAAAAATCCGAATTCGCGTTTTATCTTTTCAGCAAAGCCAGTTTCAGCAAGTGCAAAACCTGCAAAGTATGCGCCTAGAATTGGAGATAAGCCAAGAAATGCGCCTAGAAAAGCAACTACTATTCCACTTGCTAAGCCGAACAAAAACATTTTGTCTTGCTGGCCCCATTTTTCAAGGAGTTCAAAAACAGGACGCGATAGCTTGCCAACAATGAAGAACATTGCAACTACGAATATCAATGCGTTGAAAACTGCTAGGTTAAACGATTGGCTTGAAGCAAGAGTTGAGAAAAAGACAACTAGGAGTACAGCGAAAATATCTTGTAAAATGAGTATTGAAACCGCTATTCGCGCTTCAAGTGACTGCATTATATTTTTTTCAATCATGAATTTAACCGCTTCAACTGTACTAGCGGCTACTAGCATTGCGCCGATTATAAGCGATTCAAGTAAATGAAAGCCAAAAACTTGTGAAACTAGGAATCCCACTGTAAATGCGCCAGCCATTTCTACAACTGCAAACACGACTGCTACCCCGCCGGTTTCTTTAAACTTGCGTAAGTTAAGCTCTAAGCCCAAGTAGAACAAAATGGCAAGAAGGCCAATTTCGCCTAGTGCGTTTGAAATTCCAGTTTCGGAAATATAGTTTAAACCTTGGCTACCTAGAAGAAGGCCAGTTAAAATGAATCCAATTGAAGATGAAATGCCAAATCGCGAGAGTATTAATCCAAGTACAAGGGCAACTAAGAGGACTATGCCGAATTCAGTGATCGGCAAACCAGATACCCCGCTGCCAATTGCGCCTGCACTTGCCTCTACTAACCCAGTAAACGAAAACAACATTGTTATCAGCATTATAGAGCAAACGCAGCCATAGAATAAAAAAGCTGGGAAACGAAAGGAATACATGAAAAAACCAGTAAAAAAGGTCCTAGTGGCGTTGCCGTCAGTTGGCCGCTTAACTGGACTTGACATAATAGAAACGCTTAGAAGCAATTTGAGAAAAAGAGGATATACTCCGATATTTTACCTCGGAATGACAAGTAAACACTTGCAAGGAAATGAGCCCTTTCAAGCTGCAGTTAGGAAAATGGCGGATGTTAAAATAGCTGAAACGCCGCTTGACGGTTATGGCGCAGGGGTAATGGCTGCAATTAATCAAGGAACACAAAAAGAAAAGCCACATTTTGTGCTATGCCTTCCAGATGATTACGAACTAGAAGCAAAACACATGCACAAAATGCTAGCCCCATTAGTGAACAAAAAAGCAACGGTAACAATAGGCGCGTGGGATAAAGTTTCTTGGCGTACTTTTCCAGTTCCACAATATTTAACTGAAATACACACAAGCGTACTTGCAACCTACGCTAACCCTCATTTTCATCCAAGTGACTCAAACCCTCATGTCGGTACCGCTATAATAGACGCACTTGCACAGCGAAAAGCGTTTCAAACTTATGCGGGCATGTATGCTTTTACTCCAAAGAGTTGGAGTAATGTGCATAGCACGTTAAAACAATTATTTCATAGGCATAAAGATACAATTTTACAGCCTCCAATTGAACCCGCTATTCTGCTTGCGGCGCTAAAATGCGGTGAAAAAGTAGCTCAGCCTAAAATTCCACGTCGGTTTGAACACCCAATTCCGAGGACAGCAGAAGAGGTAGCGCGCCATAGATTAACTCGCGGAAAACAATTTAAAGAGGCAGCTGGCGTCATAGTGGAATTTCTTGAAAATACAGGGCAACACGAAAAAATTCCTTATGCGCTTGACTATGTTCAAAGAGTAATGCCACGTATTGAAAAACGCGATGTACTTCGCAAAGGACAACGACCAATTGAACGCGGAAGGACAACCTCTGCAATGCCAACCAAGTGAAGAAAAAAAGTCGAAGCACTTATTTAAAACAAAACAAGCACAAGATTATACGACTTAAATGGGCCCGTAGCTCAGCCTGGATAGAGCGATTGCCTCCTAAGCTGATTTATTAGCACAAAACTAAAAAAAGGCGCGTAGTAAGCAATAGGTCCCGCGTTCGAAGACATTCCTTTCTTGAGAAGAAAGGTTCGTCACTCCACAAAAGAACGGAGTGACATCGAAAATCGCGGCGGGCTCGTTTAATATTAGTTAAAACAATAAATAATCCATGGAACCAAAACGAGTTGTATTCAGTGCACTGACACAAAGTATAGAGCATAGAATAAACCAAAGCACGACGCGATTATTACAAGACCCTAAAATAAAACAACACATCCAACGCAATCCAGCGCTAAAACACGCGCTCCACATGGCTATAGCGAGGGGAGAAATACCCGAACACGGTGGAGTCGAAAAAGCACACGAAGTCATCCAACAAGCTTTGCACGGCGCTAAAATAGCAAACAAGCTTGAAACACGTATACAAAGAAGACGTGGCAAACCCCACAAGTTAGCACAAGAACTACAAGCAGAACTTAGAAAACAAGCACATTTGCATGAACAAGCTAGCAAGCTAATTAAAAACGCTACTTTTGCAGCTTACCTGCGTAAAATGGCCTTGAACTTACACGCCTTAGGTCACACTGCACAAAACCTACAACAAAACAATTCACTCGCAATGGCCATTCTAGACCACATCACGGCAGAATACCAACTAATGAAAGACCTCGGCGTACCAAACTCCATAATAAAAAGACACGCCCATAAATTCAGCATTTTTCAAGTCAATGGCATTTACAAAGACTGCCACAGGGAATTCGGAGACAATGAAGAAACACGCCCGCTAGTAAGAACCGCGGCGCACCTGCTCTTCCAAAAAAAATTTAGAGATGCAAAAGAAGCTAAACGAACATACCAAAAACACCTAAAAGCAGCACAACAAACCTTTGGACAAGACTCAGAAACACAAACACTAGTTAGAACCGCAGCACACGCGCTATTCCTGAATAAATTCCAAAGTGCTAAACAAGCCAAGCAAACATACGAAAAACACCTTAGAGCAGCAAAAGCTGTATTCGGAACAGACCCAGAAACACAAACACTAGTTAGAACCGCAGCAGTCATGCTCTTACAAAACAAATTCAAAAGCGCACAAGAAGCAAAACAAACATACCAACGCTACCTACAACAAGCAGAAGAAACATTCGGACAAGACGAAGACACCAAACCACTAGTAAGAACAGCAGCAGTCATACTCTTACAAAACAAATTCAAAAGCGCACAAGAAGCTAAACAAGTATATCAAAAACACTTCAAAGCAGCAAAAGCCGCATTTGGAACAGACCCAGAAACCGCGCCGCTAATCAGAACAACCGCACTGATGCTCTTCCAAAACAAATTCTCAAACGCCAAAGAAGCCAAGCAAACATACGAAAAACACCTTAGAGCAGCAAAAGCCGCATTCGGCGGAGGTCTAAAATCTGCATCACTAGTTAGAACTGTCGCGTACATGCTTTTCCAAAAACAAAGCCGGAACCCACTAGAAGCCAGACAATTATACCAAGAACAACTACTGTCCGCATAAGGAGAATTCGTAGGTCCTTAGAACAACCTCCATGTACCCGTAGAGTTAAAAACTCTTATATTCAAATTTTAATCTGCGTATTTTGCTCGAGTAAAGCAACTGCTTTGCTTCTACGAAGTTAGTGGTGATTTATAGTGCCTATAGAAAAAATTAGTCAAAATGAAATAGAGCCATTAATTCAAATGCTAGACATGTTATGCGAAGATACTTCTATTCCTAAGAACGTGCGCGCCTCTATTGCTAAGTCAAAAATGCGTTTAACAGAAAGCGACAAGAGTGCCAACGAAGCATTAACAACGTCCATACACGCTTTAGAAGAAGTTGTTAATGACATTAACCTGCCAATGCATGCACGCACTACTATTTGGAATCTCTTAAGCGAATTAGAAGTGCTAAAAGAACAAACTCTCTAAAATAACTCTCATCTCGTTTCTCGCCTATTGCTATAAAAAATCTAGCTTACCTTACTACTTTTATAAATTCAGATTTTTTCTCTTGCATTCGCTGGAGATAATTAACAAAATCAAATTCAGGTGTTAAGCAAAAAAGTGGATATTGATACTAGCGTCAGCAGCGTTAACGAAGACGCGCCAGCTATTACTATTAACGATGCAACCAGCGAAGTACAGCTCGGTTTACGTCAAAGTGTTTTAAAAAAAGCTAGCGAAGCAAAAGTATTGTTTTCACCAAGGGCGCTCGAATTAATATGTTCGCTAACTCAAGAAAAAGCTTTGAGTGTAGTTGGCAAGTGCCTTGAACAAAAAGTTTTTGTAATTACTGAAGAGCTGTGCAGAGAGGTAATTGCTTCAATTGAAGTTATTGAAAAAGCACAAGTGATTGTCCAGTTTAAATCATTCAAACCGCTAAACGCAGAAGTGGCAAGCCAGCTTGAAATAAGCGAAGATATGGACGTAACTGGCAAAAGCAGGTGCACGGGCACAATTGAAGAATTTGTTGGCTTATTCCGCGATCGTTTCCGTAGGTTGAAGGGCATAATGAAAGGCAGGGTAAGTGAGTTGCCGTTAATCCCTATTTCGGGAATAAAAGGATCTTCGCGCGGTAAAACCGGCAGGATAATTGGAATTGTTTTTGACAAGCAAACTACAAAAAATGGGCATGTGTTAATTGAACTTGAAGACGAAGAAAGCAGTATTAAATGTCTAGTAATGAAGGACTCGCCAATTCGCGAAAAAGCTGATGACGTTATTCTAGATGAAGTAATTGCAATTGATGGGAGCTGCGCTGAAGAATTATTTATTGCAAAAGACATAATTTGGCCAGAAGTGCCGATTTCGCCAATTAAAAAAAGTGCAGATGAAGACGTGTCAGTAATTTGTATTTCCGACATTCACGTTGGAAGCCGGTTATTTCTAAAAGATAGTTTTGGCAAATTTTTATCGTTTCTTAATGGCGAGGGAACAGACAGCGAGCGAGAAATTGCAGGTAAAGTCAAGTACATTTCAATTGCTGGAGATCTAGTGGATGGAATTGGGGTTTATCCTGACCAAGAAAAAGAACTTGCTACAAAAGATATTTACACGCAATACGAAATTTTGAATGATTACCTTAAGCTTATCCCAGAACATATTGAAGTGCTAGTTGCGCCTGGAAACCACGATGCAGTACGCAGCGCAGTACCTCAACCGCGTTTATCGCCTGAATTTACAAAAGGAACGGCTGGTTACAAAAATATCCACTTCTTGGGCAACCCAGTTTCTGCAAAGATACATGGTTTTAAACACGTGATTTACCACGGTGCGTCAATGTATTCAATGATTAACAGCTTGCCAAAATTGCGCAATACTCACTTGAACCCTGAAAAAGTCGGGGTGGAAATGCTGCGCAGGCGATTGTTAAACCCGATTTATGGCGATAATGTTCCATTTGCTCCAGAAAAGCGGGATTACACTTTACTTGAAGAAGTGCCGGACATTTTTCACTTTGGCGACATTCACAGAAATGGCTATACGAGTTATCACGGCGTAATGGTGATTAACGGCGGCTGTTGGCAAGGTAAAACCGATTATCAAGTTAAGCTTGGCCATGAGCCGACGCCGTGCCAAGTTCCAATTTACAATTTAAAGTCAAACAATTTGCAAGTGCTTAACTTCGGGGGAGACAAAATAATTTGACAACAACGAGTTTGCAAATGTCTGAACAACACGCGAAGTATTCTGTTGCGTTGAAAAGGGAGTTTGACCGCTGTTACGAAGTGGCGAATAACGCTAGACAAAAGGGACTTGATCCAAAAAAAGAAGTTGAAATCACACCAGCAGAAGACGTCGCTGGCCGAGTTGAAGGTTTAGTTGGCCCAATTGGAATCGCAGCACACATTCGAGAATTAGTGCAAACAGGCATAGATCGTGAATCAATTGTTATAGCAATTTCAAATGAGATCCTTGAAGGCAAGTGGCCAGTGAAGTCACTTTGTGGCGCAATAGAAGAGAGAGAAATTCGAATTGAACAAGCTGTGCGAACTGGCTTGGCGCTTTATACCGAAGGGGTAGTCAGTGCACCAATTGAAGGAGTTATTCGGCTTAAGCTAAAGAAAAACGCTGATGGAAGTGAATATGTTTCAGTTTATTTTTCTGGCCCAATCCGTGGAGCTGGAGGAACAGGCCAAGCTTTTACATTACTACTAGCGGATTATTGCCGACAGAAAAGCGGCGTTTCTAATTATAGACCAATAGACATGGAAGTTGACCGGTATGTTGAAGAGATTAATTTATACAGCGTTAAAACCCGCACAGGGCAATACACCCCAACTGAAGAAGAAGTACGGCACATTGTGCGTAATTGCGCTGTTTGCATTGACGGTGAACCAACTGAAGAATATGAAGTTAATGTAAACAAAAAAACGCGCAATGTTGACTCGGACCGGGTACGTGGCGGCATGGTGCTTGTAATGAGCGAAGGGGTGTGTCTCAAAGCAGCAAAGATTATGAAAATCGCTAAAAAATTCCCAGGAGTAGACTGGAGTTGGGTTGAAAAATTAATTAAAGTTGCAAAAAGCGATGCTAGCAAAATTGACATTAAACCAAATGACAAATACTTGCGAGACATAGTTGCAGGTAGACCTATTTTCAGCTACCCGAGTTTACACGGCGCGTTTACGTTGCGTTATGGAAGAACCCGCTTCACAGGCATAGCGTCAAAAGCAATTCACCCAGCCACCATGATTGTGCTTGAACGATTTCCCGCAATTGGAACACAAGTAAAAATTGAGCGTCCAGGCAAAGCGTGTGTTATAACCCCTTGCCAAGATATAGACGGCCCACTTGTTCGCCTTACAAGTGGCGAAGTATTGCGATTAAAAACAATGGAACAAGCAAAAGAACTCGTTGGAAGCGTTGAAAAAATAATTTTCCTTGGCGACTTACTAGTGAATTACGGCGACTTTGCAAAAGCAAACCACCCACTTGTTAAAAGCTCATGGTGCCCAGAATGGTATTCACAAGAACTTGCAGCAAAAGGAGTCTCTAAAACACGCGGCCAATGCGAAGAAATTGATTTTAAAGAAGCAGTTGAATTATCTCAACAACACAACATCCCGCTTGCTCCACGCTATACACTTTACTGGATGGATTTTACTCCAGATGAAATAAAACAACTAGCAAACTGGATAAGCCAAACAAAACAAGTGAATCAAACAAATGATAGCAAAACAAATGAAGCAGATGAAGTAAGTGAAACCTTATCTCTTCCGTTTGATAAAAACAAAAAAGAAGTATTAGAAAACCTCGGGGTCGAACATAAAGTCATCAACGACAAAATAGTTTTGTCAGGCGAAGCAATACCGGCCTTGCTATTTCCACTTGGAATGTACAGCAAGTTACAGAAAGAATCTAATAAATTTGAAAATGAAAACTATGAAAAGCTATTTACAAACGAATCTGGTGAGCGGCCAATTCTTGACATTTTAAAAGACATTTGTGGAGTTGAAATAGCAAATAGAGCAGGAACTTACATTGGCGCAAGCATGGGTAGGCCAGAAAAGTCAAAAGAACGCAAAATGCAACCACCAGTACATGGCTTATTTCCAATTGGAATTTATGGCGGTAAATTACGCAGCGTTGAACGCGTTGCACGGGAGTTAAAAAATAAAGGCGAACGCTACATTCAAGTTGAAGTTTCAATTCGAATGTGTCCAAGCTGCAAAACAAAAACGCCATTACATAACTGCTCCACTTGCCGGCGCGAAACAATACTTGCACGACAATGCAAGGAATGCACGCTTCTTTGCGTTAGCGAAAAATGTCCCCGCTGCAAAAAACCCGCGCGCGAATCTGAAAAACAACAAATTGACTTCTTGACAATGTACGAAAATGCAGCTAAAGTTGCTGGAAGCAGCGACGCTAAATGCGTAATCGGCCTTATCTCTGGTAGAAAAGTATTTGAAGTGCTAGAAAAAGCGCTCCTGCGCCACAAGCACGAAGTATACGTGTTCAGGGACGGGACATGTAGAATTGACGCAACTGAAATTCCAATTACCCATTTTATTCCAAGCGAAATTGGCACAAGCATAGAAAAATTAAAAGAAATGGGCTACACGAACGACGTAAACAATAACTCGCTTGAAAACGATTCGCAAGTAGTTGAATTAAAACCACAAGATATAATCATCAATCGCACTTCAGCGGAATACGCCTTACGCGTAACTCAATTTACAGACGATCTCCTCGTTTACTTATACGGCTTATCTTCATTTTACAATGCAAAAAACATCGACGATTTAGTTGGCCAATTAACTATTTGCATTGCCCCTCATATAAGCGCAGGCATAACGACGCGCATAATTGGCTTCACAACTAGCCGCGCGCTACTTGCACACCCGTACATCCACTGTGCATGTAGAAGGAATTGCGATGGAGACGAACTCGCGTACATGCTTCTACTGGACTCACTACTTAACTTTTCACGCGAATTTTTACCAGCTACACGCGGGGGACAAATGGATGCACCGCTAGTGTTGTCTTCACAGTTAAACCCAATTGAAATTGATGACGAAGTACACGCAATGGACGTCTGTAGCGAATACCCCCTAGAATTATACCACGCTGGCATGCGCAATGCTTCTCCTTCAGAAATTAAACTCGATACAGTTGCAACTCGCCTTGGTAAACCAAGCCAATTCGAGGGTTTGAAATATACACACGCTAGCATACTTGAAGGCCCAGTTCAAAGTGCTTACGTTGAACTTGGTGACATGAAAGAAAAAGTAGAAGTGGAATTAACAATGATGAAAAAAGTACGCGCAGTAAACGCGAGTGGCGCAGCTGAACGCATAATACTCTCTCACTTTTTGCCGGACTTATATGGCAACTTAAAATCCTTTGGACGGCAAACATTCCGTTGCGTTGACTGCAACTACAAATTCCGCCGAACTCCACTACGTGGAAAGTGCTCAAAGTGTGGCGGAAAAATAATCCTCACAATAAACAAAGGCGGAATACAAAAATACCTGGAACTATCAAAGAAAATGGTATCGGACTACGAATTACCCAGTTATCTAAAACAGCGCCTACTGCTTATAGAACGCGACATCGCGTCAATGTTCGAAGACGATAGCAGCAAACAATTCTCACTAGCAGCCTACCTGTAAGTCAATTAGCTTGGCGAAGGACATATCTCCCGCACTTGTTATTAGCTATAAATTAGCTATAAACTACAAAGCTTTTAACCTCCAACTGAATTACTAGTTATTATGGATTTTAAACACGATTTACATAACGGCGACAAAATTGCAATAGCTGCCGTTATATTTTCAATTATAATCGGCGCAGCAATATACCCATTTTTACCCGACCAAATCGCAAGCCACTGGAACACAGATGGAATCGCCGACGACTTCGTCAACAAAGAATTATTCACAATTAGTTTTCCACTATTAATCATAATCGTTTATCTTTTGCTCTCGCTATTGCCTAAAGCCAAAGAATTACACTATGAAATGGAGCTATTGCATAGACACTATGCTGAACTAAAAGCAAGCGCAGTGACGTTTCTCGCATACGTTTACCTAGTAATACTATATTCAAACACTGCAACAAGCGCCTTACAAGTTTCAACACCACAACTGTTATTCCCCGGCTTGTCAATTTTATTATATTACCTAGCAACCGTTATGCCAAAATTAAAACGCAATCACTTAATCGGCATACGCACTCCGTGGACTATTCACAATGACGAAGTGTGGCATAAAACACATCTCCTTGCGGCTAAACTATTCAAAGCACTTTCAGTAATAGTTATGTTCGCAACGCTCATTGCAGTTGGAATATCAACTTGGCTTGCAATTATCCCAATAGTAGCAGTTGGAATATTCCTAGTAATCTACTCTTACGCGCTTAGCCGAAAAGCACAAAAAAAGCACGTGCAATTCAAGAAGCGCGACACGCACAAAAAAGCCAAAAAAAGGAAATAAACTGAATATTAATTAATTTAAGAATAAGCGCTAATGTTTAAAGAAAAAAAATAAAGTAAAAATAAAAAAATATAAAAGCTATTGCGAAAATGCTTTTGTTTTTAAAAACTTATTTAGAGGATAAGCTCTTTTTCTTGACGAATACCCACAGTTTCTTGGTCATTTCACTTGGAGTAATTGCCCCAGTTCCAAAGACTTCCCCAAGGGTTGAGTCTGATGCTGACTTAAAGGATATCGTGTATCCACCAAACGGTTTCTTTCCGGCCATTGTTTATTCTATCACCTTTTTAGTTCAACGCAAAAAAAGTTAGTACAATTTTTACGTCTAGAAAAGGTAAAACAACTCGCCTTTATAAACCATTCTCCCTCTAGGTTGAAAGGTGAACACAAGGTATTTAACTCTAAAAAACTTTTAACTACCAGTGATACAGTATGCAAAGTGAAGAAGAAAGCGAATATGAAGACCATGAAGGAGAAAACATGTACGTAGACGTAGAAGACCCGTACATTACAAATAAACAATACAAATGTGATAATTGC
Source organism: Microcaldota archaeon (assembly GCA_023247085.1). Lineage (GTDB taxonomy): Archaea > Micrarchaeota > Micrarchaeia > Norongarragalinales > UBA8480 > JAHFHC01. The sequence goes on along the minus strand of JAHFHC010000007.1, from coordinate 24,546 downwards.
AACAAGAAAAAAGTGGAAAAACAAGGCGCTTTATTTGCCCCATTTTGCTGCAATAGACAAATGAAATTATTAAATCGACTAGAGCACAAGTTCGACTTTGAAAGCATTACTAAACACTCAGTTGAAAAAGAAAATAAACTATTTCCAGGCACAAAAGCTAAGGCAGGTAAAGCCAAAACGGCGAAAAAAGTTAAGGCTAAAGCAAAGCCGAAGAAAGCCAAGCTTAAGAAACCCGCTAAAGCCACGGCAAAGAAGCTGCGCCGAAAATGAAGTTCTTAACCAACGAGCCAGCCGCAGTAATTGGAAAAAAGCTAATATTGTGCGAACTCCACTTTGGCATTGAATTAACCCTTCAAACTCGCGGAGTGCACATTGACCTTGATCCAACAATTTACTCTACGCGCTTAAACCAACTAAAACAAGTTTCTAAAACCACCGAACTAATTGTAATTGGTGACTTCAAAGACAATTACAGCGGATTTGAACAACGCGAACGCAACTACTTCAATGAACTCGTTAGTCAACTGAAATTCAGTAAAATAACAGTTGTCAAAGGCAACCACGATTCACGCATTGAAGAAATGGCAAATAGTTTCCCCCATTTTTCTGTTGAACCACCAAGCGGCATGACCTTTAGGCACCGAGGCGTTTCATACGGCTTGTTCCACGGCCACGCAGCTGCAAGTAGAGATGTATTGAAGTCCGATTTCTTGCTTATGGGGCATAATCATGCCGGAGTGCAAATTGGAAGAAAAGAATTCGCTAAAACACTAGCCGCTTGGATAGTTGCCCCTTTTGGCAAAAAACAAAAACTAGTTTGTTTTCCTTCGTTTAACCCACTAAGCGGCGCAATACCCTTTAATACAATTTCACAAAACAAACTCCACGGCCCAATCTTCAAGGACCCCAAACTACACTTGGAAGAAGCAGAAGCAATTTTACTAAACGGACAAAGAATTGGAAAACTAAAGCACTTACGGTAGATTGAAAGCCCTACAGGCACACGGTTTAAAAAACCAAGTAGCCCATAATAATAGCATCAAGTATAATGAATCAAAAGAGTTGTTTTATTTAATGGCTAGAGGCAAAGAACGTCAAATCATTTGTGCAGGTTGTAAACGCTACTGTAGGAGAGATAAAGCAGTTTATATTGAAAAAGTGGTTTTTTCAAATCCAATTGAACGCAAAGACACAGTTGACCAAGAAGAATACCGCGCAGTTTTCAAACGCGAAGTCGCTTACTGCCCAGGCTGCGGTAAACACTTACGCATTTACGAAAAGAAAACACAAGAAAATCAAAAGCGCAGGGAAAGAGAATTAGAACGCTCAACTCAAATGCCCGGACAATACGGCGACAGAAACCGCTCAAGAAAAGGCGGGTACAGAGAAAGCGAAATACAAGGCCAAGTGCAAAACAACACTAACAACCCAGAACAATACAGACAAACACCAGCAAAGCCGTAAAAACGCTTTAAAGAACGAGCAAACTAGTTTTAAACAAACCCTTCAACTTTTTAACTACTTTTACCCAAAATAACTACGAATTATTCTACAAATGGGCTTGTAGTCGAGTGGCTAAGACGTTCGCCTTACACGCGAAAGACCAGGAGTTCGATTCTCCTCAGGCCCACTGAGTTTTAGGCCGCGTTATTTCTCTTTTTATTATTTTTCTTAACTCGCTGTACGCTGTTTCGTGGTCGCTTGAATCAATATGGTGAACTACTTTGCCACTGTGTCGCATTGCAATCCATTCCGCTAATTTGCCTCTTGGGTTTAGTCGTCGTTTTTTTTATATCTGATTGTATTCGTTGGTCGAGCTCTTTTTCATGTGCAGAAACAAACACAAAACAAGAAGCAGATGGGAAATGCTCTACGCCTAAGTGAAAATCAGCAGCAGTTGCTGGGTTGTTAACACTGCGGGGAATGTGTGCGTATTTTCCTTCAACGATCAAAGCGGCTTTCCCGTTTCCAGTTTGTTTTACAAATTGTTCTGGCGTAATTCCCCTTCTTTCGCATTCTAGCAAAACCTTGTTTATGTGAATTGCTTGGAGTTCTGGAAATTCAGTTAAAGCTTTTTTTATAAGCGTTGATTTTCCAGCGCCGCGTGGACCACCACAAAAAATAATTTTCATGAAATAGTAATAGTGTTGCAGGATTATAAAGTATATTTTCATTCTTTTGATTCCCTTTACTTTCTCGAAGTCCGTGTCGTCTGTTGCAATTGTAGTAATTTCGTTTTGTTTCATAAAAGCGCAGTGCATTGCGTCACGTGGCTTTAATCCATATTTGCTCATAAAATCTAAAGCTATTAAAGGTGCGCTCGCGTCAATGCCACGAACTTCCAAATTAGGCAATTCATAGATGTTACGGATACAAAATTCAATTCCGGGTTTTTTGTTCTTTAAAAGTACCCACATTACTTCATCAATAACTAATGGAGATGTAATCGCTTCATGCTGTCCATGCGCAATTTCGTCAAGTAAATTAGACGCAAATTCATTGAGCTTGCCATTCGTTGAAATAAGCGCGCCTAGGAAGATATTAGCATCTACGAATATTTTCATCCAAATTCCTCTTCGTAAAGTTCATCTCCGCTAATTATCTGATCAGTTGACCTACTGTGTTTTTTAGCGTATTCACGCATCCAGGCAACTACGTTTTTATTTGGCGTTACAAAACGCACTGAATCCCGCTCAACATCTAACCTAACGCTGCCGCCTTCTCGCAACTTGAATTGTTTACGTACAAACGCTGGAATCACAATTTCGCCTTTTTTACTCATTTTAATATCAATATACATCGGAATCACACTCGGAATACTTCCGATATGTATTCGGATAAAAGAGGTATAAAACACTTTCGAATTGTTAAGTAGAAAAAGCTTACTGCTGAAAAAGTAGAGGAATAGAACAAAATGCGAGAAAACAGTCTTAGGGTTTACATCACGTGTTTGGCGAAGAATCTTCTTTTTACTAGTTCAGCAGATGCAAAGTAGAAGCACAGTATAATTCCAATGAGTGCTAAGTAATTCAATGGGAGTGGCACGAACTCGAAGTACTGGCCAATCACGGAATAGGTTATTATTACGCTTACTGCACTTGCTGCGATTGACAATAAGATAAGCAATATGCTTGGTTTGCTTTGGAAGAATGGTTTTTGTGTGCGAATTGCAAATGTTACGAATATTTCTGATAATACTGATTCAATGAACCAAGCGGTGCGGAACGAATCCTGTGGAGCTTGTAGCCAATAAAGCAAGAGAAAAATTGTGAGCAAGTCAAAAGCAACGCTTAAGATGCCAAAGTACACCATGAATTTTGAAATAAGGGACAAATCCCACTTTTTTGGCTTTACTAGAAAAGTTTTGTCAACGTTGTCAGTCGATATAGCTAAAAGTGGAACATCTGAAGTCAAGTTGTTAAGCAAAATCTGCGACGGTAAAAGTGGGATAAACTTTAGGAACAATGAAGATAACGCAATTGTAAACATGTTGCCAAAATTGCCGCTAATTGTGTTCAAAATATATTTAGTCACGTTGCCAAAAGTTTTTCGGCCAAGGGTCACGCCATCAAGGATAACGTCAAGCCCCTTGCTTAGTAAAATAAGCGAAGCTGCGTCTTTAGCAACGTCAACTGCATTGTTAACTGAAATGCCAACGTCAGCGGCACGCAAAGCAGGCGCGTCGTTTACCCCATCGCCAACAAAGCCAACAACGTGTTTGTTACGCCGTAAAGCAAGGATAATGGTAAACTTCTGTTCAGGAGTAACACGACTAAACACATTATACTTCTCAACCCATTGGTCTAATTCAGATTCGCTCAACGTTTCTAGTTCAGCTCCAAGCACAATGCGGTCGCCTTTTATTGTAAAACCAATGTCATTGCAAAGTTTCTGAGTAACTAATTGTCCATCACCAGTAAGTATCTTTAATTCAACTCCAAGTTTCCCTAATTCAGATAACGTTTTTTCAGTTGTTTTCTTTGGAGGCGAACTGAACAGTAAAAAGCCAAGTAAAGTCAACTCTTTTTCATCAGATACGCTGAAGTTACCCTTTGTTGCACTCGCAGAGGAATTGATTTTCTTACAAGCAACTGCGATTACGCTATAGCCCTGCTTAGCATAGTTTTCCACAAAAGCATGTGCGGACTCGTTAATTTTTACATCGGCACCGTTTTTCCTCATTTTTGTACAAACAGATAAAACGCTTTCACTAGCTCCTTTTGTAATCATAAATAAGCCACTTTTTTCTTTGGTCAATACACTCATTCGTTTTCTAGTGAAGTCAAAATCAATCACATCAACAGGTTGCCGCATCGTTATCTCATTTACGCGGCCGGAGTCAAGTTTTTCAGAAGCGAATTGAAAAATTGCTTGGTCAAACAAATTACCAGTTTTTAATTTACCTAACTTGCCTAAAACTTCAGTTGTACATTCAAGCGAACGTTCAACTAATTCACCGGAGTAATTACCGTCAAGCGAAACAACTTTTTCCAAAATTAAATTATTCTCACTCAATGTACCAGTTTTATCAGCACATAATACATCCATGTTGCCGAGGTTTTCAATTGCAACGAGTTTTTTGACAACCACTTTTTCCCTTGCTAACTGCATTGCACCAGCCGAAAGCGCAACAGTAATGACAATAGGCAAAGCTTCGGGGGTAATTCCAACTGCAAGCGCGAGGGCGAACAAAAATGATGATAGCAAACCTCTGCCAAGCAAATAGTTAACGATAAAGACAAACAGGGTCATTACAATTGTTATTTTGATAAGCAAATTCCCAAACTTGCGTACGTTTAATTCAAAATTAGTTTCAGGTAAGCGCGCACCAAGCGCATAACTAGTTTTCCCCAAAATCGCCGTAGGCCCAGTTGCGGTAACTACCCCAATAGCATGGCCATGCGTTACAATAGTGCCCATAAATGCCATGTTACTGATTTCAGCTACAGATGGCTGATTTAAGTTAAGTACATCTGAATTTTTTGTAACTCTAAGAGATTCGCCAGTAAGCGTAGATTCATCAACTTCAAAATCTTCACATAAAATTAACCGCATATCAGCGGGAACTTTGTCACCAATTTGAACGTATAAGATATCTCCAGGCACAACATCTCGGCTATCTATTTCTTTTTTGACACCGTCACGCATAGCAATTGCCTTGAAAGAGACAAACTTCTTTAATCGTTCAAGTGATTTTTCTGATTTATACTCTTGAAAAAAACCAATGCCGGCGTTCAACGCAATTATAAACAAAATAATGCTCGCTTCAATAGTATCTCCAAGATAAAAAGCGATAAGCGAAGCTAAGACAAGAAGATAAATCAAAGGGCTCTTGAACTGAGATAATAAAAGCGAAAAAGTCTTTCGCTTGTCACGTTCAACTAATTCATTGCGACCAATTTGTTTTCTAATTACGGCTGCAGCTTTATCAGATAGCCCATCCTGAGTAGAGCCTAACTCAACGTAAAGTTTTTTTTCATCTAACTTCCAAGACAAATTAAGAGACATTCAAAAATCCAAACACATAACTGCGCCTATCAATAAAAAATGCGCAGAACAAGCAAAAAAAACCACAGACAAGTAGTCGCACTAACAAAGGTTTTTTCCATGTTTCATTAAAAAATTTTGATGGTACTCTTCAGCTTTCCAAAACTTCGTCGCCGGCGCAATTTCAGTGACCACTTTCTTGCCTAGTTTTTTCTCAATTTCCTTCTTGCTTTGCTGAGCGGATTCGCGCTGTGTTTCAGAATGGTAAAAAATAGCAGATCTATACTCTGAACCTACGTCTGGCCCTTGTCGGTTAAACTGCGTTGGATCATGCAAACTCCAAAACATTTCCAGCAATTTTGTATAAGTGATTTGCTTTGGGTCAAAAGTCACTTGAACTGCTTCAGCGTGGCCTGTTTCGCCTGAACAAACATCTTCGTACGTTGGGGTTTCAGTATGGCCACCAATATAGCCAACTACGGTTTCTTTTACTCCGTTTGTCGTGCGGTAAATCTCTTCAACTCCCCAAAAGCAGCCAGCTGCAAAAGTTGCTGTTTCAAATTTAGCCATAGGTTTATTTTGCATCTTACGCTATATACTAATAACTAAACAAAACGCAGTATTTAGCTATAAACTATAATTTAAGAAATTAAAAAAAATAAGAAAAAGCGAGATAACATAAACATGGGCATTACAGATAAAATCGTTGAAATTGAACAGCAAATAGCAAAAACGCAGGTTAACAAAGCAACTGAACATCACTTGGGGCTAATAAAAGCCAAATTAGCGCGACTAAAGAAAGACGCTGAAACCGTTGGCAAAAAAGGAAGTGGTAGCGGCAAAGGGTTTGAAGTTAGAAAAAGCGGCAACGCAACAGTTGTTTTCATTGGTTACCCGTCAGTTGGAAAATCAACCATGTTAAACGCATTAACGGGTGCAGAATCCAAAACAGCTGCGTATGCATTTACCACACTTACGTGCATTCCCGGCATGATGCCGTACAAAGGCGCAGATATCCAATTACTGGATTTGCCTGGAATTATCGCGGGTGCAAAAGAAGGTAAAGGCAGGGGAAAAGAAGTGCTTGCAGTTGCACGTAATGCTGATTTAATATTGATTATTCTAGACGTTTTCACTGCACAACAGCGGGACAAAATCATTGAAGAACTACACGGAATTGGAATTAGAGTGGATCAAGAGTTTCCAAATATTCACATTCACCAAAATGACAAGGGCGGAATCAACATTATTTACGGCGTAAAGCAAACCCACCTCAAGGAAGACACGATTCGCGGCATCCTAAACGAATATGGAATTTTTAATGCCAATATCAATTTTAGACAAGATGCAACCGCAGATCAATTAATTGACGTGCTTATAGGAAACCGCAAATACGTCCCTTCGCTTACAGTTATCAATAAAGTTGACTTAGTAAAACCAGATTTTTTCAAGACACTTCACTACAGTTTCATTCCCATATCTGCAGGTTCGGGTTATAATATAGACAAGTTAAAAGAAGGGATTTACCAAAAACTAAACTTGATTCACGTTTATACAAAACGCAAAGGGGAAAAAGTAGATGACAAAGCGTTAATGATGCGAAATGGCTCAACTGTTGGCGACGTATGCGATGAATTACACCGAGACATGCGTAAACTATTCAAATACGCACAAATATGGGGCAAATCCGCAAAATTCCCCGGCCAAAAAGTTGGAATAGACCACTTAATGCAAGATGACGACGTCGTACAAATTTTCAAACGCTAAAATGCATGAAGAAAAATAAAAGAAAACTACTTTAACCGAATAACTCTACATTGAAGCCATTGCTTTTGAACATTTTATTTTCAGATGACACAATCAAAATTTCAACTGGCAATTGTTTTGACAAACCGATACCCTCTTGAAAACCAGCTGTGAACAAAGCTGTTGCATAAGCGTCTGCCTCTATTCCTGTTTTTGCAGTTACAAAAATTGCCTTCACACCCCTTGCAGGTAATCCAGTTTTTGCATTTATCAAATGATGAAGGCCATGCGCCCACTTGCGTCGATTTGGCGCAGAACCAGCTATAGCGCGGTTGTCAATTGATATTTCGCCAATTGCAAATGAAGAGTCATCAGGATGTTCTAATAGAATCTCCCACGGATCACCTTGCTTACCTTTTTTTGCAAAAATATCTCCACCTGCATTTATGTAAAAGTGATCGACGCAACGTTTTACAAGTAAATTCGCAACTTGGTCAAGCGCAAAACCTTTGCCAAAGCCGCCGAAGTCAATTTCTTTTGCTAGCAAAACACGACAATTTTTTGAATCAATTTTAATTGCTTCGGCTTGGCTTAAGGAAGAGGCAAAAAAGTTTTCAGCCGAAGGTTGTTTTTGTTTAAAAGAATATTCGCTATCATAGCCTAAATTGTCGAGTACGGATTTAAGAGTGATGTCAAAGTTACCATTTGTTTTCTCGTTGAATTCCTTCGCTTTAGATAAGAGAAGTATGAACTCTGGTGAAACATCTAGCCAAACGTTTAAGTTTTGATTTAGTTTTGACAATTGAGAATTTGCTAAAAAACGCGAATAAAGTCGCTCAATTCGCTTTATTTCAGAAAAGCATTGTGAAAAAAGCGAGGCATTTTGCATTGGAAGCTTAATCTCAATGTTCGTTCCAAGCAACGCTTCGGTTCTACTCGCGATTTCCATATAAATCAAAAAATGGCGCGCGTCATATTAGTGCGTCTCAACTACATCTGCAACGTATTGTTTAAACGCAGCAGTTGTAAGGGAACTTCCAGCAATTTGTTTAGGAAGATCAAGCGCAGTGATCTTCTTGCCAACAACTAACTCCGGCAAAGCAGCGTTTACTTTACTAATGAAACCAGCTGAAATTGGACTTGAAGGAGTGCCTGTAATAGAAGCCGCAGTTACAACATCGCCTTCGACTGCAATAGTCATGTTTACTTCTTCATTTCCACCAGGACGAGCATAAGTTACATTTTGTGAATAAACCCCATCTGCAACTGCAAGGGCAATTGTCTCTTGAACTTTCTCAATACCAGTTTTATTATCTGCAATAATTCCTACAGAGAAATTGCCCGAACTTACGTTCGTAGTGCTATTTGTGGTATGATTTTCAGTATTTTTTGTGGTATTCTTTCCAGTATCATTTTTAGCGTCATTGGCAGCTGGTACAGCGCTTTGAGCTATACAGCCAATTAGAGAGATTGCTAGTAGCACAGATATAGCTAGGAAAAGCCAACTTTTTGTTGAACGTTTAGCACTTGATTTAGAATTGTAAATTTTATTCATATTAACACACCTTTTTAAAACTCTTAAAATATTCTGTGAGGATAAATTAGTTACATAATGATTAAATCGAAGTATTTAAAGCATTCACAATTTACTCGAACAATTCTTTGCTTACTATTGGCACTAATGCAAGTGCAACTCCGAATTCAAGCGTTTTTTCGCGGGGGAACTTACCTTTTGTTAACACGCCAACTGCGCCTTCTTGTTGTTTTACGTTTTTGCGGTTAAGTAACTCGTCAAAAACCGTTCCAAGTTCTTTGTCGGTTTCAATAACTATTTTAGCAACTTTCGGAGGCAATTCAACCCCAGTTGACAAGCCAAGGTGAACGCTTTTGCCGTCGAAAACCGCCGAAATTGCACCAGTAAAATGCTTGTGTGGAAAGCCAGGAACAGAATAAACACCAGCTTCAATGCCAACGCCGTAATCAACGTGGCCATTCGCTTTGCCTGCGGCATACGCGTTTTTTGCTCGAGTTGCAGCGCCAGTGGACATTTCTTCAAGTGATTTTGGCTGGTCCCTCACACCGCTTGCTACATTAAACCCTTGCACGTTAACGTTTTCAAAATAATGCTTAAAGCCATTTAACGCGGCATTTAACTTAACTGGGTTTTTGGAACCAACAGCCACCATAATTGCATTTGCGTTTTTTACTTCGCGCATTTCTCTATCCACCTTTCGGCATTTTTGTCAACGTTTATCTCGCATTTAGAAACAACCAGTAATTCATAATTATGCAGGGAGCGCAAACAATGCTCGGCTTTTTTTGCAGCCCTTTTACTTGTTTTTATTTCAATTCGCCACTCTTTTTCAATGTGCATTTTACCTTTCCATTGATATATTGAAAAAATTGGCCAATATGAAACACAAGCCGCTAACTTGCGCTTGATAAGCTGAGTTGAAATTTGCTGGGCATCGCTTTTTTTGCCAACAGTTGTAATTAGTTCAAACATAGTTGTAAAAGTAATTAAATAATAACACGTGAAGTTTTTTTAAACAACTTGAAAGTTCGTTAATAGGCTTTGGCCATCTGTTTTTTTGCTTTGTTGGCGAACTGGTGACGCATCAATCCCTTTTCGGCATAAAGTAGCGGCAAACTGTTCAGCTGAGCCGTAAACGCAGTGTACTTTTTTTGCTCCGCTGTATTCTACAAATTGGGTTAAATCATTGAAATCTGCGTGATCGCTCAATGGAAATCCGGTTATTCCGGGCGAATTGAAGTCAAGGCACCAGCCGCTACAATGAGCTAATCGCACGGCTGTTGAATAGCCTTCGCGCAACACGTATCCTAATTCAGCAGAGACTTCACGAAGTGGAAACACTGCAGTAAACCCGCTTTGTTTTAAGCAACTTTGGCCTTCGATGGTGTTTAAATCAACGTAATTTAGCCGCTTACAGCCATTATCATTGTAACATTTTGACACGCTTGCAATTTGGCTTGGCACAAGCGGAGTAATTCCAGCTTCATTCAAATGAGCGATTACCTCTTGCGCTTTTCCAAGCGAATAACCGCCAATAACACTAATTGCCCCTTGTTTTTCATTTGACAACGCCCATTTCGCCATTTGTTGTCCTACGTCCATTCTAGGTGGAAAAACATAGCGCGGTAAGCCAAAATTACATTCAATTAACAACTCATCGCATTCAACTAAGTCCGCTTTACCTGCAGTAAGTGATTCAGTTAATGATAAGTCGCCAGTATAAAGAAAAGTTGAATCATTTTTTTCAATTTTAATTTGCGAACTACCAAAAATATGCCCGGCATTAAAAAGAGTTACTTTTGCACCAGCAACGTCCCTAGTGCTGGAAACGTGGCGGGCTGTTTTTTTAACGTAATTACGACAACGTAAAAGCGCCATCGTTTCAGGCGTTGAAATAACCGTATGCGCAGATTTAACTGCATGGTCAGCATGGGCATGCGAAATAAACGTCGCGCCTTCTCCTTTTACATCAAGAAAAACCGGAGTGGGCTCTAACTCAACTTTGCGATCAGCAGGAAAAAACATTTTTATCGTGGGTTGCTAGTCATTAAGGTTCACAAGTATAAAAAGCCGAATAACTAGGCAGACACACGCATAACTAAAATGCAAAAATGCAGGATTATAAGAAAGAAAAAAACCGACGATTTGTTACTATCAAACCGTTTATAAATGCGTGTTTTTCTAGGTTTTGAGAGGGGGATAACGTGGGTAGTTTTGAAGCAATATTGCTTACAATTGGCATCGTAATAGTTGACTTAGTTATTTTGAAGGAATACTTGAGGCTCGAAGAAGAGCTTAACCGAGTAAAGCAAATTACACCGTTAAGTGAAACTGAAATGCAATCAATGGCTCAAGAAGTGGTCGCCCCTTTATCGCAACCTACTGAAAGCACTGTATTGTTCTCTGAAGAAGCTAAAAGAAACGTAGAGAGAGAAAATGAAGCACTAAAAGCAAAAAATGACGTACTACTTGCAGCTAAAACTGAATTTCACGTTAAACAACTTGACGCACTAGCCGCTAAAATTAATGAAGTGTTACAAGGCGTAAAGCAAGTAAAAGGAACAAATGCTTAAACAAGGAAAATACTTAAACCGGGGATGGGATAAAAAATGGAAAACATGTTAAAACACGCTGAAGAAAGGGCAAGCAGAGTAGAAGACCTAATGGACAAGGCACTAGAACACAAATTAACTGAATATGAAAATAGGCTTGCATTAATTGAAAATGAACTTAGACAAATGATGCAAACTTTGAACGAAGCAAAGGCAACTGGAGAAGTTACAAAGCATGATTCCGATCATTTACACAGCGAAACATTGCGTAGATTTATTGAATTTGGCGAAAAACTAAGCGAAATACACCGCGAAGTAAAAAACGTTCAAGATGGTTTGGCGAATGAAGAAAAGGCAGTTGAACGAATCAGAGAAGAAGAAACAAGCGCAATTAGTAGTGTAAAGTCATGGGAGAAAAAAACCTTGAAAAATTTAAACAAACAACTTGTTTCAAAGAAAACACTTGACAATGTTTTGAAAAAACTACTTAATGGCAAAAACAAATCTAAACTTGACCACGCCGTTAAAACGGCAAGTACAAGTCCAAAAGTTAGAATCTCACTAGTAAATGCAGTGTTAAACGACAAAAAACTACGCGCAAAACTAGTAAACGACGTGCTTGCTGGAACTCGGGGCAAATTAAAGCGCGAAAAAGTAACTTCTAAAGTTGCAAAAGCAGCTACGAAGAAACTAATTGAAAACGCTAAACCTGGGCTTAAAAAAGCAGCGAAAAGCGCAGCTAAAAAAGCAGTAAAAACAGAAGCAGCGAAAGTTTAAGTAAGCTTTTAAGGCTCGGACCAATTCGCTGATTCAGCTTTTGATTAGGCAAAGGTGAGTTGCTAAGTGTTCATGTTCAGTTGAGTCAAATGGCTTCGCATGAATCAAGTAATCTGCGCGGCGCTTCTTCTTTTTTTGAATTATTCCCACTGGAAACAACGAATCGCCTTTTATAAACGCAACGCGCGCTTTTCCAATTTTACAAATCCAGAGTTTACTATATGGAATCGCAATGTCGATTGAACGCCGTCGCTTTGCAGCTAAAATAAACGCTGGCTGGGCAACTTGCTTCTTTTTCTTCTTTAATTAAATTTTAACTTTCTTAGTTTTCGTAGCGTTTTTCTTAATTTTTTTCAATTTTTTCATATTTTTCACTGAATTTATTTTTTAGAAAAGCGGTTTACTAGCTTCTTCGTCTGTTGAAGCAGGCATTGCTGGAGCAGCGGGTGTTGCTGATTGTGTTTGCTCTTGGTTTGCTCCACCTGCGGCTAAACTGGCAAACATTGAAAAGTCCATTCCAGTTCCAATTTGACTTGAAACTTCACTTGGAGAGTGTAATGATTTCAATACAAGGTCAAAAACACCATCAAGGCGTTTTGATGCAACTGCTTCAAAATCAGCTTGACTTGAAAACTCCTCTTCAGACACAACGCAGTAAAACACGTATTTTTGATGCGCTACTTCAAGGTCAATTGTCTTTTCAAGCAATAAATGCAGCGAATCATAGTCTGCTTCAGGCACAGCAGTTGCAAATACAACAACCGCATCTGCATCACTTACCAATAGTTTTTTGGCGCACACTGGGATTTTGAGGATTTCTGGCGCAGTTAGGCGCTGGAGCGTTGTACCTGCATAGTTTTTTTCAATAATAACGGTAGCAAGTTCAAAAGAATCAAAAGCATTTGACAAACAATCTACAAAACCGATTTTTGGCATATGAATAGCCATTATCCCTCAGCGGAATTAAAGGCTTTGGGCACACGCACTGGCATTTGGTTTTATAAATCCCGATGCACATAATATGAATTGGCCTTTGAGGGTCCTTTTAGGAGATTTGGGTGGTTTAGTTAAAGACTACTGTTTAGGGCTCACTGGGTTTTACGAAGTTTTACGAGGTTTCGTATGCACGAAGAGCAGAACAGCCATTCCAAAGATGATTTAGATACAACTGAAATCCACAAAGTTGCGGAGATAGAGGCTTCAATAGAAGTTCGATTGACTAATGCTAAGGAAAACGCGGCTAAGATTATCGCAAGTGCTAGAGAAGAAGCTGAAGAAGTGATTGAAGAAGCACAACAAGAAGCGGCATTGTTAAAAACTAAGGAAATTGAACGAATTAGGCAAGAAGAAATTGAAAAGAGTAAACTAATTATAAAAAACACTGAAAAAATCAATGAGCAAATCATTGGTCAGAATACAGATAAAGTTTCAGAAAAACTATTTGAAGAATTTATAAAAATAATCGCGAGGGAGGCTTGAAACAAATATGTTCAAAAGCCAACCAATGACACGCATAAGAGTTTACTGCGAAAAAGAATCAATTTCAAAACTAGTTGACAGTTTATACGAATTTGGCGCAATACACATTACACCAGTTAAGCATGCTTATTTACCGCAACTTGGCCAGACGCTAGATTACTTTAAAGACGTGTCAACCACGTTAATAGCGTTACGAACAGCTGAAAAAATACTAAATATTAAAGAAAGGCCACTGGCACTTCAAGATTCATTATCGGGATTGCTTAAAAGAAGTGAAAAAATAAATGCAAACCACGTAATCGCCTTAAACGAAGGAAAAGAAAAACTCCAAGAAGAATTAAAAGAATTGCAAAAAAATCTCGAAGAAGCGGCGCCTTTTGCTTTGTTCAATTTACGCCGAAATTATGATTCAACAAAGAGTATTGGATCTACTTTATTCCAAACGCAGACTAATTTGGAAGCATTGAAAGCAGAGTTTTCAGGAATTCAAAACACTGCAGTTTACACTCGCGAAAAAGCCAATTCTACATACGTATTAATTGCATTTGACAAAAATCAAAGTGAATCAGTTTTAAAAATAGTGGCAAAACACTCTTTGAAGACATTCACTACACCAAAAATAGCCAGCGAATACTATTCACAAGAAGTGGAAAGCATAGAAAATCAAATTCAAAATATAACCGCAAATATAACAAAAATAAGCCAAGAGTTAAGTTCCATAAAACAAGAACAAGGCAACGCAATTGTTTCACTCATAACCTCACTTGAAGTGGAATCAAAAAAAGCGCAGTTGCCGCTCCAGTTTGGTGCAACTAAGAACTTAGTTGCAGTTGAAGCGTGGATTCCAAAAAAACACGAAGATACAATTGAAAACAAATTGAACGCAGCATCAAGTATAACGAGTTATGTTGAATTCGTGAAAACTCGCGAATTGGCGCCAACGCAACTTCAGAATCCAAAAGGAATCAAATCATTTGAAGAACTTGTTAAATTCTTCTCATTGCCAAAATCAACCGAATTAGACCCAACTATGCTTGTAGCAGTATCATTCCCCCTCTTTTTTGGCATGATCGTCGGAGACATCGGGTATGGGTTAGTTTCACTAATTGGCGCAATTGCATTGAAATCGAAAATTGATAAACGAGATAAATTTGTTCAGTCAATTGGCACAATGCTAGCAGTATCTTCAATTGCGAGCATAATTTTCGGAGTGATTTTTGGCGAGTTCTTTGGCTTTGAACACATTTTTGGCTATGCATTAAACCCATTAATCCACAGATCAGAAGAACATGGATTAGCATTGCTAATGGCATTATCGATTTTATTCGGCATGATCCACTTGGCAATTGGCTATTTAATTGGCGCATGGCAGTCGTTTGCACATCACCATGCAAAACACGGTTACGCTAAGTTAAGTTGGCTCGTGTTAGAGTTTTCCCTGGCGCTTTTTGTAGCTGGAAACATCGAAATTCCTTTTCTACACTTCATTCAACCATTTGCAGCAATAATAACACCAAATATCAGTTTGCCAATAATGTTAGCAAGCATAATTGGCATAGCAGTTTTTGAAGGCGCAACTGCATTAGTTGAAATACCTAGTTTGATTTCAAATATTTTTTCTTATCTTAGGATTATGGCGCTTGGCGTATCCGGCGTAATTATCGCATTAATATTAAATAAAATAACAGAGAGCCTTACATTCACAACCCCAATTGGCATAATTACATCAATTTTATTGCTTGTACTCTTTGTAGTTGGGCATGCAATGAGCATTGCACTTGCGTTATTCGAATCAATGATTCAGTCAATGAGGTTACAATACGTTGAATTTTTCAGTAAATTCTTCCAAGGCGGCGGAATCGCATTCTCTCCCTTGAATCCAAACAAAGAATAATGCATTTGAGATAAAAGGAATAACAAAAGAAGAAAAGCTGAAACAGAAAAAAGTAAAACAAAATAAGATAAAAAATAAAGCGATATTAAAAATCGAGGTGTCAAGAAAAATGGCTATAGAAGGAATGGGAACAGGACTAGTGGCAGTTGGTGCTGGACTAGCAATAGCAGGCGGAGCACTTGCAACAGCATGGGCACAAGGAGCTATTGGAGCAGCATTGATGGGCTTACTAGCTGAAAAAGATGAACCAAAAGCACTGCTATTCTTAGCGTTGCCAGAAACTATGGTAATTCTAGGATTCGTAGTTGCGTTCTTAATAATTTCAACACTCAAAGGAGGTTAAAATCCGCACACATGAGTTTTGAAAATTTATTAAAAACACTAGAAGACAAGGCAGCGGCAGACGAAAATACAGTATTAACAAGTGCGCGCCTAGAAGCGAAACGCATCAAAAGTGAAGCAAGCAGCAAAGCTAAACAATTGATTGACGAAGCTAAAACCGAAGGTCAAAAACTTGGCGAACAGCAGAGATCGGAGATAAGTGCTAATGCAAAGTTACGTCAAAAACGCGTAATTGCAGAGGCTCGCGAAAAGCTAATCGGAAAAGCAATTACAGGCGCACGCGACCATCTAGACGAATTCGTAAAGTCAAAACAATACGCTACTTTGCTTGAAAAACTCGCAAAAGATTGTGCTAAGTCACTTGGAAGCGACGCTTTATTGTACTGCAAGAAACAAGACGAAAAAACTCTGAGGCAAGCTGGCTTCAAAATAGCCGGCACAGTGGATATAATCGGCGGCGTGATTGGCACAACTAGTGACAAAAAAATTAAAGTAAATAATTCGCTAGAAGCGCTACTTGAAAACCACGAAGATCAACTCAAGCAAACCGCTTTTCAAGAACTTGCAAGCGTTTTTACCACTGCTAAAAACGCGCCCCTCGCAATAAAAAACACTAAACCAAAAGTTGTTGAAAAAAAAGCAGCTAAGAAAAAATTAGCAACTACAAAGAAGAAAAGGTGAATCGAACAATTTTCAATTTGTATTCAAAATACGGGTATGCAAATGCAAGGACAAAAGCAATGAAGTCAAAGCTACTCAGTGAAAGTACAATTGAAGCGCTACTTGCAGTTAAATCAATTGAAGAAGTAATCGAGTTACTTGAAGAAAACACTTACAAAGATGAACTGGTTGAATTTTCAACAAAATACGCTGGCGTTGAACTTGTAAACCGAGCGGTTACTGCAAACTTTGCAAAAATAATGAAAAAAATCGCTGCATTTTTACCAAGTGGGTCAAACGCATTGCTAGAAATAGTGCTTGAAGAGTGGACTATCCAAAACTTAAAAGCTATAATTGCAAGCAAAGCAACGGGCATACCAGTAAATACTGCTAATTTGTCAGCTTTAAACAAAGAACAGCGAAGTTTATTGGCAATTGCAAATGATTCGTCACTTGACTTGCAAAAAACAGTGCATAAACTTGCGGTAGGGGGGTACTCTTTTTCAGGTGTTTTTCACAAAATTGAAAATGAATACTTTAGAAATGGTACAATACAAGATTGGCGAGTATTATTCAAAGAACTTGATAGTTACTATTTTGAAAAACTTGGAAACGCAGCTGAACATGAAAGCGATTCGGCAGTAAAGGCATTGTTAATGGTAAAAATAGATTTTGTAAACACAATGATGATCACCAGGCTTAAACTTGCCAGTGTAGACAAAGAGGAGATCAAAGCAAACATAATCAAAAAACCAACTAGAAACAAGCGAGAAATGCACCATTTAATTGAAAAAGAAACTATTGGCGAAGTAGTTGAAGAAATTGTCAAGACACATAAGTTAAGTGAATCAATAACTCTGGATTTTCAAAACACAAATTCGCTTGTAAAACTTGAAGTGGAACTAGAGCGCAGATTAATTCAAAAGGCCTTGCGCACTTCAAAAGTAGCTGTACTTTCATTTGCAGTAATTCTAGCTTACATTTACTTAAAACAACAAGAAGTTGCGTTTCTAAAAGCAATTGCATATTCAACACAAGCAGGCATTAGTCAAGAATTGAAACAAATAGTATTCACAGTGAAATAAAGAAAATGGCAACAACAAATAACATTAAAGAATATAAAGAAAAAATAGTCGCAATCGGAGATCATGACACCTTAATTGGTTTTGCACTTGCAGGAGTAACTGAAGCCATTACGGCAAACAAAGAAAATTGCGAAGAAGTGTTCCTCAAAACCATAGCAAGAAATGAAGTTGGTATTGTCATCTTACAAGAGGACATTGCAAGTGCGTTTACACATAAAACAAAAAAAGCGATTGAAGCACTTAGCAGGCCAGTTGTAGTCACGGTACCTGGTAAAAATGAATTGCTTAACAACAAGAAAAGTGGAAGCATTCAAGAACTTGTAAAGCGGGCGATTGGAATAGAATTGAAAAGCTAAACAATTGCAAATGAAATTTATAGGAGGAGTTAAAAACAAATGGGCAAATTAAAGAAAATTTCTGGACCAGTAGTAACCGCTGAATTAATGAGCGGAAGCCAAATCAACGAAGTGGTGACTGTAGGCAAAGAAAAATTAATGGGAGAAATCATTTCTCTCAAAGGAGCAGATGCAGCAATTCAAGTATACGAAGATACAACTGGGCTAAAGCCCGGCGAACCAGTTGAATCAACTGGAAATTCACTAAGCGTAGAACTTGGACCCGGATTACTTAGCGGCGTGTTTGATGGAATACAACGCCCATTGAGCGTATTAAGCGAATCTGGTTCTTTTATTCAACGCGGAGTTTCAATTAATTCACTTGACCGAAAAAAGAAATGGGATTTTCTACCCATTATGAAAGCAGGGGCAAGCGTATCCGCAGGAGACGTGATTGGTACTGTAAAAGAATTTGATGTCGAACACCGCATAATGGTACCTGCAAAAGTGATTGGTAAGATAGATGAAATAAAAAGCGGCAAATTTACAATTGAAGATACAATTGCAACAATTAAAGACAAAAGTGGAAAAACAGTTAAAATTGCAATGTTGCAACGTTGGCCAGTGAGGATACCGCGGCCAGTTAAAGAAAAACGCAGAATCGAACTACCATTGTTAACTGGTACTCGCATTATTGATACGTTCTTCCCGCTTGCAAAAGGGGGCGCATCTGCAATTCCAGGTCCGTTCGGGAGTGGAAAAACTGTGGCTCAGACTTCACTTGCAAAATTCTGCAACGCAAAAATCATTGTGTACATAGGTTGCGGTGAACGTGGAAACGAAATGACTGAAGTGTTAACTGAATTTCCAAAACTTACTGACCCCCACAGTGGAAAGCCCCTTATGAATCGAACAGTCTTAATTGCAAATACGTCTAACATGCCCGTAGCTGCACGTGAAGCATCGATTTATACTGGAATCACAATCGCAGAGTACTACCGCGACATGGGTTACGATGTTGCGCTTATGGCGGATTCGACCAGTAGGTGGGCAGAGGCAATGCGTGAAATTTCCGGTAGAATGGAAGAAATGCCTGGAGAAGAAGGCTATCCTGCTTACTTAACTCGAAAACTAGCAGAATTCTACGAACGAACGGGTAGAACCACGTGCCTATCTACAAATGGAGATCGAATTGGTTCAGTTACAGCAGTTGGGGCAGTTTCGCCAGCTGGTGGAGACATTTCAGAACCAGTTTCGCAAGGAACTTTGCGTGTAACCAAAGTATTCTGGGCACTAGACGCTGCGCTTGCACGTCGACGGCACTATCCTGCAATCAACTGGCTTAAGAGTTACTCACTTTACCATGACGATTTAGAACAATGGTATGACGAAAACGTGGCTGAAGATTTTTACGACCTCAAAAATAGGGCAATGCAATTACTTCAAAAAGAATCAGAATTGCAAAACATAGTACAATTAATCGGACCAGACGCGCTTCCGGATAAAGAACGTCTCGTACTAGAAGCAACTAAAATGATTCGCGAAGACTTCTTGCAACAAAATGCATACGATTCAATTGACGCACAATCAACGCTTACAAAGCAATACCACATGTTAAAAACGATTCTGCATTTTTACGACAAAGCAGCAGCAGCGCTTAGTTTAGAAATGCCATTTGATGTAATTGTCAATGCGCCTGAAAAACAACGTATTTCTCAAATGAAAAGAGTAGTAGAAGCCGACGTTGAAAAAACATGCAAAACAATAACCGCAGAAATTGATGCAAGATTTCAACACAAAGGTTAAACGATAAAATAATTCAGTTAAAAGATCGATAGTAAATAAGGTGAATAAAAAAATGGCTATGAGAGAATATCAAACTGTTAGTGAAATTTTTGGTCCAATCGTATACGTTGAAGGAGTTGGCGACGCGGCTTACGGGGAAACAGTTGAAATAACGCTCCCAAGTGGAGAAAAGAAAAAAGGCCAAGTATTAGAGACAAGCAAAAACATGGCAGCAGTGCAGATATTTGGAAACACTCAAGGGCTTGACACTAAAACAACTAGCGTGAGATTCACAGGCGAAACACTCCGGTTAAATGTAAGCGACGAGATGCTTGG
Organism: Microcaldota archaeon; assembly: GCA_023247085.1. Lineage (GTDB taxonomy): Archaea > Micrarchaeota > Micrarchaeia > Norongarragalinales > UBA8480 > JAHFHC01. The sequence goes on along the minus strand of JAHFHC010000007.1, from coordinate 4,534 downwards.
AAGAGTTTTCAATGGGCTAGGAGAACCAATTGACGGCGGCCCTTCAATCATTTCAAAAGAAAAAATCGACATTCAAGGCGCGGCAATTAACCCATATTCACGTGCAGAACTACATGACTTTATTCAAACGGGGATATCAACAATTGACACTACAAATACACTAGTTCGCGGACAAAAGTTACCCATCTTTTCAGCATCTGGATTGCCGCACAATGAACTAGCAGTGCAAATTGCCAGACAAGCAACTGTAAAAGGTAAAAGCGGAGGCAGCGAAAAAGAAAACTTCGTAGTTATATTTGCAGCAATGGGAATTACTAATGCCGAAGCTAGTTTCTTCATGAGGGACTTTGAAAAAACTGGAGCACTAGAACGCTCAGTATTGTTCCTTAACCTTGCAAACGACCCTTCAATTGAACGTTTAATTACTCCCCGAATGGCGCTTACAACCGCAGAGTACCTTGCTTTTGAACGAGATATGCAAGTACTAGTAATACTAACAGACATGACGAACTATTGTGACTCACTTCGAGAAATCGCAGCTGCGCGTCAAGAAGTGCCCGGCAGAAGAGGCTACCCCGGCTACATGTACACTGACTTGGCAAACATATACGAACGAGCTGGCGCAATCAAAGGCAAAAAAGGAACAGTCACCCAACTTCCAATATTATCAATGCCTGAAGAAGATATAACGCACCCAATTCCCGATTTAACTGGATACATTACTGAAGGCCAAATCGTGTTGTCACGTGACCTTTACAGAAAAGGAATTTATCCGTGCATCGACGTGTTACCTTCACTATCTCGGTTAATGTCACTTGGAATAGGCGGAGACAAAACTAGAGATGACCACTCGGGCGTATCGTCACAATTATACGCTTCATACGCCGAAGGAAGGGATTTACGTAACTTAGTTGCAGTTGTCGGCGAAGAAGCACTTACTGAACGCGACAAGAAATTCTTACACTTTGCAGACGCATTTGAAAAACAATTTGTTTCACAAGGCAAATACGAAAATAGGACAATCGAACAATCACTTGACCTTGGTTGGGAACTCCTAGCAGGAATTCCGGAAGGAGAATTAAAACGAGTTAAATCAGAACACATTGAAAAATATGGAAGAAAATTCAGAAAGTAACGCTAGCAAACAGCACAAACCGCAAGAAGGCGACGTGGAGATAGCTACGGGCGCGTTTATAATTCGCGATGACAAGCTTTTCCTTGCCACGGGTTCAAAGTTTCACGACGAATGGGTAGTGCCAGGCGGACATTTGAACTTCAGAGAAAACGCCAAACAGTGCATTGAACGCGAAGTAATGGAAGAGATAAACGTAAAAATAAATGCAATTGAAATGTTTAGCGTGACCGAAGCCACTCACCGAGTAGTGAAAGGCAGAGCGCGTCACTTTATTTTCCTTAACTGGAAATGCGAAGTGGTAACTGGGGAACCAAAGTTAGATGGAGTTGAATTTACTAAAATGACCTGGATGCCGATTGAACAAGCGCTAATTGACCCAAAGGTCACTGGCAGCGTAAAAGCTTCAATCAAAGCATGGAATGAAAAAAAGATAATAGTACAGTACAACGGTAGATGAATTACAAATGACAGAAACAGTTCGTCCAACTCGAATGGAGTTGCTAAACACAAAGCAAAAAGTAATCCTAGCGGAGAAAGGACACAAGATACTAAAGCAAAAGCGAGACGCGCTTGTACTGGAATTTTTCAACATAGTAAAAAAAGCAAGTGATTTACGCTCTAAACTAGACAAACAAACGCTAGTTGCACACCGCGCATTAGCAATTGCAAAAGCATTTCATGGCGATGCATTCATTGAAGCACAAACACTAGCCGCTGTACAAGCTCCGCTTGTAGCTATTTCTACAAAAAACGTGATGGGGCTAAAGATTCCCGCAATTTCGTCACCAGAATTTCCAAAAACGAAAATTTACAGTGTACACGGCACAACCGCAAAGTTCGACGAAGCAGTTTACGCTTTTCGCGAAGTGTTAAAACTAGCATTGCAATTAGCTGAAACTGAAACCGCATTAAAGAGATTATTAATTGAAATTGAAAAAACAAACCGGAGAGTCAACGCACTGGAATACAACGTTACACCTAATTTAAAATCAACAATAAAAATGATAGCCGCTCATTTAAGCCGTTTAGAAAGTGAACAATTTTTTGCGCTAAAAGTAACAAAGCGCAGATTAGAAAAAGCCGCAGCGGGATAACTTATGGGAAACCCTTTTTTATTACAAGCTTGCCTCAGGTTAGATGAAAACGAAATTCCAAAACCACTTGAAATTGGAAAAACTTATTCGTTTGAAAAACCAGAGCATAGAATATACCAAATCAACGTACCAATGGATTTACGCACGCGCAATTGGAAAGCACTTGGCAGATGCATTGTCACAGAATTTACGGTTGGCCATGGAAAAACACGCGGAACATTCGTAGTTGTAAAAATATTTGGATCAGAACAAGCTAAACACGTTACAGATACTTACGTTAGCGATGAAGAAGTTGAACAAATTTTGAAAAAAATAAAATGAACCCCAGCGTATTTTTATTAAGAAGTTCACTTTAATAAATAAAAGGTTTAGAAAAAAATGTCTTTATTGAAACTACGACTGTCAATGTTGTTCAGCGTAGCTGCCCTTGGAGCTTTTCTTACATTTGTAATGGGGCTAGTACTGTTATTCTACGGCCCACGCACAAGCGTAGTGGGAGGAGTGGCACTTGCATTTTTCCTTGCGTTTATAACTACAATCATCCAGTGGTGGATTGGATCGTGGCTCATCAAACTTACAATGCCAATGCAAGAACTTGACCGCCATCAATATAACTGGATTTATGAATTCGTTGAAGCAACTTGCAAAAAACACGAGGTCAAAACCCCTAAACTTTACTTGGTTAACGACATTACACCAAACGCATTTGCATTTGGACGAACAAAAAACAACTCAAACATTGCTATTCACATTGGCCTCTTGCAGATGTTAAACAAAGAAGAAGTTGAAGCAGTGCTAGCGCATGAAATTGGCCACGTTGCGCATTGGGACGTAGTTGTTATAACCGCGGCTTCGGTTGTACCGCGCTTGCTTTACTTCTTAGTGTTGCTATTTTTTGTACCGCGAGACGAAAACGGAAACACGACATTCGTTGGCATAATTGCTAGTTACATCGCTGCATTTGCAGTTGAGCTCATTGCTAACTTAATGGTAATGTGGCTTAGCCGCACGCGTGAGTTATACGCAGATGAATTTTCTGCATTGTCAACAAAAGAACCCAAGCATTTGGAAAAAGCACTAGCAAAAATAGGTTACGCGTTCCCACAAGTGCAAACTGAAGGATACAAAGGAATGCGCCAATTCTATTTAGCTGACCCCATAAAATCAGTTGCAACATCCCAAAACATTTCACACCAAGAAAACTGGATCGAAAACGCCATGGGTAGCGAAAAGAAAAAAGGACTGCTATTCCGCATCTTTTCAACTCACCCGCCAACATACAAGCGCATTGAAAACCTACGCGAACTAGAAAGCAAAATCTAAAACAGAATAAAAAAAACAAAAAGATTAAACATGGAAGAAAAACGAGCCATTCTCGGGCTATTGTCAAAAAGAATAGAGCATAGGATCAATCAAAGCACAACCCGCCTTCTTGAAGAGTCTACAATAAAAGCGCACGTTGCCCAAAAACCCGCTTTAAAGCACGTTTTGCGCATGGCAATAGCACATGGAACAATTCCAGAGCATAACGGAGTGCAAAAAGCAAGGGAAGTAATACAACAAGCTTTACACGGCGCAGAAATAGCTGACAAACTAGAAAACAGTATCAAAAGACTAGGCGGCCGACCACCTAAGCCAACACAAGAACTACAAGCTGAACTTAGAAAACAAGCGCATACCCACGAACAAGCTAGCAAATTAATGAAAGATGCGACTTTTGCAGCTTACCTACGTAAAATGGCGTTAAACCTCCACGCACTAGGCCATACGGCACAAGAATTACAACAAAACACTTTACTAGCAGAAGCAGTTTTAGATCACGTGACAACTGAATACCAACTAATGAAAGAACTACACGTACCGCCACACATAATAAAAAAACACGGTCACCAATTTACAATTTTCCACGCAAATCAAATATATAGAGAAACTGAACGCATATTTGGTGCAGATGAAAACACCAAACCGTTAGTCAGAACAGCAGCATTCCAACTCTTCATAAAAAGATATAGAACTATTGAAGAAGCCAAACGGACTTATGATAAGCACTTGAAAGACGCTACAAGAGTCTTTGGAGGAGACGAAGATTCTAAGCCGTTAGTCAGAACCGCCGCTATCCAACTCTTCACCAAACAATGCAAAAACATTGAAGAAGCCAAAAGAGCATACGACACATACTTAAAAGACGCCAAACTCATCTTTGGCGCAGAAGAAGATTCAAAACCACTAGTCAGAACCGCCGCAAACCACCTCTTCACAAAAAAATACAGTTCAATAGAACAAGCCAAAAGAGCATACGACCAAC
>JAHFHC010000006.1:37682-46585 GCA_023247085.1 Microcaldota archaeon | reverse complement strand
GAAATACGCTGGACAAGATAAAGTTAATCCGGGCAGCGTTATCTTAAGCGGGCGATGATGTTCGAATACATGGGTTGGAATGAAGTTGGTAAACTAATTGAAACCGCAATGGCAAAAACAATTGAAAGCAAAAAAGTCACGTATGACTTCCACCGCCAAATTCCAGGCGCAACGCTTGTCAAGTGTTCAGAGTTTGCAAATGAAATAGTTACCCGTATTGAAAAGAGCTAGAACAAGTAAAGCAACTCTACTAAAAACCTATTTAACTTCTTTTCTCCTTAAAATATTTACAAATGCGGGGGTCGCATAGTGGCTATTGCGGTAAACCCCCTTTTTCCTTCAAAGAAAAAGGCCGTTTACGGTTTCAAAAAAAAGAAATTTTTTGGGTACGCAAGCCTGCTAACAAATTTCCTTTTAACCAATAAAGGAAATCAGGAATGGTCAGCTATTGAGGTGTAAATCTCGCGTGGGTTCGAAAAGCCATGCCTTTTCTTTTAGAAAAAGAAAAGGCCAGGCGTGGCCAAAAGAAAAACGGCACGAAAATCCCACTCCCCGCGTTTACTTTTTTTGTTTTATTTTTTAATTAATTACTGCTTCGTTTGTTTCCTTTTTAACAATCGTCAAAACCGCGCGGTTTAATAAACTCTTTTTGTTTAAACCATTTATAGATTTTTATGAATAAGTTTATTTTACTTTTGCCTTTCTTACTTTTACTGGGGTGCGTTTCTACGGGTACTGTTCTAACTGTTAAAAATAATGATACTGTTTTAATCGACTACACTGGTTCGTTTCAAAACGGAAAAGTGTTTGACACTAGCATAAAAGCAGATGCAGAAAACGCGCGGCTTCCATTGCGTCAGGCCTATGCGCCACTTGAATTCATTGTAGGCAGCGGGCAAGTGATTAAAGGTTTTAATGATGGCGTAATTGGGATGAAAATTGGTGAAGAAAAGACAATTACGGTTCCTCCAGCTGAAGGTTATGGAGAAAAAAACCCTGCGCTTGTACAAGATATTCCGCGCGAAAACATAAACGGCAATATCACGGTAGGCACTATGCTAAGCGCTTCTAGTGGTTCAACCGGCAGGGTAATTCAAGTGACTAATTCAACTGTAAAAGTTGACTTTAACCATGAATTAGCTGGAAAAACACTTGTGTTTAAAATAAAACTAGTAGACATTACTCGTGATTAGGAAGACTCTTGGAAAATGATTTTTGAAGTTAAAGTTGTTACTAATTCAGATAAGCCAGGCGTATGGGAACAAGAAGATACTGTAAAGGTAAAAGTGAAGTCGCTTCCATTTGACGGGAAAGCGAATAAAGAAGTCGTTGAATTACTTGCTGCTCATTTTAAAGTAGATGAAAAAAAAGTGCGTATTGTCAGTGGAGAAAAGTCAAAGAAAAAAACAGTTGAGATAATCGCCTAATTGCTCCAAAACCATTTGCTTTAGTGTTTTGCATTTTCGCTTGGTTTTATTTTCCAAGTGTGGTTAGTTACATGAATTACAAGCACAATTGCAAGAAATGTAAACGCTAGTGGGTTACTTCCCGGCGTGTAATTGAATAGCCCGAATATTAGAATCACTAAAAGCAGCAAAGAAGTTTGGTTCATTGTTAATGAAATCAGTTTTTTGTTGGTTTTTAATTTGACTTTTTCTTTATCTGCTTATTAAAAATTAACTTAGCAAAATATCGCTGGCTTCCTTTATATTAGTTACGCGAATTATTTCCATTTTAGTAGAATCAATTGTGTTTTTTACCACTTGTTCTTTTGCAACTACGAATTTCGTTTTGCCACTATTTTTAGCTGCAATTATCTTTTCTTCAATACCATCAACTGGAAACAAATTGCCAGTAGGAGTAATCCCGCCGCTCATTGAAACAAACGGGTTTACTTGCTTTCCAGTATAAGCTGAAATTATGCCAACGGCGAACATTGCCCCCGCGCTTTCTCCCCCAATGTCGCTTCCACTTGCACCAATATCAAGCACAACGTCAAAGTAACGAAACTTTATTCCGATTAATTTCTCGGCATTTTGCTTTGCCTTTACAAGTGCATTTTCAGTGTCCCTATGATAGTTTGCATTATCGACGTTGACAAGTGTCCTGCCGTTTCCCGGAGATAATGTTATTCGAAATGGCACCATTGCGCCTATTCCATTATCGGTAATTGCAGGAGCTTGAAAGTCACTAGTTTTAACTGGGCCAGGCGCGGCCGAATAGCCAAGCATCGCAGCTGCAACTGCAATTAAAGCAACTAATATCGAAAGTAATTTTAGATCCATTGTTATGTATCTCGTTTTTTCTTTTTTTATCCTTGCTGCATTCCTTGTATCATTTGTAAATAAGCTGTTGCTATATTTGCAACTTCAACTACGCGTATCCCCGTCTCATTGCTTACGTCTATTATTCGCGTTTCAATTGTTTGATTGTTTCTACAACTTGTGAACGTGCCGTTTCCAATTGATTGTTCAGTACACGCTTCCCCCTGCTTTACTGTGGTGATTTCTTGTTGAGCTTCTCCAATTGGTACAAAAAAAGTTGTTACGTTGCCTAGGCGTTTCAATGCCCTTGCTTTTTCTAACACTCCACCAACGCGGGAAATTGAACCATCTGAATTTATCCCGCCGGTAATTGCGATTGACGCATTCAGTTTTTTGTTTTCAAGCAAAGCCAGTGTACCAATTGTAATTGCTGCGCCCGCGCTTGATCCAGCTACTTCATCTGAATTTGTTTCAAATGAATAAAGTAAATTACTACGCCAGTAATTTGCATTTGCTTTACTGCTGATTGTTTTAACAACTTGCGTTGCGTTTTTTATTGACTCAAATGTTTCAAGCGCAATAGTGGGTTGAGATTCGCCGAATTCAATAAACGTTTTGCCAGTGCCGTTTTTCTTTTCAATATTTAACCGCGCAATAACCCCTTGCTGGTTGGAGTCTACCCCCGGTAAAATAAGTGAACTATGCGTCGCGGCTTCATTTGCTAAACTCTGATTAAATTTGTCGCCATTACTGGCCGCATAATTAGCACCAACGTTTGGATTTGTAATAGATTCGTTTGACTGTATGCGTATTATGCTGCTACTTTGTTGTTTTGACCCGATTTCCATTCCAATTAGAAAAACCACTAAAAGCGACACGGCTATTACGATAATATAAATTGTTTTTTCTTCAACACCTTTTTCCATTTTTGTCTTGTCTCTTTGTTTTGTTGTTTTGTTGCCTTGTTTTGTATTAGTATTAGCAACTCATAGAACAGATTTAAATACGCTGCTGTGATAATTTTTAAAAAAGAAAAAAGGGTTTTTTGACATGAAGCAACTTGCTGTTTGTGCGCTTATTTTTTCAATTTTACTTTTTGGTTGTTTAGGCGGAACCAGCCAAAAACAGCCAACTCCCGCGGGCTATTCTAGTAATTATACTGCTTTGCCAGACGGAGATATCGCAAACATTGGAAGCGACTTGACTAATGTATCAGATGATTTTTCCAATTTAGATATTTCAGAACAAGAATTAAATGATACGCTTGGCGGCTAAAATGTTTTTTTCTTTTTGTAGTTTCTACTTTTTCTATGTTTTACTTTTTTCTATAAAGAGTGGCTCTTGAGCGGAGTTGTCTTGTCAGTTGGATAACTATAGGCATTCAACTTTCGCCTCGGCTTTGTAACTCACGAGCACGTTTTTCAATGTTTAGAGTTGCTTCCTTCCGGACCTGGCTCGGTTCACATTGACCCACGTAACGTGAGGCAAAGCGTCTACAGTTTCTGCTGAACCTAGTTATAGCTATTCAAAAGCCGTGAGCAGCTCTCTTCGCTCAGCTTAAGGGGATTGCAGCTTCCAGGGAACCCCTAGCTCCCCAGCTAGCTCAAAAGCCACATGGTATTGGGCAAAGTATCGATAAAAAGGCATATGCTATTCTAGCCGCAATGACCTATACCCTAGTCGCCAATAGCATAAATTTTGCGAAAGTTTGTTAATAATTTTGTAATATAGCCGAACCTGGTTTTCACAAGTCTTTTAAATTTTGGCTATGTAATACTTGCCAAGGGAAAACTCAAGGGTTTTTTTCAAAATTGAAGGTGAAGTTATTTTCTATGGAAGATCTTATTTCTGAAGCGTTAAAAAGTTCAAAAAGTGGTTCTGGTAATAGCCAAAAGTCTAAAACTCTAGACGACGGGTTTTTGTCACCAAAAATTATGGTAGTTGGAACTGGTGGCGGTGGATGTAATTCAATTAACCGATTGGCACGTGCGGGCATCAAGGGCGCTGAACTAGTTGCAATTAACACTGACAAGTTGCACTTAACCACTGTAGCTGAAAGCGTTAAAAAAGTGCTAATTGGAGCAAGTATCACGCGCGGATTGGGAGCTGGTGGTTACCCTGAAATCGGTATGAAAGCAGCTGATGTTTCACGCGAAGCACTTGAAAAGATTTTCAGTGGAGCAGATTTAGTTTTCTTAACTTGCGGAATGGGTGGTGGTACCGGAACTGGCAGCGCTCCAGTTATCGCTGAAGTATGCAAAAAGTCAGGCGCAATTGTAATTTCAATTGTCACTTATCCATTTGCATTGGAACGCGCTCGTTTAGAAAAAGCAGACCAGGGTTTAGAGGCGCTTAAACGACAAGCTGACACCATTATAGTCATTGACAATAACCGATTAGTGCAAATTGTACCAAATTTGCCAATTGACCAAGCGTTCAACGTAGCTGACGAAATCATCGCACGTGCAGTGCGTGGCATTACCGAGACTATTACCACTCCTTCGCTTGTTAACCTCGACTTTGCTGACGTGAAGGCAGTTATGAGCAATGGTGGCGTATCAATGATAGCAGTTGGTGAAGCAAAAGGACCTAACCGCGCTAAAGACGTTGTTAAAAACACTTTGAGCCACGCTTTACTTGACGTGGACTACGCTGGCGCAACTGGAGTATTGCTACATATAACCGGCGGGCCAGACATGACGCTTGGTGAATGCAATTCAATTGGAGAAGCATTAACCGAACAAGTTGACCCAAATGCTTCAGTTATTTGGGGCGCGCGTATCACGCCTGACTTCGATGGTAAAATTGAAGCAATAGCGATTTTCACTGGCATTAAAAGCCCATACGTGCTAGGCAAAAGCGTTCGCCAATCTTCAACGGATTCATTCTCCTCAAAAAGCAACGTTGCTGGCGTAAGCGACATTGAATTCCTCTAAAGCTAATTGTCGATTTTTGCTGTATTTCTTTTGTTTTTTATTGTTTTTTCTTTTTTTCTTTCACTTTTTTTGCTTTTATTTTTCCTTTTTTTTCTTCACTTTTTCTAGTTTTTTTTCCACGAGTGAAAGCATTTAAATTAGCCTTTATTGTAATGTTTGGCAATGGGGATAAGGGCGGAGTTACTTAGGTTCTACTTTGAAATTGAATCTAAGTACTATGAGTTATGTGATACATTAGACGAAAAAGGAATTTCGATCTACGAGTCATTTGTAACGCCAGTTGAAAAAAAAGGCTACCCTAGTTTTCCATTTGCAGTTATCTTCATTTTGTTAGTTGCCACTGTTGCTGCTTTTGCAATTTTTACAATAGTTCCAAGTGTTATTGCTGGTAACCGAATGATTTACGTTAAAGTTATTGGCGATAATTCAATGCCAGTTCCAGGCGCTTCTGTAGAATTGTTAACTGCTAACCACCAAGTAGTTGCAAGCGGATTAACAAACGCAACCGGCGAATTATTTCTTTCCAGTTCATCTGCTGCATTGCAACTTAAAGTCACTCACCCAGATTACTTAGACGCCTCTAAGCCAATAAGTGATTCAGTAATCGTAAGGCTAGATTTAAAATCAACCTACCATCCAAGACAAAACCAACCCACTTCGTCAAACCAATCCGGATTAAATGCTAATGGCCAAAGTGGGTCGCCATCAAGTATCTTTTTCAAGCCGCCAATTGATGCTTTTATTGATTCACAACAATTTGGTTCAATTCAAGTTAACCTAGTTGACAAAACAGCAGGCGCTAAACTAAATGGAACTGTCAAAGTTTTTGATGCAGTAACTGACAATGAGATAGCGTCAGTGCAATCAGTTAATGGAATTGCCGTATTTGAAAACTTAGCGCTGAACCAACACATATACGTCTATTCAAGAATACTTGGCTTTTCGTCAAATAAGTCAAGTGAAATTATCGTTAAACGAGAACGACAAAACATAGATATTGTATTTGAGGCAGTGCCTTTCCTCAACACTACTATTTCGATTATCTCTTCATTAACAAAACAACCATTGAGCGGAGTTTATGTCGTGCTTTATGATGCTGATAATGTTGAGTTGAAAAACTATTCAACAACTAGCAGTGGAAACTTTACAGTTGAACTAGCAATTAATAAGCAGTATTTTGTATCAGCAAAGAAAGATGCGTTTCTAACTAAAGTTTCGCCACACTTCAGTTCAAATACAAGTAATGTAGTAGTTGAATTGCTTCCTGCGACTCCCGATGTCGTTTCTACGCTTACTGTGAATTTTGAAGATGAGTACGCTGCGCCAATCGAAGGGATTGTCTCAATTTATTCTGAAGACAATGTACTAATTGAAAAGAAACCAGTCAAGCGCGCTTCGCATGAATTTACATACTTGCCTCGCAATTCTACTGTCATAGTCAAAGGAAGCGCATCGGATTTAAGCAGCGAAAAAACAGTTTTGTTAAATGACTCGCACGTAACTGTTACACTTTCAATGGAGCTTCGCTTTGCGAATTTTTCTTTCAACGCAGTTGACGCCTTAACTAATGCACTACTAACTGGAATAAACGTTTCAGTTAAACGTAATGGTGAAAGTTTTGCAACGTGCATTGTTCCATGCGATGTACGTGTAAAAACGCGTGGTTTTTATGAATTTAATTTTTCTAACCCAAATTATTTTGACTACGTTCAGTCGCTTGGTTCGCCAAGTAGTTTAGATTCAAATACACTTGAAGAAAATTCACTAACTCAAGTTAATGCGTCAATGATGTCTTTAGAGAGTGTGCGGGATACGCGCGTTGTGCTTAATGGGGTTTACGACGCTGCAACCAACGAAAAAATATCTTCTACTAGTGCATTGATGCAGAACCGAGTTTACCTTGCTTCAGTATCGGGCTATTTTGCAAATGCCCGTGAAGCGCATGTGTTCTTTACTCCGAGTGCGGATTCACAACAACCAATTCTCTTAAATTTCACTCCATTTCCAAACACAATTGATGCACCAAGTGGCTTAGAAGCGCGTGCGTCAATTTCAAGTACGCGAAGTGATTGTGGCCCGCTTCTTTCTGGTTCGGATTGGAAACGCGTTTTGCTAAGCATGCCCCGCAATGACTTATCCTCTTTTTCTCAAGGCTATTCATTTTATTTCGTTGCACAAGCACCTGACCAAGCGTATAGCTCACGGCAGTATACAAACCTCTCGCTTGCTATGAGTTCAACAATCAAGCGCGGTGAAGAGTATATTCGTAACCCGTTCGACCAGTTGCTTGGAGTTTCACCAATTCAATTCAACGGCGCAAGCAGCCAATGCAGTGCAAACGCGTACAATTATTCCTTTCAAGTTGCTTCACCGAATTCAGTTTATAACGACCAAGGTATGCTTACTTTAAATTTTGAACAAAACCGAAACCCAATTGCCGATGTAAACACGGGTAAGCCAGTTGCATGTGGAGTGATTTCAGAATCGCCGAATTTTACCGATAGATATTCTACGTTTGACTGCAATGGCTTTCCAGTTGACAGTGGCCTTGCAAACCCACTTTCAGCTAAAATAAATATTCAGTTAAACCACAACGTGAAAGGGGGCATATTAAAGTTTCAATCTAATCCAGAATTCTTTTTGCCAACCAATGAGTCTTTCACAATTGGCGGCTTTTCTCCATTTCTCCGAAATCCAGTACCGCCAAGTGCAGTGTTTGAAACTGAATTGCTTCCATCCCAATTCGGTACAGGCGGAAGCACACAAATATCTTCAATTGTAAACTTATCCGCATTTGGTTCCGCGCCGCGTACTGAAATAATTGTTGAATTCACAGAACGTTTTGAAAATGGTTCACTCAGTAACCAAAAACTCACTAAGTCAATATGGGTAAGTGTAAGCCCAGTTGAACAACCCTCTTCACTGAGTTTATTGACTGGCCCATGCAGTGACCAAACGCGCTTCAACTATACTTACGATGATAAGTTACTTTCAACTGGCTCAGGCTGGAGTGGCTGTAGTACAATTCCGCTTATAGTTGACCCAATTTTCCCAGCTGACGCTGTTCCAATTTACATTGAAAACTCAACTGGAGTCGGCGATTGCAGGACCTCAGAAACTCAAACTGCCTTAATGCCACTAAGTGAAGGAAGCGTTACGCAAGATGCACTAGCTGCAAATGGTCAGAATTGTTTTGACTTGAAGGACGATATGGTAGCTGATTTAAACGATTTCAAAGGGTACGCGCTTCGCTTCAATGCAGTTAAATGTGGCAACGTTGTTGGCAACAAGGTTACCCCTGTAAATGCTTCCCTAAAATTAGTTTGTAACCGGGCAACTGGCCAAAGTCCACTTGATGTAAAAGACATTAAAATAACAGTAACAGTAGCGAATAACGAGAATTTGAAAAACTTAGTATTCGGAACACTTGAATCACCAACTGACATTGGTTCAAATAGCTCCTCTGCATCCTTAGAGTTATATGCTCTTGTAGATAATTTGCAAATTCGCCCTGATGCAACTAATCCAAGTTCGCCGAGGTCATTATCTTTTTCATTTCTCTATTCAAACCCAGTCCAAGTTGGGGCTGATAAGGTTCCAACCGTTGATGGCTTGCCTGTTCCCGCATATGCGCTAGTAGAGAATACTTGGGCAAGCGGGGTATTGAATAATATAAACGAAAGTGGCAAATCTATTTTTGATA
>JAHFHC010000006.1:0-37672 GCA_023247085.1 Microcaldota archaeon | reverse complement strand
ACATAGCCGGCGACCTCAAGTCAATGGGGCTCTATTACTTAATGACACTTTGCGCCCAAAGCCTCTGCTAGAATACGTGCAAAATGCCAATAATATTCGGTTAATAACTGCATTTCGCCGTAGTTTGAATTCGAATTACTATTGCGAAAGGGGCGTGCAACCATCGTTTGACCCAACGCGGTGTCGACCAACTCTCAATGATTGGATTACAACTGTAGAAAACCCAGCTTATAGAGAAGAGCCTTGCACAGCATGTAGAGCAGGAACAAATTGTGATTCAACTTGTAATGCTACAACTGGCAAAAAGCCAGATGGTTCACTTTGCTTCAATTGGTGTGATGCGCCAGTATGCGAAAAAGCACCGGCTTGTAATCCAACTACAAATAAGAAAAAAGTGCCTATTCCGGGCAGAGCAACGCAAGTTTGGCTAAACCACACTACACTTTCACTAGTTCCCTTAATACGTTTTAGTCAAGATGAAACCGCTGCGCTTGACTTAACAGATGCGCCGTTTAAATATTTTGCAAGTGAAACTGGAGGAACATTTAATTACACTTATGTAGCGAGACTAGGTTCTTCATGCAATGCAACAGCAGATAGCATACTGGGTTACACTGACACGGGTTGCTTTGTTGATTCAGGAAGTCGCGCTGTACTTGAAAAATATACGCCGATTCCTCGATCTGGTGTGCCCTTTTTCACTTCCGGATCAACAATTGGTACTATTAAGTTTAGAGAAGAAGATGGTGGCTGTGTACCTGGAAACAAGCCAAGTTACTTCCGTTTAACTTTTAGCTACTATCGCGACTCTTCATCTGGTCAAATGAAATGGATTTATGTGGCTGACCCATTACAAGTTTCTTCTGCTTATTTGCAAGACGATACTTCTCAAGATCGTTGTGACTCACCTTCGCCAGGAACTGGTAGATTTTCAAAACTATGTTATTCGTGGTATAGTACTACGATGAGGGTTGGAACTGAGAGAGCGGGTCAACAGCCTGCAATTGGCTATTGTTTGCGTTCATTGCGTGACTACATTCCAGAAAATGCAAATGACAAAGATGATGCACGTGGCGATACGACAAAGTTAAACGGAGTGCCATATGAAAGCGTTAAAGTGTTAAAAGGCGAAGGGCTCAATCTCCCGGCTGGTGTGGTACTACCAAATAGCCTTATGCAAAACTTTACAGATGAGAATTTGTACTTTAGGAATATGGAAGTTAAACTCAGCTCATCTGATTTTAGTCTAAGTGTGCCATTATGTCCCTTTTTTGGAACTAACAGTCAAAACGGGCAGGATTACTACCAGCAACAAATCTTTAGTAATGGAAAACCCTACGACCGCGCGTGTATTGGTGGATCTTATTGTAATTACGAAACATTCATTACTCCTACGAATTCTGGGCCATATCATTACTATACGAATAAAACTACTAAATCTCCACTTTTACCGAGCACTAACTTGCGTCCAACAAAGCTCGGCTTAACCAAAAACGGCGAATTAGACTGGCTTAACAAAGTGGATGTAGCTATCGGAATTAACGAAGATGCCCCTCTTTCATCTGACGATTGTAGGACTTTGGCACACCGAGCAGATGGACCAGTAAAAAATAAAATGGAATTTGACGGTGTATACGATGGAGAAGTTGTGGTTAAATACAAGCAAATAAATGCAAATGGCATAGTGATATCACCTCCCACTGATCAAAAGTGCTTTGTTGGCTGCTATTTAGAAACTGCAAGTTGCCCGTACATTTTTTCTTTTGATGGGTCGGATTACAAGTTTGAACACGAGGGGTTCCCACAATCTGGATTAAAAAACGAAGAGGATTATTCTTATTCGCCTCTCAACTTTTTAAAACCACAAAATGGAACACTGAAACTCCGTTCGCTTGAAACCAAACAAGAAGTGTCATTTACAAATGTCGTCAAAGTATTTGCAGTTGACTACAAAAACGCAAATGCCATAATGCCTGACTTAAACGGCGCGCCGCATACGATGAAGCAAAAAATATACGCGTACCGTGCAATTGACCAAGATGACGTTGACGTAACTAACTACGTGAATAATTCAGATGGTATCTACTGGCAAGACAATTCCCGGAAACCAATAAACTTTGCCGAGCTTCACTTTGCTGCCCTGAATAATTTCACAACCGTTAAGCTAAACGTTCAATTACGTAAAAGTGGTTCACTCAACGCAAAGCTCAACAATATCCGTTCGTTGATTGGAAAGAATTACCAGTTCATTGTCAACGATTTTCTAGATGCAGTTCCACACGAATTGTTTACGTTTGTTTATGACAATTGGGTAAAGCGTAAAATGACGCTTGCTGTAAAAGTGAAGCAAGGAAATGAATGGCGCGATGTTGGCGCAATTCGAGTAGCTGAAGATACGAGTAGACTCGTGTACTTCACTGTTCCAGAGTCAGGTAGCTTAATTGTGCGTCTTGAAACTGCTGGCGGTGCATATAACATTGACGAGGTTTATGCAGACTTTTCGCCAGACGAAGAAATGCAAGTAACACAATTGGACTTACAAACTGCAATTGATGGAAATGGAGTAGACGTTGCTAAACAAATTGCACGCGATGACGAGTTGCGTTATAGCCAATATAAACGTGATCATGTTGAAATGGAATTTAAAGATGCACACGAAAAAATTGATGACAGCGGTATTGGTTATAAGCGTGGTTACATCCTTGCAATAAAAGGTTATAGTATTCCATTTGCCTCTAATAACCAAACGCTTGAAGGGTTTGTGACAAAAGCACTGCCAATAATTGGCAAGGGTATTTTTGACCCAAATTTTGGAACAAGGACAAAAATAGCGAAATAGCAAGAATAGCAAAAGATATCCGCTAATATGAAAAATGTGATAGTAGAAAATGAAAATACTTGGGGAACTTTGGCAAAATTTGAACAACAGTTACTGGGATCTATGCGAAAAAATAGAAAAAACAACGGGCATACCTATTTTTTCTAAATTCGTAACTCCTATTGAACTAAAAGGGGTGCCGAGCATATTAGTGCTATTTGCCATTTTCGGCATGGCATTAATCGGAATTGGTTTAATTGCTTCAACTTCTTCATTTTCTTTAAACTCCGGCACAAGCTTTTTTTCAATTAAACTTGTAAACGAAGAAGGTCAACCACTTAATGGAATAAGCGTTACATTAACTGCTATAGACGCTGTTGACGCTGGGCTTTCACAGACTTCAATAACTGTAAATGGCGTTGCTGAGTTCAATTTGCCAGCTGACAAAAAATATAGTTTACGTGTAGATTCGTCAACGGATTTTGAGCCATCAGTTGCGTTTGTATTTTTACAAAACGGCAGACAACAAACTGTCAAGATGCTAAGTGCAAAGCGTCCAATTAGCGTTGCTTTCCTCTTTGTGCAAAATTCAGTGGGCGCGCCGGTTACAACGAGCCAAGTTGAATACAGTGATGGTGAAGCATTGAAAACAACGCGCGTAAATTCAAGCGGCTATGCTGCGCTTATTGTTAAGCCAAATGTATCTATAAGTGTAAATGTTTCAGCTGCAAAATATGGAAGTGCGAGCCTTTCTTTTTTGCCAGTTGCTAATCGCGTAAAAACTATAACATTGCTAGAGATAATCAAAGGCAAGTCTGCTAACCTCAATGCGCTTGCCCAGCAACGCCAGCACATTTTTTCGCCGACTGACCCAGAAGTAGTTAATAGTAAAAATTCTTCAATTCGCGTAAACGTAAATACACTAACTGACCATGGGCTTTTTCCAGTTCCAAATGCATTAGTGGTTATTTACAATTCTTTTTCAAAAACAAGTTTAGGCCAACTTAAAACCAACTCAGCAGGAGCAGCGGTATTTTCCACTCCCTCGTTTAATCCAGTTAAACTATACGCGGCAGTAGAAGCCGAGGGTTTTGTCACAACGCTTACGCCTGAATATGCGCTTAATGACTCGCTTGAATTTAATGTGACATTACAAATCCCAACAAGCCAAAATTCATTTGATTTTTTTGTGAAACTACTTGACGATTCAGGCAGCACACAAGTTAGCAGCGACGTTTACATATTGTCAAGTCAAAACGCGATAATCACTAAAAAAACAATTAATGGCCAAGGGAATTTCAGCGATTTGCCAGCCGGTAGCTTCTATATAGCTGCAACTGATAACAAACACTTGCGGTTTGTTAGTTCGCTGCTTCCTTCAAACACAACTCAATTTACCTTAAACCTCAAAACCGCTTTAACGAACAATTCTGCAACTATTGGATTATCCGCAGTTGATTTTCAAGATAAGCCCGTTCCATATGCTTCGCTTTCACTATTTTTAACAAACGTTTTTTCGCCTGTTTCAATTACAAGTGACTATAACGGCAACGCATCTTTCGGCAACGTTCCAATTGGAACCCCTGTTTTAATTCGTTCAGAGAAAAATACTTTTCTTGGTCAACTAGCTTTCACGCCTTACAATAGTTCAACAAACAAAATTATACTCAAGCCGCCAAGTGGAACAGTTGCTTTTAGTGTCGTTGATTATGCTACTAGCAATCCATTAACTTCTGCTAAACTGCAGTTGTTTTACAAAGCAAGTCCAACTGAGTTAGTTGAATTGCCTTCGACAAATTGTTCGTTTACAGTAAACTCGCCATCATGTACCTTGTCGCTAGTGTCTGGAATTAGTTATGTTGCCAGCGCGTCTCTTGACAATTATTATTCAACAAGCATTGAATTCCAGGCTGAGCCACTACAGCACATTCCAGTTCAACTTAAACTATTTCCCACTTCATTTCAAGAACAACTTGCATTTAGCGGAATTTTCGAACCTGACACTGGAAGAAAACTTGACGCCAGCGAGTCACTAGCTATTGGAAAACAATATGCCGCTAAGTTTATGCTTCGTACAAATAAAGGAACAACTGCAAACCAATATGGGTTATACGCGAGAATCGGTAATGTCGGTGAATCAATCACTTCTGACAATGCACCTGCCGGGCTCCTTTTCTCATCTCCAGACAATGCATTACCTGGCTCAATTTTCTACTCGCCTATTGTCAACGCATCGCAATCCGCTTCAACTGGCCAATGTGATTCAAATGTCGAACAAAACGGTTTTGGGGTATACAAATGGATTTATGGAGGGGGGTCAATTGCCTCTACTCAAAGTGACTTCGTGGAAACAACAATCCCAATAATGGCGCTTTCTCCAGGTGCAACTAGCCTCCAGTATTTCTCGCTGACTATTTTCCAAGCGGATAATACTGCTGATAGCGCAAAAACAATTCGTTTTCCATATGATTTAACCCTCAAAGAAAGCTTTTCTTCAAGTGACAAAAAATGGTGCGACGGCAGAACAGAGTCAATTCCATTAAAAGTAGAACAAAAAGAACAAGCGAAGTGCAATGCATACGCGTGCATCAAAGCGTCACTCCAACAAGGAGAAACAATTTCATTTTCTTCACTAGCTGCAAGACCAACTCAAGAAACTGGCAAAAATCTAGAAATAAATTACGAAGTGCTAAACTTCCAACAAACTCCCTCAGTGTTATCATTTAGCCCGCCCGCAGATGTGCTTCAACTTGACCCAGGCCACACAACTGAAATTGGTTCAATAAACACAGGAGAAAACAAATTTGAAACCACTTCCGACAAATTTAAAATACACGGAACAATTTCGTCAGCTGTACAAAACAAAAAAGCCTCTGAAAAACTCAAACTCGTTTACGGAAATAAAATAAGCCTAGAGTTACCAATTGAAGTAACTGCTCCCCCAGAACCACTTGTACAACTCGCTGGCTTGCCAAATTTCTATACAATTAGTTTTGAAACAAACACAAATTCATTTTCACTAAAAGAACAAAGCACGTCAAGCCAACAAACTAGAAATTCAATTCAAATGTACACTGACCCAATTTTCCCAGCAGACGCGGTTCTCTTGCGCCTTAACTATTCTTCTTCACAATGCGAGGGTGGCGAAAATGATTTCCTCTTGCAATTAACACAAGACTCAACTTGCTTTGAAATCACGGATGCACCTGACGACTTTGCAACTGGCGATTCGAAACGCGGCTTAAAGTTACTAAAATACGATGCATCTGGAAGCGGCTGCTCAGCGTACAGCGTTGACTTAAATACAGTAAACGAGGCAAATGCTAAACTCAACGTCAAACTCACTTGTGGTACATCAATAAACGAGTTTCCGATTCACGTTTCGCTACATCCGGGTGTCGCCAGCCAAATGGACACAGATTTTTATAGGGGTTTACAAACACAGCGCATCTTCAGCGAACCAGACGATGACTTAGGCGATACTGGCAATTTATTGTCTGAAACCCCCCACCAGTTATGGGCAATGCTTGTAAACCGACAGCACACGCGCGATTCATCTGTTTTCATTGGTGGAAACACAGGTTACTTAAATGACAATTCAGGCTCAAGCATAGTTTTACAACAACCTCGTTCAACAAACGCCAAAAGCACTCTTTCAGGCGGTAAAGACCTTAGCCAGGAGCTAAATTCACCTTCGCCACCATATTCCCCTCGCTTGTTCACTGAAGACTTATTCGATAAAGAAATTGAATCTCAGCAACTAGCCAACGCCCTGCACGAAGCGCGTATAATCGCAGCGAACACTGTTTTTCGCCGTGCTCCACTTGGTTGCGATTCTGATGCAAATTGCAAGTTCAAAACGTTTCCATTTTCAGCTTTTGAACCAAATAAAGACTTTTCCTACCAACTAGGCGCAGCGTATCTAGGTGTAAACCGAGAACACAAAGCAAATTTAGAGTCAGTTGAATTCGCTACTAAAGACTCTGATGGCAAAAGCCAACAAGGAGTTTATTCAATTTCAATAAATTACGAAAAAACCGCTCAAGGTTATCAATGGAAAACAAAAGCCACGCCACTGTCAATAAGTTCAATTGATTATTACGACGAACAATGCGCTGCACCTGAACAACCCTTGCAAGGCAATGCATTAACTTGGCGTCAAAGCTGCCTTGCCACTTGCGGCGACGGAACCTACTATGGTTTAACAGAAGGTGATGCAGGCGCACTTTGCGATGGAAATACATTCACTGTAAACACCTTCCACAAAACAGTTGAAGGCACAAAAATATTGAAACTAGTAGCTGAACTCGGTTCTTGCTACGTTGCGGGTTGCGCGGCTACTTCTGCTTGTACGGTTATAGCCCAACATACATGCGAAGCGGCGATAGCAACCGCGGCTACTGCTTGTTCACCACCGGCGGTTACTACCCCTGCGGGTCCTGCTGCTTGTACCGCTGCAGGGATTGCAAAGGAAACTGCTTGTAGTCCCAAAGAACTTGGTTGCGCTTTAACTGCTGGAGCAACAGCAATTGGAGCAACGTATGGTATACAATCTGCATTAGCGGATGGTCCAACTGGTTGTGACTTAGTAGCTGAATCAACACTTGCAGTAGCCGGCGCAGCTGTCAATGAATTTATTCTCGGGGGATATTTTCTACCTTTCCAACAGGTTTGTTATGAAACTCCCTTTGCGGCGCCTATAGTGGCGCCAGACGCAGCTCCAGGTGCATCTGTAATAGCTGCCGCTTGTAACACGCTTGTAGGAACCCGCTTTCTTGGCTTAATAGGTTCTTGGATTGCTAATGCTGCAACTGAAGAAAAAGCGTTGCCCAATCGCGCGTATGTAGCGATAAACGGAAAAACTTGTACTCCTTGGCAGAATAATTTAGGCTCTTATTTTGTTTACCAGGATTGTAATTTCGGTGACTTGTGGGCGCGTGAAAATAAAGTTGAAACGTGCAAAGATGCCAACAATGTCAAAATCTACACGAAGTCACTTGACACATCCGAAAAATTGATTACATTTAAAGTCAAAAGCTAAAACAAAGTAACTGAAAAGCTAAACAAAAAACTAAAAAGTCAAAGCTACTTGTTTCTTAAGGGTTAAATACAATCCTTGTTTTACTACTGTTATGACGCTAGCTACACTTGCTGAAGTATTGAAAAAGGCGAACAAAGGGAACTACGCTGTCGGCGCTTTCAATACTAGTAACTTGGAAGTCACCAAAGCAATTATAGACGCTGCAGAGCTGCAAGATGCGCCAGTAATTTTACAAACAAGTGTAGGCGGATTAAACTACGCTGGATTTGACTACCTTTTCAGTATTGCTAAAACCGCAGCGGCTGACCCTGGCGTTCCAGTTGTACTTCACTTGGATCACTGTGCTGACTTAAAATTAATAAAAAAGTGCATTGACGCGGGTTATTCGTCAGTTATGTTCGATGGTTCGCTTTTACCATTTGAAAAAAATGTCGAGTTGACCAAACAAGTTGTAAAAATGGCTAGAGAAAAAAACGTTTCAGTTGAAGCTGAACTTGGCACAATTGGTGGAGCTGAAGATACCGTAAAGTCAAGGCGAATTATTTACACTGACCCACAAAAAGCCAGCGAGTTTGCTGCAGAGACCGAAATAGACGCACTTGCAATCGCAATTGGAACCTCTCACGGTGCTTACAAATTTAATGATTCAACAAACCAGCTTGACATAAAACGCTTGTCGACTATTAAAAAAGCAACCCAGATGCCGCTTGTACTCCACGGCGCTTCAGTTGTCCCGCGAGATTTAGTTTCACTTAGTCAAGACTTTGGCGCAATCCTAGGCTCTGTACAAGGCGTGTCAGAAAAAGAGTTGAAAAAATCAGTGAAAAACGGCATTAACAAAGTCAACGTAGACACTGACCTCCGACTTGCATTTACCGCTGCGTTGCGTCAAAGTATAATGAAAAATCCGCGCGAGTTTGACCCGCGTAAGTTACTTCTTCCTTCAATTCAATTAATGCAAAATATAGTGGAGGGCAGGATAAAATTATTAGGAAGCAGTGGAAAAGCATGAACAAAAATTTTGTGGTGAATAAATAATGGCTAGATTATACGCTTGTAGAGAATGTGGATCAGAATATAGAGAGCACAGCATCAGCAAAAAATGCGAAGAGTACTGCAGAAAACACAAAGCATGTTCACTCGAAATAATAAAATACGCTGTGGAGTAGTTATTTCAATTTAGCGCATTATACGAGCTTAATATCAAACCCAAAAATGTCCCTTACTCCATAATCGATTCCTGCAGTTGTTTCAATTGGGGTTACTTGGTGATATAACGGTCCATTCTTGTCTTCGTGCAGCAAAGCTTGGCCCGGTTGAAGTGTTGCGCTAAAAAGAAGTTTTTCTTTATCTGGCCCATATATTTGGCTCTCTCCCCCAGTTATCCCTTGTCTATTGATTACCAAAGCCGGAACCACAAAGTCATATCCATCTTTATGAATTCCTTCTGGCGAATTGCTTCCTTTAGATTCTGGTGTAGCGAATATTCTTACTTGATGCGCTATAAATTTCAGTCGGTTAAATCCGGGGCATTGCAAGTTTATCAAGTGCGCTACGCCTAAAAGTAATTTTTCAAACTCGGGATTATTTGATACGTTTTGCGAGATGCGTTTGAAACGACGGGGGCTAGCTCTTTTATCTTCAACAGTTTGTGAAAATACTTTTACTTCTTCTTGTTTAATTAACCAACTATCCTTTGTTTTTGTTAAGATGAAGCCAGTAATAGCCCGGCTTCTGAATGGTCTTTGACTATAACCTAAAACCCTTACATCGTGTTCATCAAAAGGTAATTCTTCAAAAGTAGGCTTAAGATCTCGAATCACTTTGTTTTGGTTAATTCCCAAACTTTCAAGATCAAACAAACGTACTTTGCGATGCAAGATCTCAATTTCTTCGTTTAACATATTATTTTTATGAGAATTACTATTTTTAATATGTTAGAAAAAAAGCTGTTGAAATCCTTTAATTTTATATAGTTCTAGTCAGCGTTAGCCGGCCAGCGAGGCTAATTGTTTAATTATTGGAAATGCTCAAATAGTACAAAACACTTTAACATATGCTTGCTTGATTATTATGAATACTGTTTTGCTAACCTCTGCTGGAATAGCACCAGAAATAAAAAAAGATTTTCTTTCATTATTGCCAAAAAAACCTTCTGAGGTTAAAGCCGTTTTTGTAGTAACTGGCGCTTATGGCGAGCCGCCGGAAACTTACGGTGGAAAAGAACCGTGGTGGCTTATAAGAGACAAGCAAACGCTTAGCGATTGTGGCATAACGCATATAGTAGATTTAGATTTGCGTGGCAAAAACAAAGTACAGCTTGAAAAAATATTAGCTGATAAGGATCTGATATTTGTAAGCGGCGGAAACACTTTCTTTTTACTTAAATATGCGCGCGAAAGTGGTTTTGATAAATTAATTCCATTTTACATCAAACGCGGTGCCATCTATGTAGGCGCCAGTGCTGGAAGTTACCTTGCGTGTCCTTCAATTGAAATGGCATTATGGAAAGAACCAAAACGGGATAAATTCGGATTAACAGATACGAAGGGAATCAACTTAGCGCCGTTTTTAATCATGGCACATTTCGTAGAAAAATACCGCAAAATAATTGACAGAGCCGCAAAAACAACAAAGTATCCAATTGTTGCGCTTACAGATAACCAAGCCGTGCTAGTAAAAGGGAAAAAAATAAAGTTGCTCGGGCCACAAAACAAAAATAGCTGGAATGGATTCAAAGAAGTTGCTTAAATCTTTCCCAAGCGACTTTTGTATCTTGGCATATTTTGCCCTACCCATCTATTTTTCTCACGTCACATTTTGTTTATTTTGTCTATTGCGTACGCTATAAGCTCTGATGTTACAAATAAACTTGAATTTGTTTGCAGATTCCTAATTCGATTAACGCACTCTGTTTTTGAAATTATTTTTTTCTTGCAACTTGCAATTATAATTCCAATTGTGCCAACTGGCGTTAATGCAACTGCCTTAGCAGCATCTCTAGCATCTAAATCATCGGTTAATAAATTTTCAATATGAAGTTCCTTTGCTAATGCGATCGCTTGGCTTTCTGCTAAACTTATATCGAATTTTTCTGCAATTAATGCAATTTTATCAATGCTTTTATTTTGTTTTAATTGCACTTGTTTAATTCCTGGGAATCGATTCATATTTTGTAATTCTTTAGCTACTTCTGGTGGAACAAAAACCTCTTGAAAAATCTTAAGTGAACTAAGCGAATTAATTTCATTTAAGTGAATTAAGGGGCCAGTGTCACTAATTGCTTTCACTGTGATAATCCCCAAGCTATATCTTCTTTTATGGCGGCTTCAAGCCGTGTTAATTTAAGTTGGCGTATTTTTTCGCGCAATGCATCGCGCATAACATCTCCTCGATTAGAATACCAGCCTTCTTCAACTAATTCATCCATTGATTTAACCAATTTTGGCGGAAGTTTCAAAGAAATATTTTCCACATAATCACCAATAGTATTACCATGGTAATACTATTTAAAACTAGTGTTTTTCAGTATTTTTCTATTAACAAAATAGCTTGAACTTTTCCCACGCTATTTTTGTATCTGGGCACATTTTGCCTGATAAAGCAATTTTTTCAACTTCTTCTTTATTCATCCATCCAGTCCATTGAAATTCATCGCAAGTGTTGAGTTCACTATCATAAATAGTTTGAAAAATATTCGTAATGCCATCTATTGTGCCACCGTATGGCTTATAATCAAATGGAAAACTAAATAAAAATTTTGGGTTATCAGCTATCCCTAATTCTTCTTTTAACTCTCTTTTTGCAGCGTCTTGAGGGTGCTCACCGGGTTCAACTTTTCCGCCGGCTCCAAGCCCATAAAGAGAAGGAGAAACTTTTTTTGTAGTGCTACGCTGGTGAACAAGAAATTGTTTTTTTGAATTTTGTACGATAACAATAACAATTTCTTTGTATTCTTTGTTCATTCAACTCACATTTTTTCCAATGTTGTTATCCCCAACAAGTCGAGCCCGTTTTCCAAAACATTCGCCGTTGCTTTTACGATTTCCAGCCGCTGTGTTTTTGTTCTTTCATCTTCAGCGTTTAGCACGGAGTGAAGCGAGTAGAATTTTGAAAAAGCCGCAGCGGTTTTTAACAAGTAGTCACACAGAATATGCGGTGCAAGGCTCTTGCTTGCATTATGCACAACAACTGGAAATGCACTTAGCAATAACAAGAGTTCTTTTTCTTCAGAGTTAAAAGTATATTTTTCTTCTCGTTTTTCTTTTTTACTTTTTCCTGCATTTTTTTCTTCTTGTGCGCTTTCTTCATTTGCTTTATGCAATATGCTTTTGCATCTCACAAGTGAATATTGTAAATACGCGCCGGTATCTCCTTCGAATGAAGTCATTTGTTTGAAGTTGAAAACAATGTTTTTTTCTTGGCTTACTTTTAACACTGCAAATTTAAGTGCTGCAAGTCCAATTGCAAGGCTACGTTCCTCTAGTTCTTTTCCTTTTAGCAACGGTTCGCGCTGCATTATCTGCTCTTTTGCCTCTTGCTTTGCTTCTTCAATTATATCCGCGAGCAGTATCACTTTGCCTTCGCGCGTAGCTAGTTTCTTTCCTTCAAATGTAAGCAAGCCAAAGCCAACGTGCTTATTGTTATAATTTCTGCCAAGTTTTTGCAAAATCGCGTAAACTTGCCTGAAATGAGTATTTTGTTCGCTTCCAGTTATGTTCACGCTTTCGCTTGGTTTGTATTTACTGAATTTATAGTCCGCAAGCGCTAAATCCCGCGTAAGGTAAAGCGTTGTCCCGTTGCTTCTTGTCAATATAGTGTTAGGAAGTTCTGGTTCTAGTTTGGCAACAATCTCCCCGCCCTTGTCTTTAAACGCAATTTTTTTTTCAATTGCCTCTTGCACCACTTTTCTACCGTCTTGGATAAACGCGCTTTCTCCAATCACTTCATCGAATTTTACGCCAAGTAAATCATAGCTATTATCAAACGCGGTTATGGACAATTTTCGCACTTTGTCGAGGCTAGCTTGTATTTTTTTATCGCCATTTTCAATTGCTTCAAGAATTTCGCGCTGTCTTTTTTGCAATTCTTCGCTTTGCTCTATTTCCGCGTTTATTTTCACGTAATAAGCCAGCAAGTCTTTTTCAGTTTTTATCACTGGTAAATTCTTGTATATTTCAAGTGCTAGTAAGAGTTTTGCAACTTGGCTGCCTGAATCTCCAAGATAATTAAATGACACTACGCTATCGCCATCTTGTTCACGAATTTTTTTCAAAGCGTGGCCAAAAATAGTTCCACGAATATGGCCAATGTGCAACGGCTTGCCGACATTGGGGCACGAGTATTCAATTATGACTTTTTGTTTTGCTTTTTTCTTTTGTTTTTCACTTTCTTTTCCGGTTTGTTTTTTAATTTTCTTTTCAGTTTCTTTTTTACCTTGTTTTCCTTTTTCTTTTTGATTTTCACTTAATGCAATTTGATAGTATTTTTGAGAAAAAGCAAAATTCACAAAACCAGCCAATGCGCTGACTTTTTCTATTGTTTCAGTTGGCGTTATATTTTTTGCAATTTCTTCTGCTATTTCAAAAGGGCTTTTCTTTAACTCGCGCGATAATTGAAATGCAATTGAACAACTCGCATCTGCCTTTCTGTTTTGTTCAATATGTGTTTCAACGCGTGGAATCGCGTTAGTTTCTTTTGTTTTATATAATCCTTCCACTGCTTTTTGCACTGCTTCCCTGCATTCTTCTGTAATTTTTTCCATTATTTTCATTTTTTTGCCTTGTTTTTTTATTCTCGTACTTTTTGCTGCTATTTTTATTCCAAAGGGACATTTTTAAATATGTTCGAACTAACCACTTATGAAGAAGGGTGAGCGTTTTTGGGTTTAAAAAGTATTTACTATTCAATTGAAGACAAGTATTATAGCTTTATTGAATGGCTAGCTAATAATGGCCTGAACTTTAAGCCCTTGATTGGCATATTGGAAAGCAAAGGGATTCCCTCATTGCCAGTTATATTCGCACTCTTATTAATTGCAATTGGCGGCGCAATTTTCTTTCTTAACCCAAACCTATTACTGCCAAGTGCAAGCACTACTGTGTTGTCAATTAGTGTAAAAACCGCAGCTGGGTTGCCAGTTGATGGTGCAACAGTTGTCTTGCTAGGCGCAAATAATCTTAATTTAAGTCAAACAACAGACGCTAATGGGGTTGTTTCTTTTTCCGGTGTTACAGTTGGTCAAACTGTTCGCGTTTCAGTTTCAAAAGCAGGTTTTCCGCCTGTTTCGCGTAGCGTAATGGTTGGCGTTAATAGTATAATTTCGCCGTTTGTCCTCAGTGGTTCAACTCAAGGCCGCGTAACTTTATTAGTTACAACTGAACAAAGCGAGCCAGTTGGCAACGCGCAAGTTTCATATGTAGTTAATGGCGAAACTCGTAATACGATCACTTCAAGCCAAGGAGTGGCGACTTTAAACGCGCCAGTAGGCGCTCCTGTATCGGTTACTGTAACTGCTCAAGGTTATCCAGTTGCAACTGACTTGTTTACCCCCACATCTGAAACTTTTCAACACACGATTACCCTTTCTTCTTCCACTCATTCTATTCCTGATTTTAACAATTTGCGGCGAAACGCTGCTGGAGTGCCAAGTCCAAACGACGACGCGGCAACTGACGCTAGCCGCACGAATTTAGATTCAGTTTATCCTGTGACTGTCACTGTTACAAATTCAACTGGCTTCCTTCCGGGTGCAACCGTTGCTCTTTTTGATGCAGTTTCACAAACTCAACTTGGAGCCAATATAACTGGTCTAGATGGCAAAGCTGTGTTCGCGGAAATTTCAGGTGGAGTAAGCGTGTACGCTGCAGTTGATGCAGAGGGTTATGTAAGTGCGACTTCCCTAACTAGAACTGTTTCAGGTGGTCCACTTGGGCTTTCAGTTCAACTTGCTTTGCCAACTAATGATTCTGCCTCTAATTTAACCGTTATATTTTCGGATGATGCGCATTCTCCGGCTTTTGCAGTTGATTTAGTAATTTGGGATTCACTTTCCAGTCCACAGCAAAGGCTAAAACAACAAGTCCGGTTAACCCGCGTTAGTAATGTAATTCAAAACCTTCCAGCTGGCAAAACAGTTTATTTATCCGCATATTCGTCCGGCCACGTGCGTTATGTTTCTGACCCATTTGTACTACAAGCTGGGCCAAACAATACTGCTGCGATTAACTTAACGAAACTAACCCCTGAAAATTCAGTGAATGTAAACGTAAACGTAGTTGACTTTTACAATGCCCCTGTTTCAAACGCAAACGTGTCAGCAATGTTCCCAAGCGAGCGGTTCCTAATTCCCACAGTTCCCACTACTGCTGGAGTAGCGGTGTTAACAAACATGCCATTGCACCCAGTTGTTATACGAGTAGTTAATGGCTCTTTCACTGGAGAAGCAAATTTAGATGTTTCTCTAACTAACAACAACGTAACTGTTCAACTACTTCCATCTGCTGCAACTGTTAAACTCCGCACAGTAAATATGCATACTGGGGCAGTAGCAGTTGGTTCCACTTTTACTGTTTCTTACACTTATGGCGGTGAAACCGTTAACTTAGCCGGTTGTCCGTTGACAAACGTTGATGTACAAAGCCCAGTTGAAAACACTGGTGATTATTGTCAATTAACACTAGCTTCTCAAGTGATGTACACTGTAAAGGCGTCTAACTCGAATTATTTTGACAAAATACAAACGTTTTCACTTGCTCCAGGCGAAACAAAACAAGTTGATGTTACAATGAGTTCAACTGCAGATAACCAAGTGTTACCTGACGACGCTTTCCACATCTTTGACCAAGACGGCACGGATGTGTCTACGTACACGTCTGATGAAACTGGCTTTCGTATACTACAAGCAGGAAAGATTTACACCGCCGTTTTTTCAATTAATGTACAACCAAATGATGTTGGCGCTGGTGCGTACTTGCGTTTAGGTGACGAGGCTACTTCAACTGGAAATGACAATGCATTGATTTACAAAGGATTCCCTCTAGACGATGATGATTTAATAAATTCTGGCGAATTCAACTTGCGTGGCGCAACTAGCTATTCAACTGGTAATTGCGGCAACCCAGTTGCACCAGCACAAATTGGCACTTTCAAATGGCTAAACGCATTCAAAAACACAACTGCAAGTACATCAACTACCACTTTTGAAGTTAAAGTTCCTTTCCTAGTTACTAAATCAACTCCAAATCGACTCAACGTATCTTACCGTGCATATTCAGTTTCACCGGGTGGAATTTACACTCGCTCCCCATCTGATTCTATGCTTGGTACACAACAACAAACCTCTACTCGCAGTGAATGTGCTGCTGCTACATACTATAATACTTTCAAAGTTGCTCCGCTTCCAGATACAATAGTACAATGCGCAAACGAAGCTTGTCTTTTACTTACATTTGCACAAGGCGGAAACCATGGCGGTGAAGGTTTCGGTGTAAGGCCTGCTTTACTCCGCAACGACACGTTCCCACAACGTTTATCTCTCTTTTACTCAATTTTAGACTTTAACCCTGATTTTGATGCTGGAACTGAATTAACTTTCAAAACTGACAAAAACGTTTTAGCAATAATCCGACAAGATGAACAACGCATGCCAGTAAACGCAGCTAGTTTCAAAGTCACAATTACCGACAACACTTACCACGCTGTTTCCAAAACACCTGCAAGAGTCACTGGAGATATCTTATCGACTCCAACTTCACTTCAAGCGATTCCAGACTATACTATTAATTTAGCCTACGGCAACAAAGTAACACTTGCAACAACAGTAAACATGCTTGGCTTGCCACAAGAAGCAGTTGCACTATCTGCATTGCCATCACACTATGTGCTGCTTTACAATGCTTCACCATCTAACCCAACTCAAGATGATTTAACTTTATTGTCGGTCAACGGCTCTACAGCAACAAACGTTACTGGCACTGGTATTGACTTCTACGTTGACCCGTTGCTACCTGCAGATGCAGCTTTGCTATTGTTCAACTTCTCTTCTTCACCTTGCCAAGAGCTAGTGTTCCAAACTTTTGACAGCAGTGGCTGTTTTGAACAAGTGAATGACCCCAAGTCAGTTCTCTCTTTGCCAGAAGAGTACTCCACTTATGGAAACAAATTACTAATGATGAAATACGACGCATCTACAAACAGGTGCGCGTACTATTCAAAAGATCCAAACAGCGTAAAAGTTACAAAAAACGCTTCAACTCTACGCGTAGTTTCAACATGCACACAAAAAGCAATTGAAATCCCACTAAACATAAAAGTTGCACCAAGTCTTGCTCTCGACAGCAGCATACCTGCGACGCTGCCTCAAGCGCCTGCATCTGCAGCCGTCAACTTTAAACCAGAATATCAAGCAGTTCGATTAGCGCCAAAAGTATGGGATGAACCAGCAGTTCCAGCACTAGGCGTAGACGCTTCATTCATGCACGTTTTACTCAACAACCGACAATACTCTGCAGACAAATACGTGCGCATATTTCAAGGAGAAACCGAAGCCGACGCAACTGACTATCTCGTACTTGACAACGCAGTTGTAGTTCCAACTCAAGGAATAAAGCCAATATTAACACGAGATGAGGCGCTGCCTAGCTTATTTGGCATAAGTTCAGATTCTGTTGACTTACTTGATATTCATGCCCCTGGGCAGCAATTATCACTAGCAAATAGTGTCAGTGGCTCAACTACTATTACTTTTGAAGATCAACCGCAGTCAATGGAATCTAGCCGCAATGAAGTGCTAAATGTACTACGCAACACTGCTTTCCGCAGGAGACAAGACTGTAACCCGCCGCGCCCGTGTCCATTTGGAATGTTTCCATACAATGTATTCGTAGACATTAAGCAAACTCCAATTACTTACCACCTTGGCGGTGCACTGTGGACTGGCAAAGAAGGAGTTGGCAAAATTGACTTTGAATTCCAAGGTTTATCAGGAGAAAAATGCACCCAGCGCAACGAAGAAGGAGTCTACGACTACAACTGGCAATACTTAATTAGACCCGAAGATGGCAACGTACAACAAGACAAAAAATACGCGCCAATATCCGTTGGCTCACTTGACTACGCAACCTTCGGGTGCTCAAACACTTTATCCTTATGCGGAAAACTGTCA
Organism: Microcaldota archaeon; assembly: GCA_023247085.1. Classification (GTDB taxonomy): domain Archaea; phylum Micrarchaeota; class Micrarchaeia; order Norongarragalinales; family UBA8480; genus JAHFHC01. The sequence goes on along the minus strand of JAHFHC010000006.1, from coordinate 19,648 downwards.
TTTAACGGCGGCCAATGCATCAACAACTGCGGAGACGGATGGTATTACAACGCGTCACTTGGAACAACTGGCTCACTATGCAACAAAGACACTTTCAAAGTAAATGACTTCCGGCAAGATTCAGCATCAAGACGCGAAACACTAGCATCTAAGTGGGTAGCTGCAATGGCAAACGGGGTAGCTTCATGCGTTGCAACAGAACTATTAACTACTCCTGCCGGATGTGCAGCAGGCGCGCCTTTTGGTCCAGGCGGCGCAATGGTTGGTTCAATTCTAGGTAGTTTTGTAGGTAACCAGGTGTATGACCTTGCGGCAGGAAACCGCATTACGGATGCAATAACTTCAGCATTGGGTCCAGAAGATATGGATGTGCCGGGCTTCGCGAGTTTCACAGGCAAATGGGCAGCTGCATGTAGCTACGCAGGCACAGCACTAGACGTTGCAAACGCAGTTAGCTTTTTCAAAACCGCCACGTTAGTAACCCAGTACACGTGCCCAAACGTTGTTGATGCCGCGTTATCAAAATGTCTCTGCTTAGGGGGAGCAGGCGTACATGCTGACTTTAATCCCGATGGCTCGTGCGCAATTCAAAAAGCGCTTAAAACCCTAATTTCATCAGCAGCAGTACGCGACCAAATAAGCGGCGTGACCAAAGTAGCTGACCACATAAAAAGCGCACAAGATGCCACTGAACAATTTAAGTATCCTAACGGAAAGCCTATAGCTGCTGAATATTTAAGTAAATCACAAAAAGAAATAGTTGATAACGCAAAAGCAGATTTAGAAGAGGCAAAACAAGAAGCAATCTCTGCCGGCTCTTGTTCAGATGGACAAGATGCTCGATCTTGTGCAGCAAAGTTAGATGATGTTGCTGCTTCAGTTGGTACGCTTGATCAGGTTTACACTGCAGCTTGTGGCCCGTTGTTAAGTGCTCAAGCTCTTTTGATAATGGGCGGCGCAGCTTACGAGGAAGTTCCGCGTCGTGCTTATTTAAGTATAAATGAAAACGGCAACATGGACTTCGGCGGTGGGTTCCTAGGAATAGGTGGTTCAGATGTAGACTGCGCTGACAATTCGAATATTAAACGCGAAAACTTTGACGTGTGGACTGATTTGGACTTCCGTAGCTTGCGAGTAAAAGCCAATGGCCAGCCAACCAAGTGCGTTGACAAACCAGAAATACAAACCTATGCCCAATCGGATGATGGCTCGACCGACGTGAATACTGACCCAAGCAATATTGATTCAGTTAACAAAATTGGCACTTTCTATATAACTTCCCGCGGCAAGTAGTGTCTTGGCAGTACAGTTAGTTTCCAAATGGAAACTAATAAATGCATATTAGTTTCCTAGCGGAAAACTAAAAGCTTCTGCTTTTTTCTAGTTTTCTTCTCTTTTTCTATTTGTTCCCTTTTTTCGGCGTTTAGCTTTTAAATTCAGACTGGCAACCGTAGTTCGCAAATACAAAAATGTACGGGCTTGCCAAGCCAAAAACATTATTAAGTTTGATTTGTCATACTTTTCTGGTGATTTGTATGAATCAAGTTAATATTACGATTCGCGGGCTTGATGAGGAGAAATATCGAAAGGTTAAGAGCATTGCCGCAGAGTCAAATGTAACCGTTAGTGAAGTAGTTAATGAGGCGTTTGTTATGTTGATTGAAGCAAAGAAGAATAAATGGAAGAAAATTAATTCAAAAGATGCTTTGTTCACCGGTGAAGGTAGGATGAATTCTGGTGTTGATACTGATGTACGAAATGCGGACAAGTACATTTATCGGTGATTAGTAATGGCAGTTTTTCTTGATACCGGCATACTTGTAGCTGAGGCAAATATTGACGATTCACTGCATTCTAATGCCGTTGAAATTTTATCCCAGATAAACTCCGGAATATATGGTAACTGGATTTGCACAAGCGACTACGTATTTGACGAGGCGCTTACCCTTATGTACATCCGTACTGGAAATATAGCGTTGAGTAAGGGTCTTGCAAAGCGTTTGTTGTCACTGGATGGGCTTAACCTTTTACGTGTCGATGAGGGCCTGTTTAAGGAAAGCACTTCTCGTTATCTTGCGCAGAGTGGAAAATTGAGTTTCACAGATTGTACTACGGTTGAATTAATGAAGCAAAATGAGATAACCCATTTAGCTACTTTTGACTCGGGGTTTAATTCAATTCCAAGTATAAATCTTGTGCCTCTTCCGCATAGCAAGTAAATTTAATAACGCGCTCTCAAAATCTGGTTTTTTTCTTTTTGTCCGCTTTTTTTGTCGAATTCTTTTTATAAAGCATTTTTCTCTTTTCTACATACTAAAACGCATTTGGCATAAACTTTAAATAGTGGTGATTTTCTTTAAAATATGGTGAATTTAGTGGAAATTGGTGTTTATGAAAAATCGCTTGATGCTCAAGGTAGGGTAGTTATCCCCGTTGCTCTTCGTGCAAGGTTAAAAAAATTTCTTTTATTTGTTTACAAGGATCATTTGAAAATCGTTCCAAAAGAGCCAGCTAAGTTATCGGATTTTTTTGATTCAGTTGAAGTTGATTCGGATAGTTTTGACTATAAATCATTGAAGAAAGAGGCGTTAGATAAGAAATATGCGATTCATTGATGCTAATGTGTTTATTCACGCTTTTCTTAATTTAAAACGCGAATTAAAACCAAGCGAAGTACAAGTAAAGCAAGCTGCACGAGCTATGCTTAATCGAATTGAAAATGGAGAAAAAGTAGTTACTAGTGTAGTTCATTTATCTGAAGTGGCAAATGTGCTAGAAAATTATTTGTCTCTACCTGATCAAAAAACACTTTTTTCTTCTATTTTAATGCGTAAAAATATTGAAGTACTGGAAGTTAAACCAGCGGACTATTTGCTTGCAATTGAATTTACAGAGAAAAATAATTTAGGAATAAATGATTCACTTGCAGTTGTTTTAATGCAACAAAAACAAGTTAGTGAAATTTATTCGTTTGACAAAGATTTTGATTCACTTGACGAAATAACTAGAGTTACCAACTAATTTAGTGCTTTTATTTTTTACACCATGCTAGTAATGTTTTTTCAACGATTTTAAAGTCAGGTAAGCTACTGAATACAAACGCTGGTAGTTCTTTTTTCCATGTATTCTCTTCTTCTTCGATTTTTTTCTTAAATATTCGTTGGTCAAAATTTATTTTGTAATACTCTAATTTTTTGTTCACCATTTCTTTTTGGAACTTCACTTGCTTTTTAGTTATTAAAAAATACAAATCGTATATGTCGCGTGGGGCATCGCGGGTTAGGATTGCACGTACCTTTTCACTTGCAATTTCTTCCAGTGCCATGCCGTTCAAAATTTTAACGGGTAAATTATACGCATCTGGTTCGAGTTTAAGTGTAATTGGCTTTTCAATAACTTGTTCTCGTTTACTTATCTCAACATAAATATAGCATAAGTCTCTAGTTGAGGTGTTCAATGGCCCTCGTGCACTTATTCGAAAAGACAACGAAGTGTCATTATCGCTTATAGGTTTTAAAGTATTTTCTACTCCAAATAATTTTAGATTTTCAGAAACGCGTGTAGCTAAATCTTCAGTTATTGCGCTGAGCATTGTAAAGTCAAGATCTTCAGAAAATCGCGTCAAACCATGAAAGAACCACAAGTAAGTGCCGCCTTTAAATGCAAGTGGATAATCTGCTAGAGCTTCTAATATCATCGTTTGTAAATAGTGTTTTTCTTGTTGCCACGGGCGTAAATTGTTTAATTTGGCAATTTGCTCTAGTGTTTTTTTATCAATCATTTGAAATACCTTTCAAGTTTTTTCTTTCCTCGACCTTTAAATCGTTTTAAATATTGAATTACTTTTCGTTTGTCTACTTTTTTAAGCAATACCTGTGCGCTGGTTTTATTTAATTTGCCTAGATAAACTGCGTCTATTAATGCTTTTTCCGATTCGGCTACAAATATGTAGCTATTGCCCTTTCTATGTTTTTCATAGCCAAAAAATAGCGAAGGTGGAATTTTATGGTAAGTTATTCCTAGTTTTGGAAAGCGAAAGCTATTACGTGTAGAAACGCATTCGACTTCTACAGGAACCTGTTGGATAAGCCCATGGAATAACAACGCTGAACTCAGAGAAATGTAGCTAGGTTCAATTAATTGAGTTGCAATTATGTAGTCGTCATCAGTAAACGCTATTTTGCCCCGCAGGAGCCTCTTTGCAAGTCCTTTTTTTACTAAGCGACTAGCATATACTTTAGCAATAGTTTTTGGCCTTTCAGCTAAGTTAGCGAGTTGCTGAATAGAGTAAACTTCGCGACCGCTGTACTGTGCTTTTTCCCGAATTTTATATAAATTAAGTTGTTTTATCATTCTCAAGTAACAATATTGTTACTTCTACGTGATTTAAAAGCTTTTCTAATGGTTTTGGTTTTTGCGATAACTTAGCCTTTTTTGCCGTGTTTGCCATTCGAAAATTATAATGATGTCTTGCGAATTTAGCAGTTTGTTAAATGGTTTTAAATTCATTGGCAGCGTAAGGTTTTGTGCTTATGAAACGCGGCGATTCCAGTAGTTTAGAAAAGAAATTTAAACAACTAGAAGAAGGTACGCCTGAGCAAAAAGTACAAGTAGAATCTGACCTCGGCAAAAAAGGTTATTACAATAATGAAGGCGAAGAGACAACTTTAGGAAAGGGGGGTTTTTATTCCAAAGACAAAAAAGGGATAAACTTTCACTTGCCGCACATTGAACCAAGCCAATTAATGCCGTTTGTCATCTTACTATTAGCAGTTGTTGTAATTGGGGGAATCGTTTTTTTCAAGCCAATTCAAGCAAGTAATTTTAAAGTAGTTGTACTTTCAGGCGAAGCAAAACTTGCCAATGCAGTTGTAACTGTCTACGATGGGTCAACCGTAGTTGGCACTAGCACAACTGATGCAAATGGAATTGCGGCTTTTCAAAACTTGCCGAATAAATTGCTTCGATTTACAGTAACTAGTTCAGCTGGTACGGTTGAACGTACTTTTAACCCGGGCGGAAGAAGCGTTTTCAATTTTAATGTTGCAAGCGGAGTTAGTGGTTTGCAAGGCGATTCATTTACAGTAATCGTATTACAAGAAGGAAACCGCCAACCAGTTGTTGGTGCAAAAGTCTCATATGCATTAGGTTCAAGCAACGAACGCTTTGTAATTAACACAAGCGAATCAGGCAAAGCTGAAATACCGTTAAACGGAGAAACTATTATACGCATTCGAGTTGTTGACCCGCAAGGCCGTTTTGAGCCAGTTGGTTTAACTATTCAAGTTGGCAAAGACAGCCGAGAGATTTTACTAAAGCCAAAACAACAAAGTGTTGCGAATCTAGCCGCTGTCCAAAATACAACAACTAGTATTAGCGTGCTAGTGCGTGATGTGAACGGCAATCCAATCAACAGCGGTACAGTAACTGCGCTTTATACATTTACGGGCGGCGAAGCTGCTTCAGCCTCCATAGCAAACGGAAGGGCAGAGGTGAGCAATTTGAGTGTTGGCGCCCTTGTTTCTTTCACTGTAAACGCTGATGGATTTTATTCAAGCCAATCTGGACAAGTACTGGTGTCAACTGATTTACAGCCAGTTTTAGTTTCGCTAGTTTCAATTCCCGCTTCTGCTCCAAAAACGCGGTTTGTCTTACTTGCAAATTCGCGGCCAGTTGATGGCGAAGTACATGTATTTCAAAAAGGTAACTTAACAAAGTTGTTATCGGTCAGTTCAGCTAATGGTTCAATTGAAACAGACTTGCAAGAAGGAACTTATTATGCGTTAGTAACTGCATCTGGTTATTTAGCGTCTACAACTCAAGAGTTCAACGCAGGTCAAGAGGTAAAAGTTGATTTAGTTGCTATTTCTCCAGAAACTGCATCGAACCTTGAAGTTAATGTAACTGACGAAGATAACGCACTTGTACAAGGCGCAAGCGTAGTTGTGTTAAATTCCGATGGGTTACTAGCTGCGTTGCCTTTGGAAACTCAATTTGGTACCTCAGTCAATTTCAATCTTCCAATAAATTCAATTGTAGTTGTTCGCGCTGCACTGGAACCTCTTGAAGTTGAACAAAACGTTGACTTGTCGCAAGTCGATTCAATTAATGTGCAATTATTAACTCACGCTGCATTCCTTGACCTGCACGTAAGAAACTTGCAAGACAATTCACTTGTGCAATCAACATTAACGAGTTTTTACAATGGTGGAGTTTACCAAACTTGTACAGGCAATGGCGGTTGCGTGATTCCAGTTAGGGGAGAAAGCGACGTAGCTGTAAAAGTAGATGCAACTGGTTACCTGCCCTACACTTATTATTCGTCACCATTAGCAGAACGCGCGAGTAAAACTGCAGATGTAAATCTAGTGCCATCTTCAATAGCTGGACAAATTAACGCAGAGTTATTATCTATAGTGAATTCCAATGGCCAAGTTGTAAGCGGTAATGTACTTCGCCCAGGTATTTATATTGCTAAGTTTTATGCTGCTGGAAAACAAGCCGAACAATTGTCTTTTTACGTGAGAATAAACGACGGTAAACAAAACGCTTCACTTTCTTCAATTTATTTAAACGAACCATTGTCAAGCGACTACATTGATGTTGCAAAATCCAATACATATACTGGGCCAAAACCATCGTGTGTTGACTTAACAGACTCCCCAAGTGCACCGCCGTACAAATGGGTTGAATTAACATTTGCAAATACATCATCGCAAGAAATTGAAATTCCATTTACCATATCCGCTTCAACTAGTGAGAACACTTCGTTTACATTTGAATACCGCGCAAAAGCAGTTAGTGGCGGTTTACATGCTCGTTTTCCAGCTGACCCTGACCTTGGCTTTGACGCCGCGTCGCCTCGCAAAGCTAATTGTTATGCAGAAACTACAAGCGCAGGCGGCCGCTTTACTGTTGCAAAAAGTCAAGCGCCAATTATAGAAAACGTGTTACCCGTTGTTGCTGGCCAAATTACAACTGGAGACGCGCTTGTATTTGACCCAGTTCAAAGAACATTACGTTCACAAAATGGCTTATCTCGTTATGACTTACAAGTTGATTCCATTTTGCCTGGAGACGCGATGCCGCTTGAACTACAAAAAGACGCCCAGTGTACCGTTATTGTAAAACAACCAAACTCCACTGTCAAAACATCAAACGCACCTTGTTATTATTATGACGAGAGTCAAAAAGCACTTGTGTTTGCCTCGCAAGAGTTGAACCCATCGTGCCCAATTCACTTGCAAGGCGATAAGTTCTACTCTGGAACCGGTACGCGCGTCACAACTGATTCAATTGAATTAACTGTATTAGCCAGTTGTTCGCCACAAGTTTCACTTGCTATTCCGATAACCGTTAAATTTATTTCCGATGTAGCGACGTTGACAATTGCACCAGAAGAAGGTCAACTTGGAGAAGGAGATGCAGCGAAACTACTTTACTTAATTAATAATCGGCAATTACAGCGGAGAGTTATACAAACCGAGTTCCAAACAAGCACGCCAGCTGTAAATTCATTTCAATTAGCTGGCGCAAGCGCAAAGCCACTAGCGTGGCGTGGGCCAGGCCAACTTGACTTTAGTGAAAACAGTAATTTGCTTCAAGAAATCATTTATGAAAACCCAGCAACAAATGCGTTTAAACCCGGAGTCGGAATACTCAGCCACAGGCAGACAACATGCGCAGTGGGAGACGTTAATTGCTGTGCAAATGGATGGTGTACCAAAAAAGCGCTTGACGATTTAATGAACACGTTTAAAGACCAAGCAATACAAACTGCAAGTCGCACTGCATTACGCCGAGGCAATGGCCAACCACTATCGTACTTCTCGCAAACTCCATTCAAGTTCGTAACAGTTGTACAAGCCACTCAAGGCGGCCAAGCTGCTTTAACTGTACAAGGCGTTAATTTCTCTTCTCCAGTAAATTGCTTGCCCGGCAACCCAGGCGTGTATGAATTAACCGCATCTAGTAGCACTGGCAAAGAAGACGAGTGGAACTACTCTGCCAAAACACTTCAATTAACTTCAAGCGACTACATTCAAGCGGCATCCCAATGCGGCGGAAGTGGAATAAACAACGTTACGCAATCTAGTTTCACTGACGCAAAAGGCGACGTGGCGCTATGCAACTTCTTATCCGCAAAGAACAATTGCATTGAGTCAACTCCCAAAGCGCTAATCACGTCAATTGACCAAGTAGAAAAACTAGAATTTGAATTAACAAACTGTATATACCCTGTTTTTCCAGGTGCACCTGTTTGTCCAGGTACGCACATGATTTTACCCGCTATTAACCTCGGAAATTGGAAAACAGAAACGAGTTTTGACCCATCTGATTCGCCAAATGCATTCAAAAAGATTTGGACTGCTATAAGCGACTCAAATTCTTCTAGTTTCACTGCATTTTCTTGGCAAGGCCAACTCAAGTGCGTTGTGCCGCCTTCATTCCAGCAATTCGCTATTTCCGCAGCTGCAAGTGGATTAGATTTAGCTGAAGATGAAGTAAAAAATGAACGGGCACCACCTGAACGTACAAGCCCATCAATTACAAACAGCGTATGTAACCGCCAAGACTTTTTCAACCTCGGGGTTGTTCCAAACCTAGAGACTATAATTCCACTTGCGGGTGTATGTTGTCCCACTCAAGTAACCGCAGAGATTTGCACGCCAAGGCGAGGAAAATTCTTCATAAACGTAAAAGACAATGTAATCAAAATAGCCACTCAATGGGGTTTAACTGAAAAATGTTACCCGTACTGGCCATTCCCAACAGATTTACAAGGCCTATTGCAAAAGCACAACTTGGTAAGCGTAGCATTTGGCTTAACTGAATTCATCAGTTCCAACGGCGCTAACTTTGAAATGTCACTTGCCTCTGAAACACCCGGAGACAAGCCAGTTGCAGTAACTGGATTAACTAATAAACAATGCAGCGGCGATGGCGATTGCGGGAATAACTATGAAGAATGTGCAGTTAACAAAATCTATTCATATTCGGGCGGTAAATGCGTTAGCAACGTCTGTTCATATTCAACTACAAATGAAAAATTAACCTGCGCAGGGGGACAAACTTGCGAACAAGCTAGCGGTAGCGCCCCAATTTGTAACTCTTGTGGCGGAGCGGGTCAGCCGTGTTGTGTTGAAAGCGCAAACAACGCCTTTTGCGGCGCAGGATTAGGTTGTCTAATCAATGGTCCATCCGCGCAATGCACTGCTGAATGTGGCACTCTGAATCAACCCGTTTGTGGCGGTTGGCACAGTAGAGTTGAACCCTGCAAAGATGGAACTAGCATTCATGATGCAGATAGCGCGCACCCGTATTCGTATTGCAAGTAAACTCAAACTTAGTTGCCTCGTGCCACTAGAATATTAAAATGGGAATACGCGAGGAACTAAAAAAAGAAATGGTTCCCCGCGAAAGGAGAAAAACCCAACAAAAAAAGAAAGAAAAATAAAAAAATTTAAAAAAAAGAAAAAACAAAGGAAAGTTTTCTCAGTATTTAACCATGTCTAGGCTAAAGGAAGCTGGTGCATTTGGCTTTGCAACTTCATGGCTAACCATTTGATCGCTTTGAATGCCAGTAAGCACTGCAGTTACAACTATCTTGTCCCCTAGTTCAGGCACAATGCGTGCGCCCCATTTGACGTACGCGTTTTGGTCAAAAGAAGCGGTTACCCCTTCTCCAACTTTAACTGCTTCACCTAAAGTTAAATTTGAGCCACCTTGAATTAAAACCAAAGCCCCTTTTGCACCAGTGTAGTCAACGTCAAGCAACGGGTGTTCAAGCGTAGATTTAACCGCGCCTTCTACTCGTTCAGTGCCTTTGCCTTCTCCAATTGAAATCATTGAAACTCCACCGCCAGACATGATCATCCTCAAGTCGGCAAAGTCAATGTTCATCAAGCTAGGCAACATAATTGTGTCAGCAATTCCTTTTACTGCACGTGCAACTAGTGTGTCTGCAACTGCAAAAGCTTGATTCATTGGCAAGTTTGGAACATATGAAACCAATCGGTTGTTGTCAACTATTACGACTGTGTCGCAAGCCTTTGTAAGCTCTTCAATTCCCCAATCTGCCTTTGAAAGCCGAGCGCGTTCAAGCACAAACGGGAAAGTGACGATTCCAATTGTAATTGCCCCTGCTTTTTTAGCAATATCTGCAATAACTGGAGCTGCGCCAGTGCCGGTTCCACCGCCCATTCCAGCTGTAATGAATACTAGTTCATTGCCTGAAAGTAGTTCAGTTAATTTTTCTCGTGCACTTTCAGCAGCTTTCATACCAACTTCAGGAAACCCGCCTGCGCCCATACCACGAGTTAAGTTTGCTCCAATCAAGCATTTCTTGTCAGCTTCAACTATTTTCAAGTGGTTAGCATCAGTGTTTATAGCAAGTGTTTTAGCACTTTCAAGTCCCATTGACTTTAAACGGTGTACCGTGTTTGTCCCTGCGCCGCCTACTCCGACGACGGTTATCTGGACGTTGCCAGTTTCTAGTGCCTTGTTTGTCTTTGGCGCTGAGTTCCTCAATGCGTCGCTTATTAATCCATCCATTTTATTTTTTCAACCTCTTTTCTCCTTTTTTTATTCCCCATTCAAAAATCCAAAAGTGGCTCACGCTACCTCTATTACAAGCGCTTTGAAAAACAAACAGCGCATGGGATTCCTTTTTTTAACGCCATGTTGCTACAAAGAACAACATTTCGTTTACGACAACTGCTCCATTGGTGGGTGGGCGAAACAGTTCCCGTTTATCAAAAACATTTAAAAAAAAAATTCAAAACAAACTAAAAAAAATATAAAATAAAATTAATGGCTTTTTAGCCGATTATCTCAATGTCATAGCCTGGCTCTTTAGCTTTTTTCTTCTCAGCTGCCGCATGGCCAACTATATGGGGTGATCTTACCCCTGTGACAATTGCGGTTATTTCAAGCTTGCCATCGTAATCTGGAATGAGCCTTGCTCCCCATTTGACACTTGCATTTGGATCCATTTGCTCAGTAATTATCTCACCAGCTTTAATTGCATCACCAAGAGTTAAATCAGAACCGCCAGCTATGTGAATAATTGCTCCTTTTGCTCCAGCGAAGTCAACATCAAGCAAACGGTTCTTCATAACCCCGTTTACTGCATCTTCAACTTTGTTTGAACCCTTGCCACTACCAACTGCAATCATTCCAACATCTCCGTTGCCCATAATTGCCCTGACATCTGCAAAGTCAATGTTAACTAATGAAGGTTGAGTGATTGTGAATACTAATCCGCCAATTGCTTTGCCGAGAATTTCGTCAGCCACTAAGAAAGCTTGATTCATTGGCAAGTTTGGCACAATTTCAACTAATCGGTTGTTGTCAAGAATGATAACTGAATCCGCAACTTGGCGTAATCTTTGAATCCCTTCATCTGCTTTGAAGACGCGTGCGCGTTCAAGTGCAAATGGGTATGAAACCATTGCAACTACAATTGCGCCTTGTTCTTTTGCAATTTGCGCAATTATTGGAGCACTTCCGGTTCCAGTTCCACCGCCCATACCTGCAGTTACGAATACTAAGTGAGACCCTGCAAGGAGTTTCTCTAATTCTGGCCTATCAACTTCTGCACATTTAGCTCCAACTTCTGGAAAACCACCTGCACCAAGTCCCTTTGTGATACTTTTGCCGATTAATACCTTGTGAATCCCGTCTTCCATGAGTGACAAGTGTTGTCGGTCAGTATTACAAGCAGCTAGTTCAGCTCCTTTTATGCCGAGCCTCTTCAATCGGTTAATCGTATTGTTGCCTGCGCCTCCACAACCCATTACAACTATTTTAATCTCTTCAAAATCGCCACCAAGTGACTTAGATGTTGAAGTGCTCTGCATTGCTGATTTTACGATTTCTTCCATGTGAATTATCCACTCCTTTTTTGAAAAATTTTAACTTGTATATAGCCAAGGTGCATTTATATATAAATCTTTCGCCTTTTTTCTCCCGTTTTTGATTGAAATTTTCTCTTTTTTCACTAGAAAAAGTGGAAGTGAGGTGGTTCGTCCGAGCGCCAATAGGTTTATATATGAATTCATATAAACAATTTCTGGGGCTTTTTTTGCAAAAGATTTTAAAAAGTTTTGTAGCACGTTTTGCTGTCCCGTTAAAAAATATGAGTTGAAAGTAAAAAAATGGCGGATTCCGAGTCTTTTCTAGTTACGATCCCTACTGATTGGGCACTCGGCGATTATGCAACTAGCAAACGCAAATTTCCATCTATTCAAGATTATGTGCGTGAATTAATTCGCCGAGACATTGAAGCATATGAAAAAGAACACGGCGCACCAGTAGAAGGTACAAACGGAAAAAAGAAATAAAAGATAGAAAAAAACAAGAACGGTAGTGAATTAAAATGAGTAAAAAAAGTGCAGAAGTAAAAAAACTCAAGCTTTTTACGCGTGATCAACTTAGTGACATGCTGAACGATGTAACTGCGTCAATTGGAAGTTTTGTGCGCGCTGGAAAAAATGCGCCTGCTAATTTGCTTGTTAAATTATCTGAAATTAAAGCAGCATTGCGTGGAAAAAATCATAAATACAAGCAGTTTCACAAGGCAAATCGCAACAAGCCACAAATGAAAAGATAAGTAAACTATTTTTCGTTTTTTTAATTATTATGCTCTAATCCTGCGTGTATTAGAGTAGTTTTAGTTTTCCAGTAATTACATCAATTTCGTCTTCATCAGCTGGACCAATTGCAACTGAAGTTACTGTTCCAGGTTCAACTTGCGTTTGGCCTGCATCATGAATAAGCGCCGCTGGTAATTTCCGTTTTTTTGCAGCATTAAAAATTTCAAAAAGTTCTTTTTCACTATTTACTTTTAAAGTAATTTTTTTCATTCCTTCTGCTTCCCATTCGTCTCGCGTTTCTTCATCTGTTTTCAAATACGATTGTAAACTAGCATGTGAAGCTTGAGCCGCGATTTTTCCTTTTCCCATTTGCAAATCGTTTCGAATTATAATCGCTTGTTTGTACATGTGGTTTATTTCACTCCAGCGTGATAGTAATCTAAAAGTTTTTTCTTATCCTCAGGGGATAAAGGACTGCCTTCAACTATTTCCGGTAAGCCTGGTTCTTCTCCTTCTAAAACTGCGCGAATATTCTGCATTTGCGCATGTATATTAATCGGGGGATTACAGGATACGGCTCCCATTACTTTTTTGCGATATAATATTTCTGAGATTTTTAGCGCAGCTTGTTCTATACGCGCAAATACTTTTTCGTGTCCTGCTTCTTTTACTCTTAAACCAATTAAATACATTTCCGCTTCATGTATTGGTATACGCCCATTTTCATCAAATCTAGTTTTTTTAAGTACTTCTTCTGCTGCTGTAATTTGAGCTTTGCCAATTCGTTTTCTTGTTAATTCCCTTATTATTGCCCTAGAAGTGATTTCATGTGCTTCTCTATAATGTGGAAATTGGTTTGCGGGTGGAACTCTAGCTGCCAAGGCGCTAATTTCTCTTATAAATGCTCTCATGTTTTTCAACTTTTTTTTATTTTCCGCTTATTTCGTTTATAGCAGCGAGTAATATTTCTTTCTCTTGGCTAGTTAATAAACTTGCTTTTATTTCGTATTCATACGTTTTTGCTATACGCGGATTAAGGAAACTGGTTGAATCCCTACATGCGTTTACAATTTTTTGCAGTGGGTTTAACACTAGTTCGCTGTTTTCCCACATTCTTGGCGTTAATTCCTTAACAATATTTTTGGCAAATTCCTCCATTTTTTGCAGGGTTTCTTTTTTATTCACTTTTTTAAATTCAAGCGCAGCAAGGAGAAAAGCTAATCCCGGATATGCGCCTTTTCCATTATCTTTATACCTTAGTTTTTCAAAAAATAAGTCAAAAGCCGGTTTTTCTTCAGGTGTAATCGCAGCGTTTTTCTGGAATTCTTCTTTTAGCATGCCCAATGCTGGTTGAAATTCTTTTCCAGTTATTTTTCCAACGTGGCTGCGTACATGGTTTTGTATGTTTTCTAATGTCTCGTGCATGTTTAAACATCTCCAATTTAACTTGTTTTTTTATTTTTGAACCAGAATAAACGCTTAGTTTGTGTCGGCGCCATAAAGCTTTTGCTTTATACTCATTTTGAATAATTCAATTACTTCTCTTTCAGTTGTTGCGTCAATTGCGTTTTTATCTTCGCGTATTTGCGTTAAACGAGGAAAACGCAACGCAAGTCCTTCACTTTCTTTCCGCGCGCAAGTGTGTGTTGGTGATTTAGTTAATTCATCTGCAGTTAATGTAACAACCAGCCTAGGGGTTACCCAAATATCTGGCTCAATTAAACTATCAACATTTCGTGGCTTTTCTTTTACTGATATGTGTGAGAGCGTATCGTTAAACCATTGGAGCTGTTCTTCCGTAAACCCTGTTCCAACTTTAGCAATTGTTTTGAACACTTGATTTTCGTCATCGTATATTGCCGTAAGTAGCCCGCCAAATCCAAATTCTGTTCGCTTGCCTTTTCCACGGTAAAATCCAATGACTACTGCATCTATTGTGTCTGCTAAATTTCCTTGGTATGAACGTTTAAGTTTTATCCACGCAAATTTTCTGCTACCTGCTACGTACGGCGCGTTTTGATCTTTTGCAATTATTCCCTCTAGCCCATTTGCAACGCATTCATCAAAAAACTCTTGTAGTTGCCCGGCTTTGTCAATTGTTATAGTTTTTGATAATTGAATTATTTTTCCTGGTTTTAGCAAATCTTGTAATGCTTTTCTTCTTTCTAAAAATGGTTTTTGAGTGTAGTCAACGCCGTTAGCGTAAAGTAGTTCAAATGCAAATAGCACCAGTGGAATCTCTTTAGCTTTTTGTTTTACATTGTGTTTACGCTTACGTGTAATCGTTGTTTGAAATGGTAAAAAGCTTTGTGTATCTTCGTCAAATGCAATTGCTTCACCTTCAAAAATAATGCTTTTAGCATTGATTTGTTCGGTTATTGCTTTTACTAAATCTGGAAACATGTGCGTCATTGGCTCTTGTTTTCGTGAATATATTGTTACTTTATTCCCTTGTTTGTGGCATTGCAAGCGAAACCCGTCGTATTTTGCCTCTACGCTGCATTGCCCAAGTTTTTCAACTATTGCAGCTGCGTCCGGCAAACGTTCAGCTAATGCCGGGCGAATTGGGTTAAATGGCGTTGGAGCGATTGTTTCAATGCCCGTGAGTCCTTTGGTGTAGAATAATTCTGCAATAAGCCCCAAGTCGGCAGTTAAATTGTATGCGCGATCTAAAGCAACGCGTAATTCTTTTGTACCTGTTTTCATAACTGAAAGCGCGTCAAGAATTGTTGGTTCTGCTATTCCTAGCCGGAGTTTTCCAGTTACGAACCTAATGATTGTTTTTGACTCGCTGCCATTAGAATTTACGAGTAATTCAGCTAATAACTTTATTTTAGTTTCTTGGCTACCTTGGCCGCTTATTGTTGCGATTTTATAAAAATTATTGTATACTTTTGCAATTGTTAATTCATTTTGAGATAAGCTTGTTTGTGTGCGTTTTGCAAGTAACTGTTCTGCTGCATCGCCTAAATCCCCGGTTTTCCTGTACAATTTTTCAACTTCTTCAACTTTTGCGCCTGAAGCAATTGAAATCGCTTGTTCAGCGTACTTTTCTCCCATCCCTAAATCAATACCGCTATGCGGGGGTAAAACAACGCCTTGACAAAGATATACTAACTTTTTAATTTCGTTTTTGTCAGTTTCTTCAAATAACTTAGCAAGCAAGTCGGCTAAAGCTAAGCGTGAACTAGTAACTTCCATTGCGTCGAATACAGTACAAACTTTGGAAAATTTCATGAATTATTTTGCCTTTAACCTATAAGCTATAATAAGGCCGAATAGATTTATAAGCGTAGAAATATCACTAACATACTTATGGGTCAATTATTTCCAGGAGTTAACCAAGTTAAAAAAACTCCAGCTCAAATAGAACAAGAAAACCCGTCGCTTTGGTTGGGTTTTTTACCAGTTATTGGTGGAGCTATAACCACTCCTTTACAACTAAATGAAATAGGTCGAGCCACTCAATGGGAATCAGCAGCTCGGCATTTTATTAAACTAGTTGCAATTAATAGCGTGCGCAATGGCGGCGCTGATATTAACTCAAGAGGCAGGCAAGATAAACTATCAGAAGCTAGATTTGTTCCTAGTCCTGAACCAGCGAGAGTTGCTGAAAAACTTAAAGCGCGCTTAGCAGAACAACATAGGTTACGCGGCTCAGCTGTAAAGCGTTTTACAACTCAATTTCAACTTACTTCAAACCATAGGGTGCCGTTGGTTGGTGCGGGCAGGGTACTTCAATTAAGAACCGGTGCACCCGCTGCGCGTTTTCAAGGTGCGCTTAAACTTCGTTTGGCTAGTAAAAGACGAGTTGGTTAGGTGCTTTGAGATTATTCGCCGAGATTATGTGAATTTCTTAGGAAATTGCTATAAGCTTTTATACTGAATTGCTTTTTGTATTAGCTATGGCTATTTCGCACGTCCAGTTGAGAGAATTTATCATTTATGTACTTTTCATTGGTGTACTCGTATTTATGTTTGGAAATTTAGCTAACGCGGAGTTCCAAGATGTTAAAACAACCGACGTAGCTGCTTCTTTAACTACTTCACTTATTTCAATCGATGGTGACCTTAATTTTGACAAAGTGCTTCCAGGCTATCAGTATGAGCGAAATATATCAATTTCATTCGCACTTCCTCATTCAGGAATTAGTGACTTATCTTCAGCTAGTTCTAATGTAACCGCATTTGTCAAAATATCTACTTTATTAGGTGAAAATTCTTCTTTTGCATTCGACGAGAGTAAAGGCAGTGAATTAACTAAAGTTGTTCGCTTTTCTTTAACTTGCATAGTAGTAAACAATTCGTGTTCCCCAGCATCAATTACAACTAAGTCCTTTATTGTAAAATTCAACGCACCGCAGACGGGCTATCCTTATTCAGATAAAGTAATTGTCAACGCAAGCTTACAACCTATTGTTTTTGATTCGTTTGAACAACAATTTCAAAATGTTTCGCTTACTATTCAGGCGCTTACCGCTCGCATAGACGCGCTAAAGAAACGCATTGGCGGGTCAAATGGCCACCTTGCAAAAAATATATCTGACGTTGAACAATTGTTAAAAGAAACCACGGCTCAAGCGGCAGCGTATAACTTTGAAAACGCGTCTAAATCAATTGAAAACTCCGCAAAACAACTCAGCCTGCTAGAATCGCAGACAACGGGCGTAAAAACAGTTGCACCAACGTTACTAACCGCGCATTTACTTGGCTATAACGTCAATTTTTCATGGGAACACATTTTATTAGCCGTTTTAGCTTTTGGTGTTTTTTCTGTTTATATATATAAAAAAAGGGAAACGATAAAAAAGATCGATTACGGCAAAATGATAGAAGACTCTAAAAAATGAAGCAAAATTTTGTCGTTTTGTTAATAGGAATTGCACTAGGTTTTTCCCTTGCATTAACCACGCCTGTTTATACTAGTTTTTTTGTTCCACCAGCGCAAGTTGGTGTAGTGGATGTTGAACCCGTTTTTTCTCCAGGTAACCAAGAAGTTGTTGTGCATTTAGTGCAAAGTAGCCGTAGTTCACTTGAACTTGAAGTGTACACTTTTTCTTCAACGATATTACGCGATGAACTAATAGCTGCGCATGCCCGCGGCGTTGATGTAAAAGTTATTCTTGATTCTTCCATTTCTTCTAATGTGCCAATGGCAAAAACACTTTTAGCAAAAGGAGTGCAAGTTATGCTAAGCCCAAAGCGTTTTTCACTTGTCCATGCTAAATTCCTTGTTATTGATAATGAAACTGTTTTCGTCGGAAGCAACAACTGGACTTATCATTCATTTAATTTAAACCGAGAAGCAAGTGTCAAATTACGCAGTAGCGACGTAGCCGCTAGGTTTTTAGAGGTGTTTTATTCTGATTGGATTGATGGAATCCCAATTCATTGACAAAATCGCGCAGATGCCGTTTAATTCAAACACGAACAACCGTGAAGTGATTATTCGGCCAGCGAGCAAACTTAATCTGTATACCTTAACTGTTTTGACAAAGCGTTTTTTTCCATATGTAGATTTTTCAACTGAAGAAATAAAACGCAGGCTAGAAAGCACAAATGTAAAGTACTTAGTTGCAGAATTCAATCGTGGAATAATTGGGTTTGCAGATTTTGAATTAAAAGATAATCAATGCAAATTAATGGGAATAGCGGTTCTCGAAGAACATCGCCGCAATGGAGTTGCACGTAAACTAGCTGAACGCATAATTCTGGAAGCAATTAAGTCCAATTGTATTTCAGTTTTTCTTCTTGTTTCTGAAGATAATGCCCCTGCAATATCGCTTTACGATTCTCTTGGTTTTGTATCAAAAGGTAAAAGCGATAAAGTTCTAGATGGAAAGCCAATTATTATAATGGAAAAACTGCTAGTCAATTGAATATCGAATATTGTTGGCTCCCCGTATGAGATTTTATACCCTTAAGTGCTAAAACTTGCATGGATTTAGAAAATCGTTTACAATTATTAAAAGGAATTAGTCAAGAAATCGTTACTGAAGCTGAGTTGCGCGATTTACTTGAAACAAAAAGCAAGCCAACGGCATATGACGGTTTTGAACCTTCTGGCCTTGCACATTTGCCCGTAGGGGTTTACCGCCCATTGCTTTTGAAAGACTTACTAAAAGCAAATGTAAAATTCAAGCTCCTTCTTGCAGATTCATTTGCGTGGATAAATGAAAAACTTGGCGGCGACCTTGACAATATTAGGGTTGTTAGCAAATACTTTTTGGAAGTTTGGAAAGCCGCTGGACTTGATTTAAATAAAATTGAAGTAGTGTGGCATAAAGATCATTTTGATGATGGTGAATACTGGAAAAAAGTTTTGTTAGTTGCTAAACACCACACTGAAAACCGCACTAAACGCGCACTGCAAATTGCCGGCAGAGCCGAAGAAACTAGTCATGTTGCCCAACTTTTTTACCCGTCTATGCAAGTGGCTGATGTATTTCAACTTGATGTTGATATTTGCCAGTTGGGTTTAGATCAACGTAAAGCAAATATGTTAGCGCGTGAAGTTGCAGACAAATTAAAATGGAAGAAGCCAGTTGCATTACACCACCGAATGCTATTGGGGCTTGATGGAATTACAAGTGCATCTGCGAGCGACGAAGCAGGTATTGACGCGGAAATAAACGCTAAAATGAGTAAATCAAAACCAAGTTCTTGCATTTTTGTGCATGATTCAACTGAAGAGATTAAGAAAAAACTCGGTGGAGCTTATTGCCCTGCTAAAATTGTTCAAGGTAACCCTATTCTTGAATACATGAAAGAAATCGTTTTTCGCGCCTTTAAAGAAGTGACAATTGAACGGCCAGTTAAATTCGGTGGAACAGTCACTTACACTTCTTACATTGAACTAGAAACCGATTTTGTAGCGGGTAAATTGCACCCAATGGATTTGAAAAACACTGCTGCAATTTACTTAGATAAATTAATTGCGCCAATTCGAACTCATTTTGAAAAAGACAAGACTGCCAATAAATTATACGAAGAAGTTAAATCTTTCAATATAACTAGGTGAGTTTCTAAAACAATGAGTGAAAAACACGAAA
>JAHFHC010000022.1:12809-15560 GCA_023247085.1 Microcaldota archaeon | reverse complement strand
CGATGTTTTTACTTGAAAGCGCGGAAAATATACGCGACAACACTTTTGGGTTCCGCTTTATGCCACTTCCAACAACTCCTACAAGCGCTAAACCACTTTTTTGTCCGATGTCGAACTCCGCAATTAAGTCATTTAGTGAATTCACTGCTTTTTCTGCGTGGTTTTCACTAACTGTAAAAGAAATATTAGCCTGTCCAGTTGCAATTACGTCAACGGATATGTTTGCATTGGCGATGCGCGTTAATATTTTTGATGCGATTCCAAATGCTTCTACCATTTCGTTTCCTGATACGCTTATAACTGCAATCTTTTGCCTGCCGGTAATTGCAGCGACTTCGCTTTTATTTTCTCTTTGGTGTATAATCGTTCCGGTGCTATTTGGCTTCTCTACGTTTTTTATTTCAATTATTGTGCTTGTGTCAACTAATGGTTCCATTGCTGAAGGGTGAAGTATCTTTGCTCCAAATCGGCATATTTCGCTAGCTTCTTCAAATGAAAGTGATTCAATAAATTTTGAATTTTCGACAAGCCGGGGGTCAGCTGAAAGAAAACCATCCACGTTTTTCCAAAATTCTATTCTATCAGCTTTCAATACTCTGCCAATTATTGACGCAGTATAATCTGTTCCGCCCCTGCCGAATAAACACGCCTCGCCAGCTTCATTAATGCCGTAAAAGCCAGTTATTATGCTGTTTTTTGGTGGTTTTTTTGTTTTTAGCACATCGCTACGGCTATTTACATAGCTTCCATTTGCGTTTAATCCTTTTTCACTAGGCCAAAAACTATACGAGGGTAAATAACTAGCGAGTATCAGTGCAGACAAGTATTCCCCGCGGGATACGACACTCGCATAAAGTTTTTCGCTATACTCCCCTGTTAAATTAACTCCAATAAGAGTTTGCTTTAATTTATCTAGCGTATTTTCTATTTCCTTTCTATTTCCGGCCGTGATTTCCAGGTGTTTTTTCTTCAAAGTATTGAGTTGCTCAATTGGCGCTTCGCTGTACTTTGCAGTTTCAAGCATTGCGATTAGTTCATCAGTAACTCCCTGCACTGCTGAAACAACTACGGCGTATGGCTTAGTTTGTTTTATGATGACCGCTACTCGCTCAAAATCATGTTTGTTTGCAAGAATGCCGCCGCCGTATTTTTGTATTAACATAGAATAACATTACGATTTGCTTACTAAAAACTTATAAATATTTCTAAAATCGAATATTTATTGCGATTTTCGTAACATTTATATATTTTTGGTTCGAATAAAATTATATGGGCATAAATGGTATTGACGGAATTGACAAGAAAATTATAGATTTACTGCGCGAGAATAGCAGAATACGCAATGTACAAATCGCGTCTCATGTTGGACTAACTGAAGGGGCTGTGCGGAGCAGAATTGATAAGCTATTTCGAAAAAAAGTAATTCGTCGGTTTACAATCGATACTTCTACCGATGCCGGTGTTTTTGGAATTGTAATGCTTAAAGCAAAAGGAGAAACAAAGAAGATGATGCATGAAGTTTCATCATTAGCACTTCATTTGGATGCTTTTGAAATTTCAGGTGAATTTGATGGCTGTGTATTAATAGGCGCAGATTCAATTTCTTCTCTAGATCAAAAAATTGATAAATTTAGAAAATGTAGCCACGTCGGAGACACGCGTACGTTTATAGCAGTTAAGAAATGGTAACTTTTTATTCATAGTTGTTTAATAATTTGCTTTAAGCGAATATTAGTTATGTTGTTTTTAAATTCTCAAAACTCCAAAATCTTTGTGATTGTAATAATTTTGCTAGTTATCCTTGGAATTACGATTATATTTTGGCCAAAACCGGCCAGTATGCCGCTTATTGATGACGTGCATTACCATGCTGATTTTAAAGTTTACTTAAACGGTGAACAATTCAATTTTTCTCAAACTAAGTACATGTCAACAAACCAAAGTAAACTCAGCAATTTTGTGCATTTGCATGACAGCAACGGTGAAGTTATACACAAGCACATATCTGGCGCAACTCTTGGTGAGTTTTTTACTTCGTTAAACATGACATTTAATTCAACTTGCTTTGTCACTGATATGCGCCACGCTTTTTGCAATAATGGAGATAAACAATTGAAATTTTTCGTGAATGGCATAAAGCGAAATGAGTACGATGGTTATGATTTTCAAGATCTTGACCGTATTTTGATAACGTTTGGCAGCGACTCACAAACTGCTTTAACGCAACAATTAAATTCTGTAACTGACAAAGCTTGTATTCAGTCAAATAAATGTCCAGCGCGCGGTGTACCCGTAAATGAGTCAAGTTGCGTAACTGGTTCAGATTGCATAGCTTAAAATCCTGTTAAACTATATATTTTAATAAATAAATTGGCGGTCAATTCATGTCAGTAAAAATATTAGCTCTTTTTGCAATAGGGATAATTGCGCTTCTAGTTGCTGTTTTCTACTTTTTCTCGCCAGCAAATGGGCCAGGCCAATATGATGATTTTGCCAAGTGTTTAACTGAAAAAGGAGCTAAATTCTATGGTGCATTTTGGTGTCCTCATTGTGCAGACCAAAAAGCGGCATTTGGTAATTCAATGAAATATGTAAATTACATCGAGTGCTCGCCGCCAAGCAGGAACGGCCAATACCAAGTATGTACTGATGCGGGGGTAAATAGCTATCCGACTTGGATATTTGCAGATGGGACAAAAGAAAACCGTGTGCTTTCACTTCAAGAGCTCGGTGAAAAAACAAGCTGTTCCT
>JAHFHC010000022.1:0-12799 GCA_023247085.1 Microcaldota archaeon | reverse complement strand
ATAATTTGCTTAGTTTTTTCAATGCATCGCTGAACTTCTTTACGTCTTCAAGCGAATTGTAAAGGTATGCGCTTACTCTTGCGCAGCCATTTTTTGCTCCAAGTGACTCCATTGCGGGTTGAGCACAGAAAAATCCACTGCGAACCGCAACCCCTTCTTTATCAAGCATTAGCGCTAACTCATGCGGCGCCGCGTTGCCAAGGTTAAACGAATATAATGCACTGCGGTTGTTTAAATCACCATAAATCATTGCGCCTATATCTTTCAATTCACTTAGCAATGCCGTTGATAATGTTTTTTCATGCGCTTCTATATTTTTCATACCAATCTTTTCCAGGTATTCGCAAGCAGCAGCAAATCCAAAAATTCCAGCGTAGTGTTGAATCCCTGCTTCAAATTTTGATTGGTCGCTAGCAACAACTACTTTTTCTAAAGAAACTGTTTTTACTGTACCGCCGCCAACTAAGAACTGCGGCATTGCTTTCAATAATTCAGTTTTTGCGACTAATGCGCCGATTCCAGTTGAGCCAAGTATTTTATGGCTAGAGAAACATAGAAAATCAAAATTTTCTTGCCCGAAATTTACACTGTAATGTGGAACTCCTTGCGCGCCGTCAATGCAAATCAATGCGCCAGCATCGTGAGCAATTTTAGTTATTTGCTTTACGTTTTGTTTAATCGAAGTAGTGTTGTTGCTGTTATGCGTCACAACAAGTGCGGTTTCCTTGTCAATTGCTTCACTCCACTGTTCAAGCGATACGACGCCATTTTCTGCTTTTAGGACCTTTAATTTTATCTTTCCCGCATCGCGTAATTTTAGCAATGGAAGCAAAACTGAATGATGCTCGTTTATAGTTGTAATAACTGTCTTGCGTTTTTGAAAATCAGTGCAATTAGCAACTAAGTTCAGCCCTTCTGTTGTGTTACGCGTCCAAATTAGGTTTTCGCTTTTTGCACCAACAAACCCTGCAACTATTTCGCGGCAATTCTCAATTTTTTCGCTTGTCTTTACGCCGAACTTGTGCGAACTTCTGCCCGCACATGCGCCGTAATCTTCATAATAACTCTTTTCAGCTTCAATCACTTGCTTTGGTTTAATTGACGTGCAAGCGCTATCCAAGTAAACTAAGTCAATGTTCTTTGCCAAAAATGGAAAATCGTTTTTTACATTCATTTAATCAATACCTTAAACTCATCAATTGACTTTGGCCCAACAAGTGGCTTGCCATTAACAAAAAATGTTGGCGTAGCATAAATGTGTGCGGCTTTGCCTTGTTCAATGTATTTGTTTAACTCTCCAACTGTTTCATTGTTATTCATACATCGTTTGAAAAGCGTCATGTTCATCCCGCTGCTTTCAGCAATATCATTAATTGCAAGTGTTCCATCAACTGAACATGTTTCTTGGTGAGCGAACACACGCTCCCGCATTTCCCATTCTTTGTTTTGCTTAACCGCACAAAGCACTGCTTGAGCAGCTATAAAGCTGTTATTGTGGTTTGGCAGCGGGAAAGGTTTGAAAATATAATTTACGTTGGTTGTATTAAGTAATTCTTTCACAATTGGTTCTGCTTTTTTTGTATATGGGCATACAAAACATCCAAATTCAATGATTGTCAAATTGGAAGAGCGGTTGCCTGCCTTTATTCCATCAAGATCAGTTGGTGGGATTAATTCAGTTGGACTGCTGAACCTGCCGTAATCTCCGGTTAAGTCGTTTAATATGCATGTTGAAGTTGCGTTTGGGCCTTCACAGTTTCCAAAAACATAAAAGTTGTAAACTCCGTACGCGCTGTAGCCAAGGCTCGCGAGGGTTAGTAATACAAAAATCCACGATATAAATGCAAATTGCTTGTTTACAAATCGCGCAGCTCCGGGAGAATAACGCATTACGCTGTACACTACTTCGGTTTTGAACTTTTGATCTAAACCCGTGTCGCATGGTTTCATTGTTAATGTTCTAAAAACGCAACGAAACCCTTCTTTTGCTAGTGGTCTATACTTAGCTGAAAAAATAGACATTATGCCGAACACTATAAATGCAATAATACAAAGAACCATGCCGTTTAACTCTTGACCTATCTAAATTAGCTATAATCAATATAAAAATAATGACGGTATGAATTGGGTACTTACATTAGCTTATGCGTTTGTTTTTAAGCTTGTCTAAACGGTCTATGCACTAAGAAAGATAACGGGTGATCTTCTAACGTCGGATAAACTAATGGTCGAACAATTGTAGTTCGTCTATTTTTCTCTTTTACGCTTATGTTCGAAGCAAATGGCCTAAATCCAACCGCGCGCGGTGATTCTTCGTATAATCGCTCCGCTTCTTTGTCAGTTAAATACTTAGGTAACGTTAGCCCGGCATCTTTTGCTCTTTTTACGAATTCTGCTTTGTCAATTTGCCCCTTGCTATAATCTGCCCAAGCGTTTCTAACTACTTGACGCGTGTGTTTTTTACGAATTTGCTGTAGAACGTGTCTAGTATGATGATCGCCAAGCAAACCGTGAATTTGTGAAGCGTATTCTCTTGAAATGAATACCTTTGCAGCTCCACTTGTACGTGCGTAGTTAAGCGCAGCCATTAAACTCCATTTATCTAAAAATCTATAAGTTTTTTGCACTTGATTTGGAACTTGGCTTTCCCTTTTCTTAGGCTGTAAATTTTGTACAAAGTAATGAAGCGCATTTGTATCTGGGTCACGAAACGGCACTAAACGCACTAGCGAATAAACTGGCGGTTTGCCGTCCGCTTTCAAAGGAGTAGCAACATAGGCTGTTTCTGGATCCGTTTCATGCGGTAAGTATAAATCGCCTTGGCTGAGTTTTTGTCGATTAACCATTGTAAGGTTAACTGGCTCAATTTGAAGTTCAACTTCCCTTTCGGTTTCTTTTAATACCCTCACTCCGACAGGGGATGTAAAGTCTATTCCATAATTTGATTTAGCTTCATTAACGTGTTGTACTTCTATTTGTACGCCTTGTAACCTGGTTGATATCTCCTTTAATCTATCTTTAGAAAATTGCTTTGTATTCGGCCCTAACAAATTATCCAACGCTTTCCCAAAAACTTTAAACTCTACTGACGCCGCTTTGTTTAAAATCGCGCTTCTAGTGTAATGCTTATCTTCAGGGAGGTTTGTCATTAAGTGTTGAAAGAAAACTTGTAGTTTAGGAATTAGTCTAGGGTTAGCCCAAAGTTCTTTTACTGACGGATGAATAGCCCAAATACGCTTAAATGGCATAAACAAAATTAACAAGCTATAAGTATAAAAAAGGGCGACAGGAGAAAGCGCTTCGATCGGGATTTGAACCCGAGTTGCAGCCTTGAGAGGGCTGCGTCCTTTTACGGAAAATAGTTTAAAAATTAAACGATTTTTGACCAGCTAGACGATCGAAGCAAGTGTAAAAAAAGTTAGAGCTGTACGGGTTTATAAGTTTCTTCACAAGTTCTAGCGTTTTGAAAAGTGGTTCCACACTGTTGCAAATAACGCGCCTGCACCCGCGCCTACTATAAATGCAGCTATTAATAGCACAATTGCGTTTACAAAGCCAAAAGGCATTACAGTAAATTGCATTGAAACAAAATGAAGCGAAAGTTTCCAGTTCACTAGCGCTTGCCCAAATCCAGCGGCCACTATAAGTACCCACAATAAATGGAGAAGAAAAGCAAAAGTTCCAACTGAAAGTGCAGCTGTTTTTACATCAATGCGATCGCACATATAAAATTCTTATATTATCGTAGTTCTTAATAGTTGTGTTTTTGACAAAATGTCGGTTGTACTTAGGCTACTGGTTTATTTTTTTTCAAACCGGTTTTTATCTCTGCCATAACATTTAGCCATTGCTTTTTGAAAGCATTCATCTAAATCAATTTTTTGGGAATTTGCAAGGCAAATAAGTGTAAAAAGAACGTCGCCCATTTCTTCTTTTATTGTGCTTCCTTCAGTTGGAGTTTTTTTCTTTTTTGGCCCATGAGTGTGGTTAATTTCGCGCGCCAATTCACCAACTTCTTCAGTTAACCTCGCTAGTATCTCGTGTGGAGTCCAGTAAGGCACTTTGTATTGATTAGCCCATTCGTCAACTTCGTCTTGTGCTTTGCTTAATGTCATTTTTAATATTCTCCCCACTTTTCGGTTATTATTTGGTCTTTCGGAACTCCTAGAGAAAGGAGCGTTTCTGAAATGCCGTCATTCATTTTGTTTGACCCGCAAATGAAAAACGTTTTTCCTTCCAGTGCGTCACATTGTTGTTTAATAATCTCGCCGGTGATTCTTCCTCGATTTCCTTTCCAATCAGTATTCTCTGGTTCTCGTGTTAATGTCAAAAATACTTTTACTTTGGATTGTTTTGTAATTTCTTCTAGTTCTTCTTTGTAAACAATATCGCTTGCAGTTTTATAGGAGATTAAAACGGTTAATTTTGTTGACAGGTTTTTGTCTTGAATATAGCGCCAAAAACTCCTAAACGGAGTTATCCCTGTGCCGCCGGCAATTACAACCACGTCATTATGTTTTGTTTCATCGAAAATAAATTTGCCAAACGCACCTTGTATGTTTAGTTTAATGCCTGTTTCAAATGAATCCATCTTGGTTGTAACCGCACCAACAACGTTCATAGTGAGGTCAATAAGGGGCTCGGTTGGGCTAGAGGCAATTGAATAAGCGCGTGAGTACTGTGGCCCACCCCCTAATTCTGGGGGGATAACAAGTACTACGAATTGGCCGGGCTTGAAATCCAGTTTTGCTTCGCCATCTAGTTGCAATCTATACGTTTTTGTGTCATGCGTTTCTTTTATAATTTCAACAAGCTCAGCTTTTCCGCGGTACATTATATTTTCAACCTTTTTACGTGTAGTTAGCTATTCTTAGCGTGTGATAATTTGTGCATAATTCGCTATTTAATAAAATCTAGTATTTGATTATTTATATAAGGTATTATACTTCGGCGGGTTTAAATTTGATTTTATTTCGATAACTTAAGGTAATTTTACAACTATGATAGACACGATTATACTTGGTACAATCGCGCTGGATTCAATAGAAACGCCGTCTGGCAAGGTTACTGATGCATTGGGCGGATCTGCAGCGTATGCCGCGTACGCTTGTTCTTTTTTCACAAAACCAGGCGTAATTAGTATAATTGGAGAAGATTTTCCAAAAAACCACTGGCAACTTCTAGAAAAGCAAATGGACTTAACTGGCGTTGAAAAAAAAGGCAAGACATTTCGTTGGAGTGGTTTATACGAACACAACTTAAATACTGCTAAAACGCTGCGTACGGAATTAAATTGCTTAACTGAATTAAAGCCAAAACTTTCACAAGA
Organism: Microcaldota archaeon; assembly: GCA_023247085.1. Classification (GTDB taxonomy): domain Archaea; phylum Micrarchaeota; class Micrarchaeia; order Norongarragalinales; family UBA8480; genus JAHFHC01. The sequence continues at coordinate 7,470 of JAHFHC010000022.1, read as the reverse complement.
ATATCGCAAAGCTAAGTACGTTTTCCTTGGAAATACTGACCCAGAAATTCAGCTAGCCGTTTTCAAACAACTTGATGACCCTGAGTTAGTTGTACTAGACTCAATGAACCTCTGGATTCAAAACAAAAAAACGGAATTACTTGAAATGATCGGCAAAACTGATGTATTGTTGCTAAATCACGATGAGGCATGTCAATTATTTGAAACCACTAGTCTTGTAAATGCGGCACAAAAAGCACTGTCGCTTGGTCCAACTGCTATTGTCATAAAAAAAGGCGAACATGGCTCCTTGCTATTTACAAAAGATAAGCACTTCAGCGCAAGCGCGTATCCACTTGAACTAGTGAAAGACCCAACTGGGTGTGGGGATTGCTTTGGCGGAGCATTTGTAGGCTATTTAGCAAAAACAAAAGATACGAGCGAGAAAAACATGAGAAAGGCCATTATCTATGGATCAGTAATCGCTTCGTTCAACGCGGAAGATTTTTCAATATATGAAATGCAAAAGCTAAGCCAAAACGAAATTCAAAAAAGGTATGAAGAAATAAAAGAAATGAAGACTTTCTAAATGTTCGCGCGTAAAGTGTGCGATAAAATATAGCGTGTATCCACAAATTAAATAAAGATTGGTTTGCTTAAGTAAACTTGATGTACAAATATGCCGTTGTCTTTGGATTGGTGCTTGTAACTGCTTTATTTTTAGCAGGGTATTTTCAACAAAGCCAACCGCTAATTCAGCCGCTTCAACCTTCTAATTTTATTCAAGAGCAAAATAAAGAAAATACGTCTCAAAATGTTCAAATGAATAATTTTACGTATAACCAGTCATCTATTCGGCCTGTTCAATATTCTGATGTAAGTCAAAGACAATATTCAAATGGCTATAATCAAAACAATCAAGTCAATCATCAAGACAACGAAGTCAATCCAAATACTCGAAGTGCAGATGGCTATCCTTGCTCTGGTTCTGGATCAGTTAATTTTACTGCTTCTCCAATGAAGCTAGAGGACATTAATTTTATATCTCCTTTAGGTCGAACAACCGGAAGTCATGTAACTCCGTCTGACCATCAGTATTACTACGCTAAGTCATGGAAACCTAGTTCGGATTATAGCGTAAATGATTTACTGGACGTATATTCACCTGCAGATGGAACCGTTGGGTTAGTGCAAAGTATGGGTAATAGTTATAAGCAAACAACAAATCCAGAACTAGGGGATTATAGGCTAGTTATTTACCACACTTGCACGTTTTACACAATTTATATTCACCTTTACCAATTGTCTCCAAAACTTCAGCCCTTATTAGATGCGCGAAGTTATCCTGGGCAGGATGTAAGGGTTAAGTCAGGTGAGCTAATAGGAAAAGCAGTGGGATTAGACTTTAACGCCTATGACGATAACGTAAAATTAAACGGTTTCGTAGTACCAGAACATTACAAAAGTGAATCATGGAAAATTCACGTGGTTGACTCCTTTGACTACTTTACAGAACCATTGAAATCCCAACTATTGGAAAAAAATGTACGCACCGCAATACCCACGGGTGGGAAAATTGACTATGATGTTGACGGAAAGCTAATTGGCAACTGGTTTGTAGAAAACACAGGGGGATATGCCGGTGGTCAGAATAACCCCGAATATTGGAAAAATCATTTTGCGTTTGTTCCAGATTACATTGACCCATCTCATTTCATAATCTCAATGGGTAATTTTGCAGGTGCAGCAAAACAATTTGGCGTTAAAGGCAATGGTCCAAACCCATCGGAAGTTAGCGTTTCAACTGGCTTAGTGAAATACGAGTTAGTTCCTTATGAATATTATACGCCGGACGGTCAACACTGGGATCGCATTTCTCTTGCCCAGAATTTAAAAATAAAGGATTTTGACAATTCTGTAGAGGGCGTTGTGTTAGCGCAACTCATTGACACTCGAAAACTAAAACTAGAAATTTTTCCAAACAAAACCGCAAATGAAGTTTCCAGTTTTACAAGCAATGCAATAATTTACGAAAGATAAAATTATCAAGATAACCTATAGCATTAAAAAAGCGGTTTAGTAAACTATTATTTATGCCAGAAAATGAAGGAAAAACACTTGATCGCAAAGTGCAACAAGCTGCTGCTGAGAGTCATTTGAAGTTGATTGGTATGCAGCGGTATGGTTGGCTTCATCCGGACTTGCAAGTTGCGTTACACGCCGCGCATAAGAAAGGCAAAATTACTGACGCAAATTTGACGGCGCTTGGCGATTTGTTAAAAAGAACCACTGTTGACCGAATGAAACCACATTTAGCTCAAGCAAATGCGATTGCTAAGCGAGTCTCAGGTGAAGAAGCTTTTGATCATTTAATGCGTACGGTTAATGTAGCGCTTAGTCCGCCGCTTGAAAAAAAGCGTTTAGTAATAAAGCACGAGGATTTACATCCCGTAATAAAGCAAAAAGTGGAAGAACTACTGAATGCAAGGAAAAAGCGAATAAACGAAACGTTCCCAGAGCGGACGGATCTTTTGGCAGAAGGTGCATTTCTTTCAGGGGCAGTTGCTTGGACGTTATCTGAAGGTTCAGTTGCGAAAAGTGTAGCTGTAGGTGCTTTAGTTCCAGCGGTTACTTTAAGTGCTTTGTATAAATCTGTTTCACCTGCAGTTCGTCAGACAACTAAAGACGTTGTTGAAAAGAGTAAGGAGATTGAATTTTTAGATGCACAAAAGAAGATTAGTGTAACGCATGCGCGTGAGACGCACCCGTTTCTTGTTATTGACCGCCGCGGGAATGTGCATTTAATTCCAAAAACTAAATATCAGAATGCGTTGGCAAAAGCACAGCAGACTTTCCTAAAACATATCGTGCCTGGAAGATACAGAGCTCAATTATAATATGTCTTAGCTATTGTGAATTTTTATGGGCCCGGTGAGATTTGAACTCACGACCGCTCGATTATCAGTCGAGTGCTCCAACCAGGCTAAGCTACGAGCCCAATGCTAATCTTGTAATTTTCGAATTTATTTGGGGGAATAGAGTTTAAATTAAGTGCGTAAGGCGAGTTTACCAAATGCTTTTATGTTCAAAAGCCACTTTTAGTTTGTATATTTATGCGTATTCGTATTTTCACTGCTGGCGGCACTTTTGACAAAGAATATGACCCTATTTCTCAACGTTTAGTTGTAAAGCCAACGCGTGTGCCAAAACTATTGGAACGAGGATGGTGCAAAGTTGACTTTGTAATTACGCCGTTAATGTCAATGGATAGTTTAGATATGGTTGACAAGGATAGACAAATTATTTCTGAAAACTGTAAAAAAGCAGTTGAAGATCGAATTATAGTTACGCATGGAACTGACACAATGTACAAAACCGCTGCTCTAGTTGCAAGTCAAGTAAAAAACAAGACAATAATATTCACGGGTGCGCTTGTGCCATACGAATTCAAAAATTCCGATTCTTCTTTTAACTTAGGCGCAGCACTTGCGTTTGTACAAACGCTTCCGCATGGCGTTTACATTGCAATGAATGGCAAATGCTATGCTTGGAATAAAGTGAAGAAAAACCTAGAAACCGGCTTCTTCGAAGAAATGGATTAAAAGTGCTAAAAACGCCGCGGTCTTAAAACGTTGTTAAAGCCCTGCGTCTTTCTTCAGCACTTCAGCTTTATCAGTTTTTTCCCATGTAAAGTCAGGGTCATTTCTACCAAAGTGACCATAAGCCGCTGTTTTCTTGTAGATGGGCCTCTTTAACTTTAAGTGCTCGATGATTTGTTTTGGCTTAACTGGAAAGTGCTTCAAGCACAATTCACTTATCTTCTCTTCTGGAATTTTAGCTGTACCAAATGTGTTAACGTAAATTGAAACTGGTTGTGCTACCCCAATTGAATAAGACAACTGCACTTCACATTTATCCGCTAACCCTGCTGCAACTATATTCTTTGCAATATAGCGTGCTGCATAAGCTGCGGAACGGTCAACTTTCGACGGGTCTTTTCCACTGAATGCGCCTCCACCGTGGCGTGCGTATCCGCCATAAGTATCAACAATGATTTTGCGGCCAGTTACGCCTGTATCTGCTTCAGGTCCACCGACTATGAATACGCCAGTTTCGTTTACATATATGTGTGTTTTTTCATCCATCCATTTGCCGCAGATTGGTTTAATCACGTGTTCCTTAATGTCGCGGATAATTTGTTCGCGAGTATTCTCGGGGCTATGGTGAACTGCAATTACAATTGCGTCTACGCGTTTCGGCTTACCATCTTCGTACTCAACTGTGACTTGTGATTTACCATCTGGCCTCACCCAAGGTAAAATCTTCTTCTTCCTAACTTCTGAAAGTCGCATAGTTAAGCCATGGGCTAACATAATTGGCAAAGGCATAAGCTCTGGAGTTTCGTTGCAAGCAAAACCAAACATTAACCCTTGGTCGCCGGCTCCTTGTTCTTTTTGCTTCGCTTCGTCAACGCCTACTGCAATGTTCTGGCTTTGCTCATGAATAGCCGTCCAAACTCCACAATCTGAGTAATCTAGCCCAAATTCGGGGTTAGTGTACCCAATATCTTTCAAAGTTTTACGTACAACCCCCTGAATGTCAACATAGCTATTAGTAGTAACTTCGCCCGCAACCATGACGCTTCCAGTTGTTGTAAGCGTCTCAACTGCTACCCTTCCTTCCTTATCTTTTTCCAAAATGGCATCAAGAATCGCATCTGAAATTTGATCACAAATTTTATCCGGATGCCCTTCGGTCACTGACTCTGATGTAAAGAAATGCTTCATTTTATTGGTTCACCTTAAAAAAGTTTTTAGCTGTTTTCAAATAGCTTTTAACTAATTATAATTAACTGCTAAAACTGCTAAATAATTTAGCATAAATAGGTTTAAAAATATTTTTATCCCATAATTATTCTGTTAAGAATATGAGTTTGCTGCCACTTCCAAGCGAATTGAAAACTGCGCGTCTATTAGCGGGGTTAACGCAAGTTGAATTAGCTGCACAGTCGGGAGTAGCGCAGTCTGTTATCACTAAAATAGAAAACAATAAAGTTGACCCGGCTTATTCCACTGTTGCAAAACTTTTTTCCACTCTTGAAAAAATCAATAAAGGCGCTAAACTTGTCCTTGTGCGTGACGTGATGCACCGCAACATAGAAACACTCGCGCCTTCTGATTCGCTTATCATAGCTTCTACAAAGATGCGTCGACTAGGAGTTTCGCAACTCCCAATCGTTTACAAAAACAAATTAGTTGGTTTAATCTCAGAAAGTGATATCTTAAATGCTATTGAAAAAGGGGCAGATAAAACCACGCTTGTAAAGGTTATTGCCTCTCCAGCTCCGCCAGTTATCAGTTCAGATGCACCTGCATCAGCTTTGCAGTCGATTTTGCACTATTCGCAAATTGTCTGCGTTATGGATAATAGCAAACTTGTGGGCGTAGTAACGCGTTCAGATCTCCTGACTGTTTTTTAATCCCCTTTCGTATTGTTCTTTATTTATTGGTATTATTAGCATTAATTTACCAAAAGTGACTATTATGCATAAAGACCATAAAGAAATTGCCAAATCAGTTGCAATTGGAATAGCCGCTATTCTGATCACCTTGCTAGCAATTGAAGCTCTTTCTATACTTGCACCTAATTTATACGGCGACGTAAAAACAACAGTCGCACAATGGGGTGTTGTCGGGGTTTTTGTTGGCGTTTTTCTAGGTTCAACTGCACTGCCTTTTCCAACCGACCTCCTATTTGTAACTGCGATTAACTTAGCTCCGGACTTAAGCACGAAATTATTGTTTACTGCCGTTGCAATTATTGCAGGTTTCTTTGGTGCCCTTCTAAACTATTGGCTAGCCCGCGTTTTTCGCGAAAAACTAGTTTACCACTTCATAAACCCAAAACAATTAGACGGCGCAAAAAAATGGTTCGACAAATACGGTCCGCTTCCGATTCTGATATTTGGAATAATTCCCGCTTCGCCTATTTTTGACCCAATTACCTTCGTTGCAGGTTTAACTGGAATGAACTTCAAAGAATTCGCAATTTACTCATTTGCCTCACGCGTACTACACTTTGCTGTACTTGCATTAATTGCAACTAAAGTTATTGTGTAAAGCCGCACGGTTTTTAAAACTTCATAGCCTAAAGCTATACGCTAGATGCCGTATGAAACTGTTTTCTCAACTATTATTAGTATTTTCAGCTATAGCTTTACTCGGGTGTATTGGCCAGCCTGCCACGCAAACAATGGTCTTTGACAATTACTCCGACAGCGCAGCTGGAATTTACTTCGAAAAACCAGCTAACTGGTCACCTCAACCAGATCCCTTGTCTCTAGTGCGTTTTGGTGACTTAAACGCATCCTCGTTTGCAGTCACACAAGTGCCTAACAGAAACGCCAGCGAGTTTAAAAAAATAGCACTAGAAAACTACGATTCTTTCAGCTCAAACAATGCGTTTTCCAACATTTCAACGCGAGAAACAACCGTAAGCAACTTCCCAGTAGTTGAAATATCAATGGATCAATCAATGGGCACAGAAACCCTAAAAAATTGGCTCTACATAATGGGAGATACTAGCAAAAATCGAGTTGTTTACTTAGTTTTTACAACAAGCGATTCCAAAACCGGAAACGAAATAAGACAACGAATTATCGCATCCACTAAAATTACTTAAAAAATTAGCAAACAATTTTAAGATTTACAAAAAAATTCAAGCAAAAGCTTTTTATATATAATTTGATTTGCTTTTATTATCGAAGTAATTTTTGGGTGATTGATCTTAAGTGAATATTCGTAATGTTTTTCTATCTTCTCTTTTTCTCTTAACTTTTGTAAGTCTTGCTTTTGCAACTCGTTTACCAACAGACCAGAGTGACAACAACGCCTGGGGTACTCTTCTCAATGAATTCTTGCAAGTGTCACATAATGGCACTGGCGTTTTGAACAATGGTATAATTAATGCTTCTAATCTTGGCCCTGGTTTTGCTGAAGGCGTAAATGCGACTTTCATTGGAAAAGGTGCATTGAATGCAACGCATTTGGGTCCTAATTTCCAAAGTGCGATTAACGCGACTTTTATTGCTGCCGGAGCAGTAAATGGCACCCATTTGGCGAATAATTCTATTAACTTTTCTCAGGTTGGTTTGTATGGATCTATTAATGCAACTTTGATTGGTATTGGTGTTGTGAATGGTACGCATATTTTGAATAATTCTGTTAATTTGTCTCAGGTTGGTTTGGTTGCGTCTGTTAATGCGGCTATGTTGGCTACTGGTGTTGTGAATGGTACGCATATTTTGAATAATTCTGTTAATTTGTCTCAGGTTGGTTTGGTTGCGTCTGTTAATGCGGCTATGTTGGCTACTGGTGTTGTGAATGGTACGCATATTTTGAATAATTCTGTTAATTTGTCTCAGGTTGGTTTGGTTGCGTCTGTTAATGCGGCTATGTTGGCTACTGGTGTTGTGAATGGTACGCATATTTT
>JAHFHC010000021.1 GCA_023247085.1 Microcaldota archaeon | reverse complement strand
AAAAAAGTAAGTTTTAATAATGAAGGCCGATTTCTTGGGCATCGTGGAGCTGGAGTTTCAATTTTTGTACCTGCCAAACAAGCGGATGTTCTTCCTACGCATGATCATGAATTTTACCAACAATTTGTCGTACCACCGGATGACTATTTGAGAGACCTGCGGGTTTACGTGATTGGAAATAAGGTTATCCCAGGGTATATGAGAACTGCTGTGAAGCCTTTAACCAAGGGAAACTATAGCGGTTTATACCCGCCAAGTGAAGAGCAGTTCGTTACAGCTGAACATCCTGGGAGGGTAACTCCGCTTGAAGGTGAACTGGCAAAGAAAGTAGTAACTGAAGCACAAAAAGTAAGAAAAGCGTTTATTGAGAGAATTCGCCGTTCGAAACCGGAATGGAATAAACAACTATTGTTTAGTTTTGGCAGTATGGATTTCCTTCTAGATGCAAATGGTGAACCAATTATATCTGAGTTTGACACAAATCCCGAAATACGCGATATTGGAGATTTGCGAGATAATATAGCTCATGAAGTGGCTGACCACCTTGCCAAACAAGCTGGTGCAGATGGAACAGTTCACATACTGGGAGATAAACGTAACGACTTTATTGCAAAAATTTTACTTCACCTTAAGAAAAAGCTCAAAGATCCAAGTCAGGTGAGTCACAAACAACCTTTGCATCAAGTTGCGCTTGGCATTTAATAGCGTAGAAAAGCGCCTACTCCTTTGAAGGAAGCGTGGAATTGTCTACCTTCATCTGTTTCTTTTGAAATGTATTCAACTGGAATTCCTTGACTTTCAGCTAATTCCACTAAGTCAACTATACGCAAGTGGCATAAGCCGATTTTACGGTGTGAACCGCACTCGCATGGCTCGCTCTCACTTTTTTCTTCAAGTGACTTCGCTACTTCTTTGCCGCAAGTTGGGCACTTGTATACGCAGTCGTAAATTTCCATTCCTTCAGTTACAAGTAGTTTACTTGCGCGTTTTGCATCAAGTGCTTTTTGCGTTTCTTCCAAACCATAAACCGCTAAGCCCTCTTTTGCAATTATTGAAATGAACTCCGAAACTAGCTTCTTCTCTTTAACCCCTTCTTGTTCTTTCAACACGTCTTCAGCTTTTTCCAGGAGTTCCTTTAAACCATGTTCTTCGGAGTAACCCGTGTCAACTACGCCGATAATTTTTAACTGATAATTGTAAAACTTAGCTTTGACAAAATCTTCTTTTACTGGCCCAGGGCCCCCAACAATGACTCCGTGAAGATTTTTTATCTCCATGAAAGCATCCATAGCTTCTCCAACCCGTTGGTAATACTTTTCAGTTGTCTCTTCGTGAATGCGCTGGTAACGTGCAGCCGATTGCCCACCCTTGTGCACTTTTTGTTGTGCTGTGCTATGCAAATGGCGTAGCACTTTAACCAGTTTACCTTTCAATACCGCAATTGTGGCATCTTTTCCATCAATTACAACTAACCCGTAAGTTCCAGTGTGTTCAAGCATGTCTTCAAGTGGTTCCAAAACGAATTTTGACTCACAACGGTAAAACTGTGTGCCGAGCGGAGCCGGTGGCTCAATGAAAAATAATTGGACATCAACTTGTCCCTCGTATTGTGAAATGTTTCCTGAAAAAATAGCTATTCCATTGTCTGGAACTTTCTTGAAAGTTTTTAGAAAAGCTAGCAGTTTTTCCAATGCAGCTTGCACGTTTTTCTGCGTCGACTTGCTCTTGATATTAGAAGCTTGGCTATACTCATCGCGTAGTTTACCCGCAATGTCTGAAAGTGGGTAGCCCGGAGTAATATAAAGCGAAATCAACTCTGTACCACGACCAGAATAGTCTCGAAGCTTCGCTATGCTTTTCTTGAACTCAAACAAAACCTTAGACTCAGTTGACATAACGTTATTTCACTTTTCAAATAGATTATTTCTGGAATTATTAGCTCCGCTGGGATTGAAAGACTTTTCGAAGGGCTACGATTTGTGTGGAACGATTTCTTTTTTGTTTCCCACGTACTTTTGCAGTGCAGTTGGAACTTTTATTGCGCCGTCGGACTTCTGGAAGTTCTCCATGATCGCCACAATTGCACGCGTTGTTGCCACCATGGTGCTGTTTAATGTATGTGGAACTTCTTTTTCTTCGCTGCCCTTTTTCAAACGATAGCGAATACCTAAACGGTTTGCTTGGTAACCGGTACAATTTGAACACGATGCAACTTCGCGATAAGCTTCTTGCGCAGGCATCCACGCTTCAACATCATACTTCTTCGCTGCAACGGTACCAATATCTCCAGTACAAATGTTGACAACCCGATAAGGGATTTTTAACAGTTTAAAGAACGACTCGCAATTTTTAAGCAACTCTTCATGCATTTTCCATGAATCTTCAGGTAATGTAAACGCAACTTGTTCAACTTTGTTAAATTGATGCACGCGGAAAATTCCTTTTGTATCTTTTCCATGTGCTCCCGCTTCCTTGCGGAAATTAGTGCTTATGCCAGCATATTTCAACGGCAACTCACCTGGTTCAAAAATTTCGCCGCCATGCATCGCAGTTAAAGGGTGTTCGCTTGTTGCAATTAAGTAGAGGTCTTCGTTTTCGATTTTGTACATGACGTTTTCAAAATCAGCTAAGTCAGTGACGCCTTCGTATGGCTCGCGCCGCATCAAGTGAGGTGGAAGAACTGGAAGGAAACCTTTTTTGACCAATAAATCCATTGCTAGACGCTGTAACGCCATATCCAACAAGACAAAATCGCCTTTCAAAAAGTAAAAACGTGCACCGCTTATTTTCGCTGCGCGTTCCAAATCTTGTCCATGAAGCGCAAGGAGGTCAACGTGGCTCTGGAAAACTTTCGACTTAGGCTTTGCGCCAACTTTTCGTAGAACTTCATTCTGTGAATCATCAGCACCAACTGGCACGCTTTTGTGTAAAATGTTTGGTAAACGCATTAAGTAAAAGTCAACTTGTTTTTTTACCAAAGCCATTTTTTCTTCAGTTGCTTTTAATTTTTCAGGTAACTCCTTTGCTTCAGATAGTAATTTAGACGCGTCTTTTCCTTGTTTTTTTGCTTCGCTTATTTCGCGTGAAAGTATATTACGTCGACCACGCAGCGCTTCAACTTCAGCAAGAAACTCACGATATCCTTTATCTTGAATTAGCAAGTCATTTAGCCAAGCCAACTTTTCAGCATCGCCACGCTTCTCTAAATCTAGCTTTACAACATCGGAATTTTTTCTAATGAACTTAATATCCAGCATTTTTGTTTACACCAGCAAAGGCTTATTTTATTTTGCAACGCGCAGCATTTCACTTCTTGCGTGTTCCAACTGGCCACGCAGTACATCTTGCTTTCTCTTTAGGTTACCTACAAGCGAAGCAGAGTACTTAAGCAACATCATTTCGTCGTAAATTTCATTCATGCACTTGAAATAATATTCTGCATCATCATATTTGCCTTCTTTTAATGCTAATTGAAGTGCGCGACGCACTTCTCCAGAACAGTCAAGAAAACCCCCCAAGTAAGAAGAAACAGTTATATCAAGATCTTCAGGAGTTGGAATTTCTTTTTTGTCAACAATTGCAGAAAAAATCATTATTTCAGCGTACTCTTGCATCGGCGTGTCAAGAATGTGCGGGAAGTTTTCCCCCACTTTTTTCAACTCGGCAAGCTTCTTTTTCATGCCAGCCATTAGCTCCTTAGCTTCAGCTGGATTTTCAGTATGCAAGTGACGAATGGCTTTGGCGCAGTCGCGAATAAACTCACGCGATAACGACAATACTTTATCTTGATTTTTTTCCTTTATGTCAAGCTGCGCTGCTAGTTCACCAACAACTTTGCCAAGCACTTTTGAAATTTTAGTTCCTTTCATTTGCGTAAAAAACCTCACTTAAAAAATCATGCTAATTAAACAGCAATCTTTATAGTATATCTTATAAAAGCCGAGGTTGAAAAACATTCGGGTTCCCCAAATTCACAGACTAAAGCAAAAAAGGGAAAAAATAGAAAAAAATAAAGCAGGTGTTTTTTTAATGAAAGTCATATCACTAGGCGGGTCACTGCTCTTTGCAGAAAATGCTGATTTCGACGTTGCTTACTTGAAAGAACTCGGTTCAATTTTGAAAAAAGCCCACGCTAAAGACGGGTTGGCGATAGTTATTGGCGGTGGGAGAACAGCACGCAAATATGTAGTTGCAGCACGTGAATTCGGCGCAGGCGAATTTGAATGCGATACACTTGCAATTCGAGTAACTAGAATGAATTCACGCATCGTAGCACAATCGCTTGGAGACAACGCAGTTTACTGCCAGAATCTAGCTGAAGCTGAAACTGCTTTGAAAAACGGCAAAATTGCCGTGATGGGCGGGTTGCTTGAAGGTATCACAACTGATGCGGTTTCCATGCTTCTTGCTGAAAAGATTGGCGCTAGTTCAGTTGCGAACTTAAGCAATATAGATTATCTTTACTCGGGGGATCCGAAAAAGGATAAAACAGCTAAAAAGTACGAGAAGATGAATCACCAAGAGCTTACAGAACTCGCTGTTGACGGCGATAAGCGCCTTGCGCGTACAAACTTTCCATTTGACTTGGTTGCATGTAGGTTAGCCCAGCGCAGTAACATTGAATTACGTTTTGTAGATGGCAAAAACTTGCACGAAGTTGAAAACGCAATAAACGATAAACTATTCAAAGGAACACTAGTGAAAGACTAAAAAAAGTATTTTTAGTTGCCTTTGTTAATGTGATTTTTCAATAACACTTCAATTTTTTTATTTAGCTCCGCTTCTGTGCCGTTGTTGTCAATTGTGTAATCCGCCATTTTCATCGTTGCAGCAATGTTCTGTGAGTGTGGCCCTGCTGCGCCTTGCATTTCACGTTCTTCGCTTTGCTTGAATTGTTCGAAACTAAGTAAGTTTTCTCCAGCTCTAGCGCGTTGTTTTATGCGCAAATAACGAGTTTCAATTGGAGCGTTAATTGCAATTAAAAAAAAGTTTTTGTTAAACGCTTTTCGCAATTCGTTTATTTCGCCAGTTGTGCGTATTCCACTTACAAGTGCAATGGTTTTGTCATGCTGTGCGTTTATTTGTTCGACACTCATTTTGGCAAATATACCCGCACCGTGTTTTAAACGCATGTCATTTGACACCGACTGTAAATTTTCTCGGCCGAGTGACAAACCACGTTTGGCAGCTTCCTCACGAACGAGATTAGCTGTGCTTATTTCAAATGCTTTACTACCATATTTTTCCGCAATTATAGAAATAGCAGTATCTTTTCCAGCTGCAAACGTACCAGTAAAGCCAAGGACAATCATTTCCGGCATTTCCCTCTTGATTTATTTAGCATGTGAATATTAGAGGGATTACTTTCTTAAGAGTTGCTTTTGTTCTGCGCTTGCAACTATGCGGCGCGTTTTTTCAATTACGTCTGGGTTAACTGAGACGGAGTCTATACCGTATTCAATTAGTTTTTCTGTAAATTCAGGGTAAACTGAAGGTGCTTGGCCGCAAATAGAAACTTTTACGTTGTACTTGTGGCAAGCTTCAATTACTTTTTTGATTGAAATAAGCACTGCTTCATCGCGTTCATCGAATTCCTCTGCAACAATTGGGTTATCGCGGTCAATTCCTAGAGTCAACTGGGTTAAATCATTAGAGCCAATTGAAAAGAAATCTGCGCCTGCCTTGCAAAATTCTTCGGCAAGGATTACAGTCGAAGGGATTTCACACATTATGCCTAGTTTAAAGTCGCGGGTTTGATGTAGCCCGTTTTGTTCAACGAGTTTTTTTACGAGTTGAAATTCGCCTACTGTTCTGACAAAGGGAATCATTAATTGCAAGTTTTTCATTCCATAAGCTTCGCGTGCTTTTTTTATTGCGGCTAATTCCATTGCAAATACGTCTTGTTCTTTTGTGTACCTGAAGCAACCGCGGTAGCCGATCATTGGATTTTCTTCATGTGGCTCGAACTCTGCCCCGCCTTGTAAGTTCTTGTATTCATTTGTTTTAAAGTCAGTTGCACGGTAAACAACTGGCCGGTTGCCAAAAGGAGCGCAGACTTTACGCAACGCCTTTGCTAGAGTGTCAATGAATTCTTCTTGTCTGCCTTCTTTTATGAACAAGCGAGGGTGTTTTCCTATTCCAGCGATAATGAATTCAGCGCGCATTAACCCAACGCCATCAACATCACGCGACGCAACTGCCTCTGCATTTTCGGGTTCAGCTAAATTAACGTAAATCTTAGTGCCAGTAATAACAGGCGAAGATGCATTTCTTGAATTTGAAGTATTTGTTTCAGTTGGAATTGTTGGGCTATGTTGTTGAACTAGCTTACCGGCATAAACTACGCCGTGGTCAGCATCAACGGTTATCTCTTCACCATCTTTTAAGACACTTGTAGCATTACCTGTACCTACAATGCACGGCACGCCTAATTCACGGCTTACAATGGCCGCGTGGGCGGTTGTTCCACCTTCGTCGGTTACAATTGCACAAGCGCGTTTCATTGCAGGTACGAAGTCAGGGGTCGTCATTGGAGTTACAAGTACATCTCCTTTTTTCACTTTGTATAATTCTTTAATGTCAAACACTTTGCGAACTGGCCCACTTGCAAGGCCGGGCGATGCAGGTAACCCTTGCGCTAGCACTTCTTCATTACCGGTTGTGGGTGATTCTTTGAATTCATCGGGTGCAGTCTTTTGATAAGGTTGACTTGAAGGAAGGGATTGGTCTTCACCTTTAGCCGAAGTGGAATCATCTTGTTGAACTACCACTGCGTTTACTTGGGATTTTGCATCAGTAGCTGCGACATCAGTTTCAATTTGTTTCTTGTTTTTTAATGTTGTAACCGCTCTTGTTTGCACGATGTTCACTTTATTGTTTTCAACTCCCCATTCTATGTCTTGGGGGCAACTATAGTGTTCTTCAAGTAATTTTGCGTAATTTGCAAGTTCAAGCACGTAATTATCTGGAAGTTTCTGCGCTTCGTGCAATTCTTCTTCAACTTCAACCCACTGGTCAACCCCTTTTACTTTAACGATCATCTTGGATTGTTTTGAAATACGTTTGTCAACTATTTTCATTGACTCTTTGTCAACAACATACCGATCAGGGGTAATGGCACCGCTTACAACTGCTTCGCCTAAACCAAAACCTGCTTCAATAATTATTTTTGACCGATCGCCAGTAAATGGGTCAACTGAAAACATCACTCCACTTACTTCACTTTGACACATTTTCTGCACAACTGCAGCTAAGCCAACTTTCAAGTGGTCAAAACCTTGTTCAACACGGTAGTAAATTGCCCTTGCGCCAAACAAAGACGCCCAACACTGGCGCACTGCACTAACAACTGCTTCACCGCCTTTAATGTTAAGAAATGACTCTTGTTGGCCAGCAAAACTAGCTTCTGGTAAATCTTCGGCAGTTGCACTAGAGCGAATAGCAACATAAAGTTCCTGCGATGCAGCTGGGATTAAATCAACGCCGCACAATCGATTGTAATTTTTGATTATGTCCGCACGAATGTCTGCTGGGATTTCACCTTTTAAAATCGCAGTTTTTACCACTTGACTTGCTTTGTCAAGGCTGACATTGTCATAAACATCAAGTGCACCACAAGCTCCTTGAATAATCTCATCAATGTGATTATGTTTAATGAAAGCAAAATAAGCGTAGCTTGAAACAACAAAACCAGCTGGAACAGGCAAACCCAAATTTGCCATTTCAGACAAATTAGCGCCCTTGCCACCAGCTTGAGCTAAACTATCTTTTGAAAGTTGTTTAAACCAATAAACGTTGCGCGCTTCTTTATCCATTGAAAGCGTTACGGTTGGTAGGTTAAAAAAGTTATCAATCGTTACAATATTTGCAAATAATATGCGTATACCAAAAGAACAAGTTGCCGGTGCTAAAGCACATTTTGAAAAAATCAAGATGCCACGCTATGGCTGGTTACCTGAAGCGTTTCAAGTGACTTTACACACTGCAATTACGCAGAAGAGACTCTCAAATGAAGACGCGATTGCACTCGGCAAACACTTCGTTTCAACAGGTAGAGAAAATGTTCTAAAACAAGTGGAACTTGCGCGTGACGCTGGCGTAAGCGACGCACATGAGCTAGTTGAAGTTCTAACAGGAAAAAAAACAGTTACTCCAGATAAAGAATTAGCCGCATTGGTTAATTCAGTTAAAGATAAAGTTGCATTTGCAGTGCACGCTTGGGGTTTCCATGATCCGTATGTAGGTCCGCTTAATGCTTATGTTCACGGCCAGCGCAATTTGAAAGATTCCTATAAAAGCCCGTCATTTGATCCAGAGGGGTTATTGAAAATACATCCAGCGCTGAAGCGTATGGCGCATATAGCAATGGATGAGAAAAATAAAGCACTGCTATTGCATGGCGTTGTACGCCGAGGCCTTTTTAAACAAACTTGGGTGGATCAAACTTATTCGGTTGTCAGTGAACCAATACCTCAAACTAGGTTGGATAAGCTACTCAGACGCCAGAGATTTACTCAAAAATCAATTAGTATGCCTATAACACGAGAATACGCAGTTACTTTGCCCGGATTGAGTGAAGTTACAACTTTAACTGACAAACCAGCAGATATTCATGTGATGTTATATTCATTTCCACATAGCGGCGGTGATGACAGCAGTAGAGCGGCAAACCCACCCATAAATTATGTTTTAACTGATGGGCACACTTACAAAAAAATATTAGATTATATCTCGCGGCAACCAGAAAAAGCACACGTGTTATTTGAACGCTTAGCAGGAGAATTCCCGCGAAAAAAAGCTATATTTAAACCAAGAAAAGTTCCGCTTGAAATAAGAAAAGTTGACTTTGAAATAAAATAGCTTAACTTAGACAAAAACACTACTACCTTTTTGCTGAATGTTTACTTTTTATGCCTATTTATTTTATTAGCCTGATTTTAACTAAAACATGCTATGAAAACACTAACAAAAGAGTTATATATAGGTAACTATAGTAATCTATTGATACCTATGAGTCAAAGTATTACAACAATTCAAGTTGACAAAACAGTATTGAAAGAGTTAAAAAAAGCAAAAGATTACCCTGAACAGAGCTACAACTCACTGTTATTGAAAATGATAGAATTATTCAAGCGGTCAAAGGAACGAAATCAATACGATCGTTTCCTGCATACGGTTCAGCAGGCTAAGATGAAAGAACTCTGGGATAACCCAGATGATGAAGTGTGGGACAATGTATAGCCCAGGCGACGTTTTGTTGTGTCAAGTTCAATTTACTGATTCTTTTGAGCTTAAAACAAGACCAGTAGTTGTGCTATTCCAAGAGTATGGAAACATAATCGCAGCAGGGATAACTAGCAACACTAAAATGACGGGTATTCCGCTGTCGATAAAAGAAGGAGCTGTAAAGGACAGCGTGATAAAAACTAATTACATATTTACGACTTCTGAAGTATTGGTAAAAAAGAAACTATTTTCTCTAAGTAAGGAAAAGAAAAACGAATTATACCAAGAACTAAACCGTAAATTAAGCAGTTTAAAGAATTAAAAAAAAGATTTTTCTACTTTCCGCCTTTACCTGCTGGTTTGCCGGTTTCTTTTCCTGCATCTTTACCAGCTGGTGCGCCTGCTGCTGTTGGTGCTCCGGCTGCTGGAGCCGCTCCGGCTACTGGCGCGCCTGCAACTGCAGCTTCTGCAGCGGTTGGCTTGACTTCAACTGCTTTGACTTTAGCTACACGTGCAGCTTTGCCTTTCTTAGCAAAGTTAACGGCTTCGTTTGTAATATCAGTGACTACAAGAGCGTACATGCCAGATAGTTTTAGCTTCGCGCGAGTTAAAGCCACTTTAACGTCATTTACTGCACTTGTATTGCAGTGAACTGTAAAGATTGGGTCGCCTTTGTTTACTCGGGTCATTCTGCCTTTTGGCCTGCCAAATGCACGTTTCATCCCTTTTGAAATACGGTCAGCACCTGCAACTCCAAGTGCACTGTGTTCTCGAATAACTAAATGAGGGTATTTGTCTAGTCTAAAGAAGTAGTTGTCAACAAGGAGGGTTTTTTCTAAGTGTTTGTTAGCGGCTTGTCTAGCAGCTTCCATTGCATTGTCCCTAACATGAGTTGGGTATTGGCAGATTAAATCTACTCTGCGTTCGTAGTATTTGTCAGTGCCCATTTCGTATTGTCTGACTTTGGGGCGTGGAGCTCCTTTTACGTAGCTCTTTCTTGGTTTAGAGTTTGAAATACGAGCCCATTGTTGGCCTTGAGCTACTCGAATAGTACGTGCTGGTCGCAATCCCATGTAATTTGATCAACTTTGTAAAACTTATGTATAAGAGTCTTGTTTTATAATATCGCTATAACTCCTAATATTTAAATTAGTGGAATTAATTGTGTACCCCTAGATATAAAAATACCTATCATATCTCAGATCCAATTTCGATCCTTTTCTCTATCCTGAGAATACAGGTGGCCACGAATAAGAAAAGTTAATCCAAGGATAATGAAGATAATTGGCCAAATCTTACCCCATTCTAACGCGGGGATAATGTTATAGTTAGACAACAGAAATAGTAATCCAAAAACTATGAAGGTTAAACCGATAAAGAGGTTAAAATAGCTGCTACGCTTGATAAAACCGAACATAAATATCTAGAAAGTAAGACGCTTTTGGTTTAAAAATAGTCTCATTCAATAGGAAAAACGGTGCAAGCCTTATTTTTAGCCGATAAAGCAATTCACGCGGTTTCTGGTTGCGCTTCGTTTAGTTTAACCTCAACAATGGCTGAGCCGTTTGACGTCATTGCTACTCCTGCTAAGCAGTCGGCTTCTTTGTACACGTTTTGATTGTGGGAAACAACTAAAAATTGTGAATCAGCTGCAAGTTGTTTGATTAAATGTGCTAGTTTACGGCTGTTTTCTTGGTCAAGCGCGGCATCTGCCTCGTCGAGGATGTATACGCTAGATGGGTTGAACGTTTGAATTGCAAAGAGGAACATTAATGCAACTAGTGATTTTTCTCCTCCGCTCATTATTTCAAGGTATTTCACTTCTTTGTTTTCCAATTGTACTTTAATAGTCAATCCACCGAGGAAGGGGTTTTCTGTATTTTCAAGAAAGAGTTCGCCGTTGCCTTTGAACACTTGTTTGAACAAGGTTTTGAAGTTAGCGTTAACGTTGTTAAAAGCAGTCATGAAGGTCGTGATTTTGCGGCCTTCTATTTCATTAATCAAGTTTAGGACAGCATCTTTTTCAGATTTTAGTTGGTCTACTCGCACGCGTTGTTCTTGTAGCTCAGCAAATTTAGTTGAGTATAATTCAATTGCTTTTAAGTTAACTCCGCCAAGTGAGTCAATGTCTCCTTGTAGTTGACGGGTCTGTGCAACTAATTGTGGTTTAGCGGCTTCGTTTAGTGAATCTTTTTGAGGTATTTCAAGTGCTTCGAATGGCGCGTATTCTACTTTAAGGTTAGTTAGTTGAGTTTCTACAACTGCTTTGCGTACGTTGCGTGAGTTTACTTCTCGGTCTACTTTGTCGCGTTCAAATTCAAGTTTACCTTTTTCTGTACCAATGCGCTGTAGTTCATTTTCAATTGCATCGCGTTTGTCGTAGAGTTCTTTTAATGCTGTAGAGAGTGAACGTTGTTCGTCTTGTTTTTCTTTTAAGCTAGTACGGTTAGTTTTTATGAGTGCATCGTGTTGTTTGATTGCGTTTTCTGCTTCGCTTAATTCACTATTTAATTCATCCAGTTGTTTTTGTAACATTGTTGATTGTTTTTCGTATGCTCCCCGCTGTGATTGTAGAGAAGAAATTTGGTTCGTTAATTCGGACATTTTTATTTTTAAGTCCGACACTTTTTTCTCGCGTTCTCGAATTGTGTACCCAAAGTTTTTGTCTTTTTCAACGTCAATTTTCTGCTTTGCCTCAAGTACCTTCACGTTTAAGTCAGATAACTGACGAATGAGGGAAGCGCGGTCTTCGTCGGCTTTTTCTATTTCTTTATCGCATTGTTCTATTTCAGTTTGCATTTGAGAAATCGCTGCGCCAAGGTTGGCTTTCTTTTGCATTAATGCCTCTTCGCGTGCAGTCATTGAAGCTAATTCAATTTCAACTGTTTTTAATTCAAGTTCACTTTTGGCTTTTTCTTTGCGTTTAAGCGTCACTTGGTCGCGTACATTGTACAACTCGGAAAAAATAGAGTCTTTTGAAACCTGCAGGGCTTTTTCCTTATCTTTTAAATCATCAAGGACTTTGCGTTCGCGTGCAGCATTGATGCGTTGAATTGCACTTCCACCAAGCATTACTCCAGAAGCTTCTGCAAGTTGGCCATCAAGCGTAACTAACCTTGCTTTTCCAACTAATGCTTCAGCATCTTTAAGCGAAGGAAAAACTAGAGTTGAGCCAAAAATGTATTCAAACGCTTTTGAATATGGTTTTTCAAATTCTATGAAGTCAATTAAGAAGCCAAGACAACCTTTTGTCTTTGCAAAACGTTCATCTTCACTTGTTCGCAATGAAGCGCGAATCTTGTCAAGTGGAATAAAGGCCGCTTTGCCGCTTTTACTTTTCTTTAACTCTTCAATTACTTTTGACGCAGTTTTAGCAGTGTCAATAACAATATAAGAAGCGCGCGCACCTAAAGCCGCTTGTGCAGCTAATGCATATTCATCTGAATAACTACAAAGTTGTTCAACAGTACCATAAACGCCTTTATCGCCCATTGACAAAACATGGGTAACTGCCCTGCTTTGGTCAGTTTCCCGCAAAGTACGTAAACGCGAGTCAAGCTCAGCTACTTTAGTACGAATTGATAATAACGCTTCTTCCACTCCAGTGAGTTCAACATTGAGTTTCTTTTCTTTTGAATAAAGTGCATTTACTTCTCGTTCAATTAATTCAGCGGTTTTTGCCGCTTCTTGTTGTTTTTCTTTTAGGTTCTTCTTATTAGAAGCAATTTCTTCAAAGCCACTGCCGCCCTTCGTTCGATCTAGCTCGGCTTCTTTCATTCGTTTAAGTTCAGCAAATTTACTTGCTTCTGCCTGGACTTGCGATAATTTTTCCTTGCATATAAGTGTTTCATCATTTGCGCGTTGTAAAAACTCTCGCGCTTTATGAAAATCACTTGTAAATGCATCTGATTCTTTTAATAATTTGTCAAGTTCAGCGTGTTCACGCTTTAGAATAACATCAACATCTGCAGCTTCTTTTTCAATATCTTTTAACTGACTGGAATAACCTTTGACTTCATCATCGGTTTTAGTCTTCTCAATTTTAAGCGAATGTAATTTGTTATTCTCGTTTGAAACAAAACTTTTCTTTTCTTCAATAATCGCACGAGAACGTTCAATTGAACCAGTTAAATCATCAATTTCTTTTTGTAAAACAAGTTGTTTACCTTGCGAGCGTTTTAAGATTTCCTCGTGAACGTTTTGGCGTTCAAGGTTTTTTGCAGTAATTTGCTTTGTAAAGTCATCTATTTTGCGCTTGATTTCATTCAATTTCTCTACATATTCGCCCATTGCAGATAAAATCGATTCAAATTCAGTTGTGTTGATTGCAATGTCAATATACAACAGCGAAGCTTTAGCTAAGTCAAGTTCCTTTTTTAGTTCCAAATAGCGTTCAGCGTCGCGTTTTTCTTGTTCAAGTTCACTTACGTAGCCTTCTCGTTCAGATAAAACAGCTGCTGCACTTTTGAGCTTCTCGTCAACTTGGCCAAGTTCTGATAAAGCTTCTTTTTTCTTAGCTTCGTATTCAGAGATATTAGCAACTGAATCAATCATCGTACGCCGATCTTTGGGATTCATTTCAACTATACGTTGTACTTCTCCCTGCCGGATTACATTGTGAGTAAACAATTGGTTTTTTGATAAAAATTCTTCTAAAACGTATTTTTTTACTCGCTTGCTGTTCAGAAAATATTTAGTTTCTCCATCTCTTCGCACTAAACGTTTTACTTCTTGTTCTTTACCATCAGCTTCAGATAGCATGACAGTTACTTCAGCGGCATTGGAATTGCCAAAAATTAAGTCAGCAGTTTTTTTCACTCGCATGCTTTTGAGACTGCTTTCTCCAAAAGCGAAAAGTAGAGCATCATTTAAATTTGATTTCCCAGAGCCATTTGGGCCAACAATTGCATTAAACCCTTTGTCAAACTGCAACTCGTTTTGCTTGAAGGACTTGAAATTCTTAAGTAGGATCTTATGAACAAACATAGAGGCGATAATCGCAACAATTAAGAGTGTAAACTATTTAAACCGCTCGAAAAAGGGCGAATAAGTTAGATACAAATCACAACTACTTTTTCGTAGCAGCGTAAATTGGAAAATCAAAGGTCATTTCATAACCTTTTAGCGTTGTTTTAATCAACTGATGCCTTGTTCTTGGTGTTTTGGCAATTAATCGCCTAATTAGTCGTACTTCAATAGACGACAAGTCATAGCGTAAAATATGGTCAGATGCGGATAAAACTAATTGCGGAGCAGCGCCAAGCTTTTCTACTGCTAAACCTGCTTTTGCATATAACCACGGTAAATCAGTTGATTGAAAGTGGCGTTTGCCGATCTTTGGACTTGACGAATAAATATCATTAGCTAACTTACGTTCGGCAAGCGTGGGCAACGCGGCACATTGGTTTATGAAGATTCCCCCACTGGCCATGTGCGCCTTTACTCGTTTCAATGCAGCTACTTGCAACGCTGGAGTGTGAAAATAGTCAAGCGAGCTCCGCATTATCACTAAATCAAACTTTTCATGTAAATGTAGTCCGAGAAGATCCGCCAATACCTTACGCGTAGCCGGATTATCGTTTTGGTCAAGTTGTGCTTGCGACGCGTCTACAATTGTCAACGATGGCATTTTGCCCAATTTTCGCAGATGCTGAACTACATATTCTCCAAGCAAACCAGTTCCAGAACACACGTAGAGAACTTTAGGCTTTTTTGGCAACGCTTCCAAATTTCGACTTGACAAGTCAACAAATGCGCGTAACACTTGTTCGTCGGAAAAATAGTTTCCATAAACACGCGACCAATTACTGCCAAGCACACGCCGATCGCGGTGAATGTTTCTCTTTGTAACTTCAAATAAAGCCATTTTAAGTATTCATTAACTCGAATTGACTTAAAATAGTAATTTGATTAAAAAACGATTTTCCATTTGTTAACCCACCAGTAAGAAACGAAGATAAACTCAACCAATTTTTATATGTTACAGCCAGATGGGGCTATATAGATGCACACTAGATATATTACTAAAAGCACATTAGGTGAGCATCTTATGAACATCAATTTAGGTACGCCATATGAAGTTATAATTGAGAAAATCATCTCTAGGGGATACGCAGGCAATCAAACAGAGGTTATTCGACAAGCTCTGATGCAGTACCAGCGACAACTGGATGAAGAAGAGGCTATTGCAGTGCATAAAGCAGTGGAAATGGAAATGCAAGAAATACGAAGCGGCAAAGCTAAGACATATACTTTGGCGGAAGTTAAAAAGAAATACGACATCCGGTGATTAAGTGGAAGTTGTAATAAAAGAAAAAACAGATAATGACCTTTGAGCAAATGGATGCTACGTTGCGTAAATTTTCATACGGCATATGGAAAAGCTTTCGCAATTTCCACCACGCAGGCACCTGAAAGCCGGAGTTCCGCTTTATGTAGAAGAAGTTACAAAACAAGCCCGTTTGATTTACGATATTGAAAAAGAAACGCTTTATGTAGTGCGTTGTTTTGCAACTCACAAAGAATACGAAAAATGGTACAAATCATTTGTTTAACTTACGCACAACGCCGCTTATAGCATCAACTTCTATCAAATCACCGTCTTTGAATATTTCAGTAGCTTGTTTGGTTCCAACTATGCAAGGAAGATTTAATTCTCTTGAAATTATAGACGCGTGGCATAAGGCTCCACCATCATCGGTTACTATTGCTTTGACCTTCGATAAAAATGGAACAATTGAAGGTTTAGTCATAGTAGTCACTAAAACTGAGCCAGGCAATAGCTTAGAATAATCACTTTCAGTTAAAACTACCACAACAGAACCTATTGCAATACCTTTATTCGCAATTCGTCCACTTAGTTCCAATTTAACTAATTCACTCTCACGGCGAGGTAGTTCTTCACTTAAAATAAATTTAATTTTATCGGGTAAATATTCTTTTGTTTCACCATTTTTAG
>JAHFHC010000020.1 GCA_023247085.1 Microcaldota archaeon | reverse complement strand
TGACATAGTAATGTAAGAAGACGATTGCACAGCCCAAGTTTAAAACGATTTGTGCCTATGCACACGCAGTTATTGTATAACCGTAACTTATATTCGGTTAGAGCAGCGAGTATTTAGATAAGTAGACTTGTGATTTCAACACTTCTAAAAATGGGACTATTATCACTGCATTTAGAAGAACAGTGAAGAGTTGGGCGTTAACTGTGCCGCCGATAAGCGGGGCGGCGAACAACATTAGTTGGCCGAGAACCAAAATCAGGATTACCGAAGTAACTAGATAACTCAAAAAGAGTGGAAACTTGTGCAAGATCACTGACAGCGTGTTTTTTGGAACGTGTTTTGCTTGTTGGTTATCCATAACAATTGCTTGTGGAGCAAAAACAACAAGGAGTGCAGCAATGAAAGATATTAGCGCACCTAAGGTGGAATGCAACCCTTTTTCATACAAGAAAATATTAGCAGCAAGAGAAATTATGAACGCAGTGAAGAAAACAGCAAAGAGTTTAAGAGTGTACACTTCGATTTTTTCAAACTCGTAAAAAGTAATTGTTTTCAAAGTGCGTTCTGTTTTCACAACCATGTTAATAGCAACTAACCCAAAAGAAAACAACAAGAGTGAAATGCAAAAAGCAAGTGAAATCAAAGCGAGTTCAGGAAAACCAATATCGCGACTTATGCTGCCAAAACGAAGGAATATACCGCCAAGGCTAGTGAAATTCGGCAACATCAACGCAAGTGGAAAAACTATTACAAACGGGATACTGAAAAGCAGTAGGAACTTGAAATTACGGGAATAACTATCAAGCGCATGCCAAAAAACGCCGGTTAAAGTATCTGGTCGAACTATCATAATTATTCCTTGCAAACCTTTTAGGCTAGTTGAGTTTTAATTCCTTATGACTGGCGCACACTGATAGTGCAGCCAGCTAAAGAGGGGTAAACGCCACAAATAGCTGACAGTAAATCACTTTCAGAACGTCCGCCAAACAACTTATACTGGTTACCAATAATTGTAGTTGGAACCCCGATGATACGGTTGTCAATTGCAACTTGTGCTTCATTAGCTAGCAAGGTGTGGTTTTGGCTGCGCACACAACGGGTTATAACTGAATCATTAATCCCCCAGCCTTGCATGCATGGCTGCCAAACTTGTGCACAAAAAGATGCTTGCTGCGAAGAATTGTAACATCCAAGTATCTCTTCTGACCTGCAATTAATTGCATTTAATGCATTTTTGCTCCCGCTTTGCAAAGCGCATAATTGAATGGAATCTTCAACTAATTCAACTGGACCGCCTATTGAAGACAATGTCCCGTTAACGTCGCCTACCACAAAGTGAAGTGAAAAGTTTATAGATTCATTAAACTTGCGCAACACGTTTAGAGAAGCGTTTTCAAAACGCAGTGAAGCTGGATTATAGCTAGTTACGAATAATTTCCAGTCACTAGAAAGAGACGGCGCATTATTGTAAAGATACCCCGATTGAGTTTCAAGCGTACTCAAAACATAGCCTTCGTTTACTTTACGCACGTATTGTGAGAAATTTATAATTGAATTACTGAACTCAGGCCTCTGCGATAAAGTTGAACTAAAAACATAAGCAGGAACAAGTGTTAAATTATGGTTCGTTGCGAATCGCTTTCCTTCTTGCGTTTCCACATCTAAGCGGGTTACATTCAAATATGCTACATTATTGGCAATATTAGATTCAACGGCACTAGTTTCGCAAAGCACTTTGCACTTTGAAGAGGTGAGCACAACTAAATCAACTGGCACCAGCTTGTCTGGAGTGGTGATTATATTAGCCGAGTTTGGTGCCTTGAATAAATACGGCGAAACTAAGAAAAGGGTTGCACCTACAAACACAATTATCAACGCGTAATAAATCGCATCACTTTGAATTTTCATACTTTACATCTCCTCACTATTGCGGTTATATCTATATTATGCTATTTTCACTTTTTTCAACAAAATAAAAGAAAAAAATGCGACCGTCGGGAGGACCAGCCACTCCCCTAGTTATAGGGAAATAGTTTTTGAATTCTCGAAAACCCCTATTAATTTTTTTAAAAGAATTAAAAAAGGCTTTCCCGAGCCTCTGCCTTGGCAAGGCAGTGTCCTACCAGGCTAGACTACGATCGCATTTTTACAAGTATAATCGCTACTAGTAATATTAAAATTATTGCTATGAACTGCCATTTCGAGTAAATGAGGTCAAAAAGGCTATTTGCGCTAATAGCCCGCTTAGTTTGTAAGTTAAACTGTGGAAGTAAAGGCACTTGAGTAGAAACTGGGCTCAACAAATAAGACTGTGCAAAAGAATAGTCCTCTGCAGTTAACCGCACCATGACTTGGTTTTGTTGCGAGAAATTCGCACCGGATAACAAAAACAAAACTTCTGATTCCCTCCCCGCTTCAAGTGAAAAAACTTTGCTATACGATTGATTAGATAAAGTGACTTGCACGGATATGTTTGAAAAACCAGTGTTACCTGAGTTTTTAATTAAAAGCGATAAAGAATCTGGTTGTTTGAAACGAACTTCTTTTACTTGCAACGCAGAAACCGAAACCGGCGCGCCTTCACGAGCCTGAAATGAGCTAGTGGCAGATACGCCAAGGGAACGCACTATGACTGAAAAAGTGTAAACAAAACTCTTATTCAAATTTGGAGGCATTAACACACTCCAATTAGCATACACTTCCTGACCAGGCAACACGTAAATCAAAGTAGCGCGGTCAGTCAAAGTTTTCACTTCATCGGGCACGTCCAAGTCAAGCGGATATGCAACTGGAATATTTGAAGTTGACTTTAGCATGGCGGATACTTGTTGAACTGAATTAGAAGCCGCCGTTACATTTGAAACCTGCACTCGCAAAATTGGGGGAGTGGCAAAATTATTTCGTTCTAAAAAAGATATGCGATGCAACCGTAAAAGCACCGCTTTACTAACGTCTACCGCTCCAGTTGCAGAAAGCTGTTCAACTACATCACCTTGGTCAACGCCATTAGCGAATTTAAAATGAGTGGCATCAAGGACAATTCCTTCGTTATAAGTTGGGTCAAAAGGGTACCACTTGCCGTCAATTGCAACTTCAGTCCACGCATGTGCCGCCCAGATCTCTCCACTGTAAACATAACCCGCTGAAAAACGTGCAGGTATTCCTACGCTGCGAGCCATTGCAATTAGCAAGTGACTGAACTCATTGCAAACCCCTTTTCGGACTTGAAAAACTTCATTTGCTGGAAGCAAACGATCCTTGTATGCTAAATCATACTGGACATTGTTATACACCCACGCGGACAAAATCGCCATTTGCTTGAACTTATTTTGTTCAGAGCCAATTAGCTCCCTAGCCTTTGCGCTTATCTCCGGCGTAATCACAACATATTGACTATTGTCAACGTAGCGATCCATAGAACCAGAAACATCTTCAAAAAACCGCGAATCAGTTACATCAACAATACTAGTCAAAGTAACATTTTGCCGATTCAAAGCCGGATTCAACTGAAAAGTAATCAAATTATTTTCAAATTCATCCACTTTAGTGGTGAAAGGAAGGGAAGAAGTAAACGACGCTGACTGGTAAGACGTGTTAAGAAAATTAAACGAAGTAAACGATGAACTAGCTGGCCTCTGGCCATTAAAATCAATATCCCACGTAATCTCAATCACAGCTTTAGATGAACCAATTAACTTCGGCTCCAAATCAACAGTAGCTACGGCGAATGTAGAAAATAACAGCAACGCGAACAAAGCAAAGAAAGGAAAACGCATAACAGGAAATAAAAGACAAAACAAGATTAAAAACAATATGACAATAGAAAAAAACAGAACCGCCGAAGGCCTAATAAGAGCAGAAGCTCAGAACCGTTTCGTTCAAGCACCAAAACGCTTAATAAGACAGTCTTATTAATAAGAATAAGGTGGATTCGGTATGGAGAGCCAAGGACAGATAACAAAAATGTCTTCAAGAGGACAAGTAGTTATCCCTGAAGGGATTAGAGATGAAATGGGGCTCGAAGCAGGCTCTACGTTCGTAGTCTTTGCTCGAAAAGATGCAGACTCAATCCTACTCAAGAAATTAAAATTTCAAGAACCAGTAAAGGCTTTTGAAGAAATGGTGAAATGGAGTCGGCAACACGCAGCAGAAAAAGGGCTAGACACTTCAGTTAAAAAAATTGTGGAAACGCAACACAAACACAGGAGATAGTCGAAATGAATGGTGAAGATAACGTTTGACACAAACGTACTTCTATCTGCCTTACTATCGGAAACAGGTGCGTCTTACAATTTAGTACACTTAGTAGCCGAAGGCAAAGTAACCGGCTACACTTCAAAAACTTTGATGGAAGAGTTCAAAGAAGTTGTACAACGCGATCACAAAGTTCCACTTGAAAGAGCAGAGCAAATGGTTGACGTTTATTTACAATTCCTCAAATTAGTTGAGCCAGACATTAGACTTGATGTTGTTAAAACTGATCCAGACGACAACCGAGTTGTCGAATGCGCAGTTTATTCCAGCTCAAACTACATTGCTTCTTGGGATCCACACTTAACCAATTTGATTGAATTTAACGACGTTAAAATTCAAAACCCTGGAAAATTATTAGAAACGTTAAAAGAGGCGCATGAAATTGGCTGACGAGAACAACAATTACTGACTGGTAACTTTTACTTCATATCTAGCTATTCTAGAGGCAACGCTTTTATCTGGAATAGCGATGTTAAAAGAGCCGGTTTCGCTTGGTCGCAGTGATGATGGAGTCAAAAAAGTGTTTTGCACAGTGACCATTTGGTTTTGTGAATCAAAAAAGTTTACGGTTACTTGTACAAAGGTAACTGAAGTTGTTCCATTGTTTTTAACACTACCAATTACACTTAGGCCGCCATAACTAGTAGAGACTGAATTTTGTTGAATAACAACTAGATTTTGAGTCTTAGTTATCAACGATGGTTTTGTCAAACCACATTGAGTTGGAGCCAAAACGCAAGTTGGACATTTTCCTTTTAAACGATCAGAAATCAATTTAGCATATTGAAATGCCTCTTGTTTAGACGCTGATCTGCCCAATCCATTTACTTTAACTGTAAAAGCAACGTTTGAAAAGAAGCTTCGAATTTCATTTCTAGATTCCATACCTAACGGAGTTTGGTTAAAGCCACCTAAGTATACTGCTTGTTGCCCGACATCTTCAATTGACGTGGCACCTAAGTCTTCTTTGTCCCATTTAACATTACATGAAAAATATTGAGTAGGTTGTTCGTAAACCGAAGCAAGAACCGTAATCGCCTTGGAAGTCAAATTATTTGTTTTATAGTCATATTGAACAGCTTTATTGCCCTTCCAGCCATATGACTTTAATTCGTTTGCACGTTCAGCATCGCCTTCGGAAAACTGCAACGCATTTTCAGTTACCCCTGTTTGAAGCGCATTGATTTCAAAGCCGCGAGGAACATCTTGTTCACTAAGCAATACCCCCTCTAAATCAGAAAGAGTAAAAACGCCTTGCCGAATAACCGACATGTTGTTTACAGTAGTTAAATTTTCGCCCGAGTTATTCCCAGTAACAGCTGGTCCTTGAGTGTTTATACAGCCAAAAAGCAATACACTCAAAAGAAGAGCAGCTACATATTTGAGTTCAACCATTTATAATCAGCCGATAGTAACGAGTTTCCATACGTTAGTTCAACTCATTGTACTTACAGTTCTTTAAAAGCGTTTCACAAGCTAGGTAAACAGATATTAATCAGAATTAAAACTGTGAAAAATAGATTCAAAATTAATTTTCAATCTCAGGTTTAAATATGATGCCGCAGGCCGGATTTTCAACGGAAAAAGTTTTTCTTTTCCCACGGACTTTTCTTTTTACAAAAAGAAAAGCCGATTTGAACCAGCGACACATCGGTTTCCAGCTTGAGAGAACGACACTAAACATCTGAAGGATGTAAAGTGCCGACTTCAGCTTCATCAACAGAGGTACGGATATGAAACGCTGAAAGCGTTTCTAACCCCGCACATTTGCTTCGAACGCTCTCCCAGGCTGAGCTACTGCGGCAATTAGTAAAAAAAGAATCGGTTAGCTTAATAAGAATTCGTGTTTGTGGGTTGGTTTGCTGTTGGGGTTTTTCTTTGTTCTTTTGAACCACATTCTTTGCAGGTAAACGTACATCCATCGCGTTGGAGTTCCATGTAGTTTCTACAGCGCGAACAGCATGCTTTGATTACACCGTATTCTGGAAATGCGATTGTTAAGTAGGTGCCTAAGTCGTTTACTTCAATTACTTTTGCGCGTAGTACGTCGCCGGTTTTAATGTGGTCGCGTAGTTGTTCAACGAATCCTTTTTCTAGTTCAGAAATGCGTAGAAAAGCGTGTTTATTGGCTAATGCAGTTCGTTTGTTTCCTTCAACGCTAGAAATTTCAACTTGTGCAATTGATTCAAATAATTCAACTATTTCTCCGATTATGATGTCGCCGCGGCGCAGTGCAGTAAGCGGTTTAATGGATTTTATTCCAAGAGTGCGTTTTTCTTTGTTAATAGTTGGAATTCCAATAGTGGCCGAGTAAATTTCGCCATTTTCTTCAAAAGTGTTTTCACCTGGTGCAATTTCTTCGACGATTGCGGCGAATTCGCCAGGTAAAGCGAGTTTAATTTTGTCCATATGTTGATATAAGGATAAGACATGTTTTTAACCCTTGACAGGCTAATCACGTTCGATGGTACTTGAGACAATTATCAGCCCTAAAACTGCCAGAAAGCATAGTTGGCAGATTGCAATTTTGGCGTTTATATTTACTTCAATAGGGATATTTGCGGCAAATTACTTAGGGATACACCAGAGCATAGTTGCTATTACGCTGGTTTCAATGCCAGCTGTTCCGTTTGTCTGGCGGTTGTTTGACTTTGAAGAAGAAGAAACTGAAAAAGGAGTTGTAATGGGAAGCAGAACCATTGCGCGGCATTTGCCAGTAATTATGGTTCTTTCAATGTTGTTCATTGGTTTAATTGCTGGTTTTGTATTTTGGTATTTTGCTCTTCCTGCAGAAGCGTCAAAAACCATTTTTGAAGTGCAAAACACTGAACTAGCAAACATAGGAGTAAGTAGCGGAAAAGCAATTTTTTCAATTGCTCAAGATAAATTCCTTGACACATTTGAAATGCTGTTCTTTCATAATTTTGGCGTATTATTAATTATCGTATTGTTTTCAATACTTTACAGTTCAGGCGCTGTATTTGTTTTAGTGTGGAATTCTTCAATCATCGGCGCATTTATTGGCAATTATGCAAAAGCAGTTAGCCAAGGCAGTAACATATTTGCGATTCTTGGCGGGATTGGCACAAGCGCGCTTGGATTGTTTCCACACGGTTCTTTTGAATTACTAGCGTATCTAACCGCTGCACTTGCAGGCGGCATATTAAGCAGTGCAATTACACGCGAAGTGCACAAAAGCAACTCATTCATACTCGTGTTACATGATTCAATAAAGCTAACCGCGATTTCAATTATCTTACTTGCAATAGCTGCGTTTATAGAAGCTGGAACAATCGTACATTAATGGATAATTTAAAGTAAAAAGCCTTGTAGCCACTTTTTTGGGTTTTTGTTTTTCGCAAATGCACTTGCAAGTAAAACTCCATCTAGCCCGAGTTCAATTGCCTTTTGTAAATCTTGTGCTGTTGAAACTCCAGCACCCATTAGTAACTTGCTTTTTGTTTTTTTCGTGATTCGCTTCAATTGTTTCGCTATTTGTTCTGCTAGTTCGGGGTTTACATTTGTCAAGCTTTTGCCGCTTCCAATTAATTCAGGCAGTTCAATTGCAATCATATATGGCTCTAGCGCGGAAATGCGTTTGGCTTCAGCTAGATTATCAGCGCAAAGGATTGTTTGAAAACTATATTTTTTGCATAGCTTTACCGTATCACCTAGGATTTTGAAAGATAGTTTTTTCTCGTTGTGGTTCAAGAGTGTTCCTTTGCAAATTGCTGCTGCAACTGGTACTGGAAAATAGCCAGTAAATTGTCCGTATTCAACTGGGTCAACATGTTGCGAGTATATAGAACAATGCGTGGCAACCGAAGCAACGGCGCGTAAATCAGAATAAGCGGGAGCTAGTATCACTTCAAAATTTGACTTTTGTGCAAACTCATCAGCTAGTTTGGCAAGTTGAACTGCGTTGTTTCCAGTGGAAGTTTCAAAAGTCTTAAAATTAAGCGCTAAAATGGGTCGCATGAAAGAATTAGTTTAACTGCTTTAAAATGAATGCGGCTACGGCACAATCGCGTTTTCTATTTTTTGTCGGTTGTTGAAAGTGTTTTCAGTGCTTTTGATAACACGTTTTCAATTGAAGCGTCGCTAACTGAAAGTTTGTCAGACATCGCGCGTGCCATGTTTGCGAGTTCAAGCGGCAAAATTATTTTTGTCGCTCTACCGTTTGCTACGCTTTTTAATGCATCTATGTAAAGAAAAGACATCGTCTTTGGGTCAAGAGTGCTAGTTGCTTTGTTTAAAATTTCAAGCGATAATTGTTTTGCTTGCGCCTCAGTTTCAAGCTTGATTTTATATTCCCCTGCTTCGCGGCGTTTGTGCATTGCTTGGACTAAAGAAGGCGGCAAGGCAATGGATTGCACTTCAACTTTAACAACAGAAATTCCCCACTCTTGCGCAATGGTTTTCAAAGTAAGCTCCAAATCATTCTTGATCTCGTCGGTTTTTTCTAACACTTCTTCCAATTCCATTTTGCTAATAGTATTACGAATTTGTGATTTGAGCAATTCACGCATAGCAGCTTTGAAATCCTTAACTTCAACAACCGCCTTTTTTGGATCAACTATTTTTGCGTAAATAATTGCATCTACTTTAATTTCAACATCGTCACGCGTGATTACATCTTGAGCCGGGAGGTCAATAGTGGATACACGCATGTCGGTTACAATAGAATTTTCAAATGCAGGCCACGACCAAACCCAACCCGGGCCGGCAACATTGCGGAACTTTCCAAAACGAAACATTACACCCCGCTCAAATTCCTTAAATTCAATTAAACGCGGAGATAAAAACGAAGCAGCCAATATGACTAGTGTAAGTGCAATTATCCAGAATGGCGAAAGGTGAAAGAAGAAAATAGAAGAGAGAACTGCCATAATTAGTAAGACAATTGATACAAAAATCACAACTTCCCTATGAACCATAAATGTAATCACTTACTAGTTGTAAAACATGGAAAATTGAAGTTTATAAGACATTCGCTGCTTTTTGACCCGCCTAGTTAAAGAAGATGTTTAAATGGTTGGAAACCCCAAAATTTTAGATAACATGGCAAAAGAAGCTAACCGTTTACTTGTGCTGAACATCGACATTGACAACGATTTGTTCGAAAAAGGCAAAGTAAGGGGGCCAGTAATCGGTAAGAAAAACTGTACAGAAGCAGCAGCTAAACTAGCTTTGGCTGACCCAACTGACTCAGATGCAAACGCAATGTTTGAAGCAGTTAGAGCAGCGAACGAATTATCAACAGAATACCTAGTTGAAGTTGCCACACTAACTGGAGATAAGAAACTCGGGTTTGCAGCTACGCGTGAAGTGGTAAGGCAACTTGAAGACATAATTGCCAAATTCAAACCAGATGCATGCATATTAATTTCAGATGGCGCAAGCGACGAGCAAGTATTGCCACTAATTCAATCACGCATAAAAATAAACGAAGTACGCAGATTAACAATAAAACAAGCAAAAGAACTAGAAACCACTTATTTCACAATTCTAGACAAATTAAAAGACCCACACTACGCACGCATAGTGTTCGGCATACCTGGAATAGTATTACTATTATTCGCCTTTTCAGAAATCGTTGGCTTAAGAGTTTTTATCGGCATACTTGGCGCATACTTGATACTAAAAGGAACCGGTATAGAGGACCGGATGCTACGTGGATTACACGACTTCGAAGTTTCATTTAACAAACTCGGCTTCATCTTTTACTTTGGAGCAATTCCACTTGCTGCAGTTTCAATTTGGCTTGGCTTCTCACGCATATCTGCAATGCGATTAGCAGGAATAACCGACATAGCAAAATTAGCAGCTGGATTTGAAAAAGATTTACTTTTGCTACTTGTCCCAGCAATTTTACTCGTAATCGCAGGTAAATTCATAGAAGCAGCAAGCGAAAAAAAATATTATATTTTGCCACAATACTTAACTTACTTCGGCTCAGTCATCCTAATGTGGTTACTGTTCTCCAACGCAGCTGAATGGGTACTTGGAACAATTGGATTTGCCGAGTTCTTCACTACACTCCTACTTGTAATAGTACTCATGCTACTCTTACTTTACTTAGCGCGCGAGTTCAAAATAAGTTTAATTGCAAAAATGCACATTGAAGGTAAAACAGTGTTCACTGAAGTTGGCGCAACAGTCGGCAAAGTACTTGGCGTAAACCGCAAAAAAGGAACAGTGATAATAGCAACTCCAAATGAACAAAAGTTCGACATTCCACTAGACTACTTAGCCTCATTTGAAGACAAAATAATTGTAAAGTATTAACGGTGAAATTTAAAATTGAAAATAGCTATTTGCGCTAGCATGGTCTTTACGGAAAAAATGCTAGAAATACAAAAACAACTAGAAGCTAAGGGGCACGTCGTTTTTGTTTCTGGATTTTGTGAAGCATACGTGGGAAAAACCGAAAGTGAAAAAGAAGCTTTGACATTATTCGATAAAAATGAAAAAGACGCGATCCGCGAATTTTGGGAAAAGATCAAACAAAGCGACGCGATACTTGTACTTAATTATGATAGACGCAATATCAAAAATTACATTGGGGGAAATACCCTGATGGAAATTGGCTTTGCGCACGTACTTAACAAAAAGATTTTCCTACTAAACCCGATTCCAGAAATTCCTTTTTACAAAAGCGAAATTGAAGCAGTTAAACCAATAATTTTAAACGGAGATTTAGAAAAAATAGACATTAAAAAGTTCTAAACGCTAGTTTTTTATACTCGTGGCGAGAAGTAGTTTATATGGAGTCAGCGCTAACGAAAAAGTTCTCTTTATTGCTTAGCTGGCTCTATGGAATGCACGGTTTTACAATCACCCCAATTATTTGTAGAAATAAAAAATAAGCATAGGGGATGACGTTTTGAGTTTTTTTCAGCTTGTTGTTGAAAAACTGACCCGTGAAAAAGTAGGGAAACAAAAGCTATTCACAAAATGAATTTTACTCTGTTTGATACTTGTAGTGCTATAGCTAAATAGTGTTAAATTAAGAGGGGGAGAGAAAGAAGAGCAAAATACCCAAGGAGGCAATCCTTCTTAAAAGCCGAAACGCCTTCTTCTCTCGAAACACCACTCTTTTCTTAGAATTCGTGTAGGGATAACTATTCACTTGAAAATAGTATATAAAGGTTACGGTACGAAAATCGTACTTTTCGGAAACTTTTTTTAGAGAGGCAAACGTCCTGCAAACTATGAAAAAAAGCAACAACTAAGAAAATCAAACTGTCGTTTTTTCGACAAAAACACGAATTTTTAAGAAAATTTTGGAAATCGACGAATTTAATCTTTGGGCTGAAATTAAAAGAGAATTGTCGTTGATTTTAGGGAAAATAGTGCAAGTTATTAAATTTGCAGCTTGTTAAGTATTTTGCTATGTTAAAACACGCACTTGCATTGTTTTTGATCTTACCTACTTTAGTAATCGGCGTTTCATTGCTTGAACCACTTGAAAAGCAAGTTGGTAATGACCCAGTTTCGCTTGGCGCAGTTGCTCCAGGTCAGACTCTGGAACTTAAATTTTCTCGCGATACAGGCGTACTTGCAGCTATTAATCCCGCAACTAAGAAAAATGCGCTTTGGGATCAAGCAAATGTTGTGAAGGCAACTCTTCCAGAGGGTTGGACTTCGCGAGATAGTTTAAAGTACGAGAATCCGTTGACGGTTTACGTTACAGTTAGCCCAACTGCGGAGAAACGAGAATACACGTTTTCAGTTGTTTTTCTAGATGAATACGAAGGCACACCGGCGGAAGCTGCGCATTTCAAAGTCGATGTTGATCCAGACGTAGTTGAGTTAAATTTAGACAAGCAAACAGTAACTGCGGGAATTGGACAACCGGCAGTGTTCTTACTACGCGCAAAGAGTAGGAGCATTGCAAGTGATACTTTTGTGATTAAAGCAACTGGGTTGCCGTACGATTGGCAATTCAAAAAAACGTTTTTCTTGCCGCACGGAAGTGAACAAGAAATATTTTTTGAAGTTGTTGGCAACATACAAAAAGAAGTGGCGTTTTCGATTAATGTCACTTCACTTTCAAGTCCAGCGGTTATGAAGAAACTAGACGCTAAAGTGGTGACAACGAGTGACTTAATGCAAGACGCTAAATCTTCATCTCTTGGCTTGCCGTTGTTTCCAAGTGTTGAACAACACGTATACGCTTTATTTGGCTTAGTGTCTAACTTATTCTTCAAATAAACTTTCAAAACAAAGTAGGGAGATTATACCGACTCCTATTTTTAAGCATTAAAAGCCCTTAGAATTTAGCACAACACACTACGGCGTTTATCGGCGAATTTTTATGAAAAGTCCAGTTAAAGAGATACTTGAAGCAATAGCAATTGAAAATCCAATTACTTCAGAAGAAGTGATTGGGATTAAAAAGCGAATTAGCAAAAAATTTGGCTTAAAAGATTTAATTCCAAATTCAGAATTACTTGAAGCTAGTGGAAAGAAACGCAGCGAATTAGAAAAACTATTGCGCATTCGCAATGTCCGTGGGCTTTCGGGAGTAAGCGTAATTGCAATTATGACAAAACCAGCTGGCTGTCCAGGTAAGTGCATTTACTGCCCTGGCGGGGTTACGTCTCCAAAGAGTTATACTGGTTTTGAACCTGCTGCAATGCGCGCACGACAAAACAATTTCGATGCAGTTAGGCAAGTACGTAATCGGTTAGAACAATTAGCTGCTATTGGTCATGATCCTGAAAAGTGTGAAGTTATTGTAATGGGCGCTACTTTCAATGCGTTTCCTCGCGATTACCAATATGAGTTCGTAAAAGGGGCGTTTGATGGCTTTAATGGCAAAGTATCAAAAGACATTGCAGAAGCACAAAAAGTAAACGAAACAGCTAAGCACAGGGTAATTGGATTAACATTTGAAACTCGGCCAGACTGGTGCACTGAATCTGACGTAGATTGGTTTTTATCACTGGGTGCAACGCGCATTGAACTAGGTATTCAAAGCCTTGATGATAAGGCACTAGAAAAAATGCAGCGTGGCCACGGGGTACAAGAATCTATTGATGCGACTCAACGTTGTAAAGATGCTTTTTTCAAAGTATGTCATCACTTTATGCCCGGAACGTTTTCAAAACCAGATAAAGACGTGGAGATGTTCAGTAGATTGTTCAGCGAAGAGGGCTTTCGGCCCGACATGATTAAAATTTACCCGTGCCTAGTTTTGCCAAATACGCCACTGTTTGAAATGTGGAAGCGCGGAGAATTTGAACCTTATAATTCGCA
The DNA here is from genome assembly GCA_023247085.1 of Microcaldota archaeon. GTDB lineage: Archaea > Micrarchaeota > Micrarchaeia > Norongarragalinales > UBA8480 > JAHFHC01. The sequence goes on along the minus strand of JAHFHC010000020.1, from coordinate 3,434 downwards.
ACAAGCAGCGGATGTAATTGCGCGTTGTAAGCAATTCATTCCAGAATATTGCAGGGTAATGCGAGTTGATCGGGACATACCAACTACACTCGTAGCTGCAGGTGTGAAGAACAGTAATTTACGCGAAATGATAAAAGCAAAGTGTGACGAGTATGGAATTAAATGCAAGTGTATTCGTTGTAGAGAAGCGGGGCTTAAGTCCCGAAAGGAAATTGTTGATGTAGGAGATGCAAAACTCAAGCGGTTTGATTACCGCGCAAGTGGTGGAGATGAAGTGTTCCTTAGTTTTGAAGCAAATGACACGCTTTTTGGATTCTGTCGACTACGTAATCCAGGTAAACCGTTTCTCAAAGAAATCAATAGCAAAACTTGCGGGGTACGCGAGTTACACGTGTATGGCGACCAAGCACCTATTGGCGGAACGGGTATAGTACAACACCACGGCCTTGGAAAGAAATTACTTGAAGAAGCTGAGAGAATCTCGCAAGAAGAATTCGACGCGCACAAATTACTAGTTATAAGCGGAGTTGGAGCGCGAGAATATTACCATAAACTAGGCTACAAAAGAATCGGCCACTACATGGGTAAAACACTGCCGAAATGAAGTAACTAATCAGCTTCACTAAAGATAGCTTATACTTTAGCACCAACTAGTATTCCAATAGCATATCCAATAAGTGCAGCTGCGATTCCAATTGCAGCCATTTCAATGCCGGATTTCCACCACGAGCCAATGGTTGTTTTGCCCTTGTATGCGCCAGTAACGAACAATGCAATTATTGACAGCATTAGTGACGGCAGGATTGCCGCTTGCGGTGACAAGAAGAAGAAAGGCAGCAATGGGACGATCGAACCAACCATTGCAGATATGCCCACAATTGCCCCTTCCCGCATTGGTTTAATATCTTTACTTTCGGACAAATTGAGCTCTTCAGTCATCATGGTTTCGAGCCAGAGTTTTTTATCACTGCAAATTTTAGAAACTATATTTTTGAGTTGTTTGCCTCGAAACCCTTTTTTCATATAAATCAAACGAATTTCTTCGCGCTCTACATCTGGAAAGTGTTTCATTTCGTATTTCTCGCGCTCTAATTCGCAATAATAATAGTCCCGCTGTGCCTTGCCAGACGTATAGGCAACTGCAGCCATTGAAATACTTTCCGCAAACGTAGCCGCAAGCCCTCCAAGTATGATAATCGCGCGATCATTTGTGCCAGTTGCAAGCGCGAGGATTATGCCAAGTACATTTACAAGCCCATCTTGGCCGCCTAGTATAATTTGTCGGAGAAGCGCGCCTTTTGTGTTTTGATTTGACTGTTCATTTAAAATGTGCAGCTTCGCTTCTTTTTTAGTAGTAGACATAAATTAATTATCCCAGCCGTGTTTTTTAATACACGACCATAAAAATACTTGCTAGCGCCACCACATTATCTTAGCATTGATTGGCAACTATCGCAATGTTTTTCTTCTAGCTTTACGTTGAAGTGAGTAGATTACAAATGCCTTATACTGGAAAAACTAAACGAGTTATTGACAAAAACAAAGTTAAAGTCGGCGACTTTGTCAAGGTGCACTGGAAGGGAGAAGACCTCACGGGTTACTTGATGCCACGCATTGAAACCGGCGACGAACAAGCAATTATATTAAAACTAGAAAGCGGGTACAACGTTGGGCTAAAAGACGTAGAAAAAATCGAAAAGATTGGCCCCCGAATTGAAATTGGAAAAATTCCAACTATTAAACTTGAAAAAAAAGAAGGGCTTAAAGCAATTTCGCTTATTGGAACCGGCGGAACAATTGGCACACACATTGATTACAAGAGCGGCGCAGTTTACATGTGCCGAACACCAGAAGAGATAATCGCAACTACGCCTGAACTTGGAAAATTTGTTAACTTGCGTTCAATCACTTCACTATTCACAATTGCAAGTGAAGATATGAACTACACTCACTGGCAAAAACTAGCAAAAGCAGTTGTAAAAGAATTAAACGCCGGCGCAGAGGGAGTCATAATCACGCATGGTACAGACTCAATGCATTTCACAGCAGCTGCGTTGTCATTTATGCTGCGGGACTTATGTAAACCAGTTGCAATTGTAGGCGCACAGCGCTCTCCGGACCGGTCAAGTTTCGATGGTTCACTTAACTTATTATGCGGAGCGCATTTTGCAACGTCCGACATTGCCGAAGTTGCTACGGTTATGCACGCTACTAGCAACGATGATTATTGTTATGCTATTCGCGGCACAAAAGTACGCAAAATGCACACTACTCGGCGAGATGCGTTTAAAGCAATAAATGAAAAGCCACTTGCCCGCATTTTTTCAGATGGTAGAATAGAAAAACTTAACAGCCGGCTAAATTCTCGTTCAGAAACAATAGTGCGCGCAGAAACCGACTTTGAACCAAAAGTAGCAATTATCAAAGCTTACCCGGGTTCAGACCCAACTCTAATTGACTACTTAATCCAAAAACATTACAAGGGCATCGTAATAGAGGGTATGGCGCTTGGACATGTGCCAACTGGCAAAAGCGGAGCAGGCGCAGGGCCATTAACAAGAAAGCTATCTTGGATTCCACATGTTGAACGTGCGGTAAAAAAAGGAATTGTAGTGGCTGTAACAAGTCAGAGTATTTACGGGCGGACAAATGCATACGTTTACCGCAACTTAAGGCTATTGAGAGATGCAGGGGCAGTTCATTGTGAAGATATGCTAACTGAAACCGCGTACATAAAACTAGGCTGGCTACTTGGGCATAATTACGATAGAGAAGAAGTGAAGAAGAAAATGCTTGAAAATATAGCAGGGGAAATCAACCCGCGCATAACTGAGGAATTCCAATGACAACAACAGTAAAGTGCGGCTTAGAAATTCACCAGAGGCTAGATACACACAAATTATTCTGCAACTGTTACGCTGATGCAAACAAGCAAATTACAGAAAAAGACGTTCACATAACGCGTAAATTACGCAGTATAACCGGCGAACTTGGAACAACAGATGTAGCTGCATTGTTCGAAGCAAGTAACGACAAGAGTTACGAATATACTTGCGGTGAAAAAACAAGTTGTTTAGTTGAAAGCGACGATGAACCACCCAGGTTAGTCAACGAAGAAGCGCTGCAAATTGCATTGCAAATTGCAAAAACTTTAAACGCAAAAATTGTCAATGAAGTTCATGTAATGCGCAAGTCAATCATTGACGGAAGCACAGTAAGCGGGTTTCAACGAACTGCACTCATTGCATTAAATGGCAAAATAGTAATTGACGGCAAAAAAATCGGCATAGGCACAATTTCACTTGAAGAAGAAAGTTGTAGAATAATTGAACGACAAGAAGCAAAACGAGCAGCTTATGGCGTAGACCGGCTCGGAATACCCCTAGTGGAAATCACAACTGACCCGGACATAGAATCACCAGAATTAGCAAAAA
>JAHFHC010000005.1 GCA_023247085.1 Microcaldota archaeon | reverse complement strand
TAAGGACATTTGAAAAAAGCACTAAATTCCTAACTGTTTGCTTTATTTCAGCAGCTATTTGGCTAACTGCGTTTCTAGTTGATTATTCAATCACTGGCGATCGTGCGTTTTACCTTGACTCACTATTCTTCACCATGCTCTTCATCGTAACTGCGTTTTACTTAATTGTTCTGCGTACATTTTTCCTTTTGACTTTATCAAGCCAGAAGTTCATCACAGTTGGCATGCCAGTTAAGGCGGGGTCAAGAACCAGACCCGTTAGTGGTAGTGCAAAAGGCAAAACAATTTTGAAGCAAGATTCTCCAAAGCAAATTGAAATAAAACCAGTTACATCCATTGCAAAAGTAGAGGAGCTAAAAGGAAATTTGATTAATGAGCCAGTAGAAGTTAAACTAGAAATAAAAACCATTTCGCCGGTTCCAGCCGTAGCAACCGAGCCAGCAGCAACAACTGTGCCAAAGAAAGCGGTTTCAACAGTTACAGCCGTTACACAATCGTCTCCAGTTGGTTTTGCAAAGTGGAAGCAAGCTAGAGAAACCGAACAAGCACAAATTGATTCAAGTAAAACCGTTTCAACTAAATCAACTTCAACTAAAACAAATTCGGGTAAAACAAAAACCGTGCAATCAATTGCGCCAGGAAAAGAAAGCGAAGAACAAGAATTACAAGAATTAGTATCGACTTTTACAAAAGAAGCAAAAACAACTGCTGCAACCACCCCGCAAGGCGGACCAATTCATCGCAGATACCTGCTAACTGACCAACAAGTTAAAGTGATTGCTGACAAGGATGTCAGCCAAAAAGAAGAATTCGGCACAATGGTGCAAGATATTTACTCACAGCTTAAAGATACGAAGACAAAGGCAAAAGCCTCGGATGTATTGAAAGTTGATGCACCAAAACAACAAACGTCGACAGAATCAAAAATTGAAAACGGGGTTAAAACTCCGTCTAAAAGATCAACTGAAGCAAGCGTCGCTTCCGCTTCAACTTCTGTTTCGTCTCTTGAAACTGGCGTTTCAATGTCCGACATCTTGGGAACTAGCTTATTTTCCAATCCTCAAGCAGATAAGCCTGCTAATAATAAAGAGTTATTCGCAGCTGAACCATCGACTTCTTCTAGCCAAACGGGTGGTGCCGATATATTTGCACAATTATCAAAAGCAACAAGCGGGCAACCAACTTCAACCCAACCCACTTCTTCACAGCCTGCTACTGCTGCATCTTCAGGTAAATCAGATGTGTCTTTTGTCCAGATTCAAGCAGAACAAGGAATGGGTTGCCCAACTTGTAAATCCAAAAGTTCAAAAATAATTTTCTGTCCATATTGTGGAACGGGAATGTGTGCAAATTGTTCTCCTTCAATAAGGCCAATTGGTCCCGGTCAATTCATTTACACTTGCCCCAAGTGCAAAGAAGAAGTTAATGTTAAGAAAAAAGTTGGCGGCTAATGTGGTTTTTCTCTAAAGGCTTTTTTTACTTTGCCGCCCATAAATCCATTTACAACGCTTTTAGTATGTTGCCAACGCAGCCCTTCTTTTTCTTTTTTATTTGGTAAACTAATTCTACTTATAAACTCGTCCCCTTCTGGAGAAGTAGATTTTAACCTAATTTGTCCTCGTCCAAGTGCATGATCAATTTCAAAATGTGCAGGATCTAAACTTACTTCTAAATTATCTGCAAATTTTCTTGTTTGATCCACCGTTTTCAAAGGCGTTTGTACGTAAAGAAAGTCATTGTATTGAGATGGCCAAATGTGTGAAACTCCTTGCTCGTAAAGAAGTTTACCTAGTTTTTCTGGAGTGACGTGTAAACTGCCAAGTTGTGCTTTGTGCCTAGCGATAAAATGTGCTATTTTTGCTTCAACTTCTGGCCTTAACTCATCTCGATAAATTGAACCATACCAGTAAGTAGTGATATCGAACAACGCATTCCGCAAGTAACTAGCCTTATACACTGGGTCTTTTATGTGCATTGCGTGTTGCATTATTGTTTCAACTGCTTTTTTCACTAGTGCAGATGTATTAATTTCAGAATCTTCAACTGCTGGCGGCAACAACTCGCCTATAGCATGAAAAAATCCGCCATTGCCATGGTGTTGACCATAATAGTTATGCTGCCCACGCGGCTCTCGAATTAATTTTCCTTCGAAATACGCTTTTTTCAATTCAGCCAAGAGTGTAGCCGGTACATGTGATTCAATTCTTTTTCGTGCCCAAAGCGGAACACTATCTTCATAATGCTCTTCAATACTGGGCTTGCTAGTTCCAGTTATATTTATTTTTAATGTGATAAGTGCCTTTCTTGGATTTGTTGCAGCTGTCACAGCCGCTTCCTTAATATGTGGTTGAATTCCCTCAATTTTTCCAATTTTAGCAAACCTTTCACCTAACTCAATTAAATTTGTTTGATCAATTTCTCCTTTTTCAACTGCAGCATGCAAAGCTACTTTTAACGGGGCCGGTAGCCAGCCATGTCGCTTCATTCCAAGTGCGTTAAAAAATTCAGTTGCTTTTCTTATTTCTTCTGGTTCAATTGCCATAATCCGTAACTAAAGTATTTTGCAGTGTTAGTTTTTAAGTGCTTTCACTTGGCCACATGCATATTCGCAATTGGTGCCCATGAGCTTGACCCGCTTCGTCAAAAACTTTAAACGGTGTTGAAATAGCAAGTAGTTGCTTTCCCTTCAAATTAAGTGCAATTGACTCACAGCCATTAACCTTAGCTACTTGGTAAAGCGGGTCACTTTCAGCTAAAGTTGTCACTAATCGGGGTTCAGGATCATTTGTGTCAAGTTGAAACGGCGCAAATAACGGTGTTGAATCTGCATCAAGTATCTCTGCTTGGTAATCATACCCGCTTCCAACAACTGGCTTCATGAGTTCAAACAACGCACACCGCAATGCTAACTTACCCGGCGCATTTGCAACTTCACTGTCGCCAAACTTGTTGTTAAACTTATGGTCAGATAAATCCCGTTTCAACAAATCTGCAACTGTGTTTAACCTGAATTTACCAAGTGTATCACAATTGTCAAAACTCCAACGTTGACCCACGGTGTTCAAATCCGTTGTTTTTAATGTAGAGACATCTATGTTGTAAACGGATTTTCCAATCCCTTGCACGTAATTTAGCAAGTGCGAATTACGCAAAGTATGCGCTTGGTTAGCGCCATAATCTGACAAAAATGAAAACATAAGCGCAACTGAAAAACTTACAAGTAGCAAAAACATGATGCCGTCAAAAATTGCCGCTTGACCCCGAGTTTTCATTTTGATTTCCACACAATTACGTTTAATGTTGCTAATCCTTTCACTGGAGATGCATCATCCGGACAAGGCACTGTAAATGGATACGTTAATACGACTGCGTCTTTCGGTGCGTTGGACACATCAAGCCTAGCTGCGTTAAACTCATCTAGTATTGGCTGCTTTTCGCTAGTGCAAACATAATTGGGGTCAAACGCTGGCGAGTTTCTCATCTCATCTTCGTTGAATACATTTGAATTCAATAAGTCAATCCCATTACCGCAGCGCGTACACCCCTTTTCACAAAACTTTTTAACAACAACTGCAAATTTCAACCCATTATTTTCAGCAAAACCACGCAATGAGTTTTTACAAATACTTTGAAATTCGCCTGGTTGAAATGACGCTTTTTGAGTAGCAAGATAAGCTAGTTTCTGCGTAGCTTCTTGTTGCAACAATTCGCTATTGCGTGCATCTACTTGCGCGTTTGCGTACAAAATAGTGCTTATGAACAATAACATTCCAGCAACAATCGGAAATATGCTAGGTATATCATCGCCAATTGGTCCAATAAATCCACGCTTCATTTTCAAGCACCACACGCTGTAATAGGGCTACACGCACTCGCATCTGGATTCTCACAGTTGTCAAACTTCACGTGAACTATTCCGCCTGGCCCTGCGCTTTTATCAGTACATTTTAAAATAACGAGAAACTTAGCGCGCTTATTTAAATCGCGGTCAGATGGTTTAAGTACAGCTACGTCTTCGCCAGGAGAAATCCCGCTTTGCAAAACAACCGGATTACCATTTTCAAAAAATTCAGTTTGTACTTTTGACTTATCGTAAAGCAAATTTACTCTGCGCTCGCAATTAACGTCGCTGCTTGGCTTAACAATGACGCTGAATTGAGTTGACGCTGGATTTTCATGCTCTGCAAGCAACACTTCGTACCGTTCTCCAAATTTATCTTTGCTAACTGCAATTGTCTGCTCGAACTTGTAAACAATACGCACGTCTTCAACTGGTGCAGATAATGCTTGATTAATATCTGAAGCAATTATTTTTCCAGTTGCTAACGCCTGTTCGCCACACAGCGCGCTTTTCTCGGTATTGCTGATGTTAAGTGCAATAAAAGAAAGCGAAATTATGAAAAAAAGCATTGCCATTTTAGTCAAGATGTTAAGCTCCAACTGCCCCTTACTTTTCGTTGAACGTTTTCTACACTTGCCCCAAATGTTTGTCATGTAATTCAAGTCACTTGCTCTTTACCCATAAAGCATATTTTTAGCCGCGGGTCTCCAGAAGCAGTGTCAAAAGCCTTTGCAATCCTGACCGTGTACTGCGTCTCTCCAGGTGCTTTGCCCATAGTTAATAATTTACTATTCGATAAACTCGACAACGTCGGAGGCAAACCGCAGTTGATGCTCTTGTGATCTTTTACATTCACCGGACAACCTGCTTCGCCTGACGTGTGAGGTGTTGAAATAAGCCCAGAAGATGAACACGAGTCTTCATCAGCTTCTAGGAGGACTCGGCCAGGCATGTTGTTAACACAAATAACCGCGTCTGGCACAACAAAATATTCTTTTTCAGAAGCCCTATACGCAAGCGGTTCAATTTTCCAACAACCAGCCGCGCTAGTTGAACACTTCGCGCAATAGCTAGGTGAATCATAATAAACAATTCTAATCGCTTCAATACTATCCGCTCCACATGAGGATAATTCTAGTTTAGTTTCCCGCAACGTTGAAGGGGAACCAAGTGCAACGTCTAGCATAACTGCTTCCAAGCCGCGCATTTGACTTTTTGTCTTATCAATACACTGCGCGCTCTGCGTGCTTTGCAACACTGTAAACGCCAAGCCCATACTAGCAACTAAGATTATAACCGCAACAACGAGTTCAATTGGCGCACTTGCCTGCCCACGTGAAAGCCACTCGTGTCGACGTTTCACTCTGCACGTCTTGAATTCAATAGTCTTCGACATGGGAAAAATTAGTGCTCGGAGCTTTTTATTCCAAGCGGGTTACTTGCCTTTTAATTTACTATAGAGTACTGGTCCGATTGCAGCTATTGCCTTTGCCTCTTGCCCCCCGCCTGTTGCTGCATTAGCTGCAGCGTTCAACGTTGGCTTAACAAGAGTAACTAGCAAAATAACTCCAATTACAACGACAACAAGCAAGTAAATCGAAGACCACTCGCTTGCGCCTTTGCGTTTTTTAAAAAGTGAAAAAAAATTCATTTTATTATCCGGTCTTTTTTAATGAAGTGCGGCTAGACAAGCATCTATTGCGTTTGTGCCCCTCTTTTCAGGCGCAATGCTGATCACATAAACCCCTGCGCTTCCAAGCAACGGGTCTCCACAAACTGAAAAAGTAACTTTAACGTCCCTCTTTGCTCTAACGGCCTTGTCGCCATCAACTGTTTCTATTGCGTCGTTTAATTCCGAAGCCACTATAAATTTAACTGTATCTTGCAAAACGGTTGTATCTTCAGTAACTACTCTTGCGTTGATTGTTTTTCCTGCTTTCATAGTCGCGTCTCTAGGCGTTGTACCTGGCGAATAGCTTCCACCAACTTTTTTCAACTCCTCTTTAAACACTTGTTCAGCATCGCTTCCACTGAAGCTAAACGTGTTTAAAATCCCAAGCAAAACTCCAAGAATAGCAAGTGCGACAATTACGCTGATAACTAGCATCATTGTTTCAAATGCCTGTCCCCTTAAAGTTCTTGGTTTTTTTCTTTGTATAAATTTCATGCGAAGATCACCGTACGTTAATCGTATTACTTTGCCGGGTTTTATAACCTTAACTCTCGCGCGCGTTTAATCTCTTTAATCGTTGGGTTAGCCGCCAATGCTTGTTCCTGCAAAGTAGGCCACTGCTGAAAATATAAGCGTCGCAATTGGCAAGGCTTTTGAAATTGCAATGTAAGTGTGTAGTTTATTGTTTGAATCTTCAACTTGCGAGTTGAAATAAGTGAGTAAAATAACCACTTCTAGCACGTAAATTCCCATTATCAATGTAAATGTTGCAGGGTCAGCTGAAGATGATTCAGCCCCTTTTTTACAAAACATTGAACTTAAGTTACTAGCGCCGCCAAACCCACTTACGCCCGGAGTTGCAGTTTGTGCACTTGCATCTGACGCACAGTTTGACGACATTGCTTTAACAATCACACTTTGTAAGCTCGTGACAACTCCAAGTACAATTGGCGCAATAAATGTGCCCATTGTTTTCAACATTGAAGTTACGCTTGACAATAAGTTGCGTAGAAGCAAATCAATTTTTTCAGCGTTGCGTAACTGAAGCGCTAAGCCAATTAATGACTTGGCGGCTACATTTACCCCGAGTCCAATTGAATCAATTGTCATACGCATGCCGCTCCCTAGCATTCGCGAAGGTACGTTTTTTAATGCACCAAAATTAGGGTCAAAAACCGCATCATCAATAGTCATTCCCATAGTTGTAATGTTGTCCAGCGTTTTGCGAAATATTCTACTTGCAATTTTACTATTAGGCAAGAATTCAACTGCGTGCTTCAACGCGTCTTCTAAAGGTCTGTTTTCTCCAAGTCGACTAGCAAGAACATAAATCGCGTCTTTAAACTCTCCTTCCATAACTCGAATATCGTCTTGGATTTTCTTTCGAGCACTATAAGTTCCATATAAGTAAACTGAAATTGCAAGCGCTGCACCTACAATTGCTGACAAAATCGAAAAGAGGCCAATGAACAATTGTTCAGCCGTATTTCCAAATAGTTCAATATGTGGCTTTGCCGCTAGTAATTCAGCCCGCTCGAACATCGGGGTAGGACTAACTGTAATTGCCTGGTCTAATGTAAACCCAATAAATAACGTTGCGATGAAAACAAGAATTGCAACTGGCATAATTGGAATACTTGCGCCGCCAATTTTCATCGTTCCTTTTGCAGGTAACCCTGGGAAATTTTCATCAACATCTGGTGGTATATATGTCGGCGGTCGATTACCCAAAATATTTGACCCAAGTGCAAATAACCCGAGCGGTAACCCAACTAAGTAAATCAATGCAAGTATCTCTGGTTTAGCAAGTGCAAAACTTCCACCTGAAAGAGTCCCGCCAATTGGAAGCACAATTGCCAACATCAACGGAAGCAACACGCCAAAATAATACAAGTAAACTGTTGGCTGCGATAACTCTCTAGCATAGCGATCCATTTTCTCTTTGCTTCCTTCAAGCACATCTTCAGAAGCTTTTTCAAGCAGCGCCTCTCGCTTCGCTGTATCCGCCTCAAGCACACTAGCGCGAATCAACATCAAAGCTTGTTTGAAATCGTCATTATACTTGCCCCACTTGTAAGCCAATTCATCTAAACCCTCTTCTACAGACGAACATTTTCCAATTTGCACATCCCAAATTAACTTCTTCATATCATCTGCAATTTTTCCCCTGCCGTGCGAAGCAGTGAACTCAATTGCTTTTTCCAAGTTTGGCGTCAACCGCATGCTTGAAATAATATAATTAACAATCTCCGAAACGTACCCAAGTGCTAGCGTCTGTTCACGCTTCGCTTCCTGCTGCGGGTGATACGCAATTAACATGAACCCAATAAGTGGAAAAATAAAGCAAATCAAAGCGGCTATGAAAAATATTGGGCTCTCTGTACCTAGAATAAGCGCAGCTACGAACACTGCAAAAATCGTGGCAATTAACCCAACGATCATTGCGCCTATCTCAGCTGCCCTGAACTCTTCAGCTGTAACTTTATAACTTAAAAAATCGAACAATTCGCGTTGTTCAATTGTTAACTTTGCCCCTTTACCGTACGAAGAAAAGTACTTCTTGGAAAAGTTCACGAACTTGACAAACCAATCCACGCGTGGCCTCTCAACGTACTGCTTAATTGCCTTGTCTCCACTATACAGTCCTTTTGATTCAGTACGCTTAATTGGCATACGAATAACAATTCAAGCGACGTATAAATAGTTAGTTACTTTAGCTCTACGTGTATTCCCCTAATTTTTCACTTTGACTTTGGGCTATGTTTTTCCAAAGCAACGTATGCCGCTTTTGCAGTTGCAATTAAAGCTGGAATGTCCTTAACGCGTGTTGCACGTTTTTTTATTCTTTCCAATTCTGCTAGCGTCTTTAAGTCGCTCATCCTTTCGCCAAGAGCGTGTATACTTCCATCCAGGTGTATTGTTACAAGCGCGCGAGTTGAACCGAATCTCATCTTACTGACACTCGCAATTGCTTTGCCCTTTACCACGCTAAATGTAATAAAATGCGGCGCGTGTTCAACACTATGTACTCTGTGCCCGTAGGGCGTGTGGTGTTTAGGCTTTATCATTGGTTGAATTTCGCCTTTGAACTCCTTTGCCGCTTTCAAATGCCAAGGTTCAAGTGTCATAATTGATTACCCGAGAGTTTTCAATCCAATTACTTGTTTTACTAGCACGCTGTCAACCCACTCTTGCCAGTCTGCTAATACTTGTTTGTGGTCAAGTTTACCGAATTCTTCGCGGTGCTTTTCAGCAAGTATCATTAGTTTTGTATGCGCGCGAATAGTATTATCTGCTTCAAGTATCTTTGGAATATTGTGCTTGTTTTTCACATCTATTAAGTATTGTTTGCTCGCTGCACGTGTTACGATTTCGTTCCACACGTCTTCATATTTCAACCCGCGGTTACGCATCACTTTCTTAATCCACTCGCTTTCCTTCACTTCATCTTTGAAGAACTCGAGGTTGTCTTTATTTGCGTCGAATAACATCCAGTTCAAAAACCCATTTTCTCGTCCGGGGTCATCATTCCAATTCTTTTTCACTTCAGTGATTTCAATTAATCTGCGATAGCGCTTTAACGACCCTTTAAAGCGAATAGGTGCAGCAACAATTGTCATATCCGTTGCTTTAAACGACGTTGTTGGTACGCCTAAGTCGTTTACAACTCGGTCCCAAATTGAATATGCGCTTTCACCGTGAATTGTGCCCATAACTACGTTTCCAACTGCACCGACTCGCATAGCTTCGTATAATGCTTTTGCTTCTCCTGACCGTACTTCTCCAACGATTAACACGGAGTCACCGAGACGCAGTGCAGTGCGAAGTGCATCTTCAGCACTTACTTCAGCCTCACTTTGTGCACCCAATGGCGGCCTAGTTTTCAAGCGTTGTACATTAAATCCAAGTTGCTTGAGTTGTGGAATGGGAAGTTCTTGCGTGTTGTGTGCAATTATGTTCTCGCAGACGAAGTTTTCACATTCTGGAACTGAAAAGTCGTATACGTAGGTTCCGGTGTGCAGTGCTTGTTTAACTTCAATTACTTCATCCCAGTAGACTTCGCTATTTAGTATTTTCCTAATTACTTCTATTCCGGGAGATCCTTGTGCTTGTTCTAAGTAGCTTGAAAGCTTTTGTTTTCCAAGCTTGTTTCCACGTGAAATGTAATCGTTTCTGTTGAAAGTAGCCACTTGTCCGCTGAGAATTTCCAGTAGTTTGTGTGGGAGTGGCACTACGTTTGTTGTGGCGTGTGTGCTCATACGTGCGCATAGATTAGCCAAGCGCGTTTGTTTGTAGCTTTGTAAGAAATTAATTTCTTGAAATTTCTTTTGTAGTTCCACTTCTCCAATTCGTAAATGTATAGTTTTATCCCGTTCTACTGTGTGATATCTTGGGATTATTTCAAAGGTACTCAACGCATGCTGCGTGTCCTTTATCAGATTTGGAGAACAACTAGTGTATACTATTTCATTTGCAGAAACTGTGCCGTCTCCACTGTAAAGTCCGCGGAGTAATCCTGCTAATTCGAGCCTTCCCAAATTAAATGCCCACTGCGGGAATTTTTTAGTATAAGAATTGCCCAGTAAGCCAAGCACTTCTTTGAATAGAAATACTAGATTTGTATTTGAAATTATAAGAGAAACTTTATCAGTATGCATTCTAGTCTTTAGCCCAAGTTGTTTGGCGAAGTTTTTGACTACTGTTCTGCTCTCTTCGTCATCAACTGATAATATTAAAGCATATTTGCCGTCGTAGCAACCGTCGGCAAGCCACAAGCCAGCGACTGTGGCTAGTTGTTCATCTATTTTAATTTCAACTGGAATTGGTGTGGAGGTATTATCTATTTTGAAGTGCGTGGTGCGTTCAATCAAGTTAAGTTCTCTAGCTATTGAGATTGGTAATAATCCTGATCTTTTCCATGCGCTTGGGGTGGTTTTTGAATACCCTTGTTTCTTTGCGATTTCTTTTAAATTTACTAGGTCAATTCCTTCGAAAGGCATATAGACAAACGCAGTTGAAGGCAACTTATCGACAACGTTGATTGTTTGGATATTTTGCTGTGAATTTGGTAACTTGCTCGGAATTGCGACGAATGAACCTGCTTGGAGCTCAGTTGGTTTTACGGTTTCTAATCCATTTACGCCTATTGTAAATAGTGAATGATCTTGAGTAACCTTTATGCACCGACCGCTCCTAGTTTTAACCTCGTAAATATCTTTGTTAACTTTATGGCGTGTGAACTGACTCACTTCAGTTAGCTGCATTTTTCCTTGCTTATTTAACGAAAATACCTTTACGTTTTCCGAGTTCACTGGCACGATTTCTTTACCGCTGATGTCAATTTTTTCTCCTTTGGAAATTAATCCGTCAATTAATTCGCCGACAGTAGTTCTTTCAAGTCTACTGTTGCGTTCAACAACAATTTGGGAATCGCCTGTAACGCTGTCTTCTTGGACAATTATCCTCAAGTTCTGTGGAATTTCTTGCATCAATGCCTGCAACATGCTTGTCTTTCCACTACCTCTGCTTCCAACTATCAACATTGACGCTTGTGCGTCAACGAAGAAGGATAGTATGCCCGCAGCTAGTGGCGGCATCATTTTAAAGTCAACAAATTGTGCAAGTGTCCACGGTGTGTCCTTGTGTAAACGAAGTGCAAATGCAGTGCCGTCAACCGCAAGTGGTTTTCCAATTGCAGCTATGCGTGTTTGCAAGTCCGCTAAGTCAAAGTCAAGAATAGGGTGTGCTTCGTCAAACGGCCTGCCAGACAATGCTCTAAATCGAGATACTGTTGACTTGGCTTCCTCTTCAGAAAAAATAATGTTCGTTTGACATTGGCCGTACTTTGAATGCACTAGATAAATTGGTTTACTACCAAGTGGCGAGTCAATGTACACGTCAGTAAGCTGCCGGTCTGATAAAAGTAATTCAAGAATACCGTAGCCAATTGTGTAACGCGAAACAATTGTTGCCAATTCTTCTTTTTCCTCTACGCTGAGGTTTATGTTATTTTGATTGGCGAGGTCAGTTATAGTGGCAACGTAAATTTTGCGGAAGTACTTGCGTGCCTGTTCCATGTCCATGAACCCAACACTCGTTGGACGATGGCCTGCAACAACTTCTTTTGTCTTTTGCAAGAGGAAATATTTCTCTGGCGGTAAAGTGTATTCGGGCGGATTAATGTAATACAAATACTCGATTTTTTCCGGGTGTTTGTAAATGTAAACTTTAGATGATAGCACTTCGTACTGGTCAACTAATTCAAGTGTTTCAGTTCCAGTGAAGAAAATTCTGCTGCCGATAAATGATGGCTTAATTGCACTTTCGAACAACGAGTGATAAACCGCCCTGCCTTCAGGCAACTTGCCTAGTTGAGCAAGATATTGTTTGCTACGTTTAATCATTGACGTTAAATCAAATAAGTTCTTCATGAACTGCAGCGTGCCAATGTAAACTTTTACATCTTCAACTCCTTTTTCATCGCCAGCCTCTTGAGTTTTATGCAACTCCGCCGTTTCTTCTTTTAGTATCTTGATTAATTCCATGTACGCTGCAAACGGATCCACGAGTGTTTCATTGAAAATTCCAAGTACAACATCGTGGCGAGCTGAAAGAGTTTTCTTATCCGAATAATTAGTGCCCAAGTGCGATGGGCTCCAAACTGTTTCAGTTTCAAGTTTCGTAACTAAATCCGCAATACCGCGAAGCATCGCAGTTTGCTCTTCATTGTAAATCCGCTCATAATATTCAGACAAAACAACTTCATCAGCTTCATTAGTCTGTAGTTTCTGTATAACGTCGCGCATCACTTGCGGATACGCCGCTAAATCCGGCGAAACACTAGCGCCCTTATAGTCAATAATAAGCAACCGCTTGTTTCCTTCTTGCTTTACAACAAATTCGCCAACCATTTAAATATCGAAAAAAAGAAAAGCAGAGAAGTATTTAACCTCTTCTTTTATTTCTACAGTCATTTACCTTTAACTGCGGTCAGGTAAAGATCCAGTGTTTTTTCGACGTTTTTCCCTATCATAGATGTTATCGGGTATTGGTCGCCATCATCTGCTTTTTCCAACGCAGTATAGTAACTTTTACGCTGAGTTTTTTCCAGCACAATTGGCGGAAAACCAGCACGCATCAACCTTAAGTTCAAAAGTAGCCTTGCCAGCCTCCCATTTCCATCTACGAATGGGTGAATCTGTGCAACGAGATAATGGACGCGTGAGGCCGAGATAACTGCTTTCGTTTTTTTATCTCGATTGTTCAGTTCGTCTACTATTTTTTTCGCCAATTTTGGAACTTCACTAGCTGCTGGCGGCACATGGCTAGAGCCTGAAATGTACACTTGCCTGTCCCGATACTGGCCTGAAAATAGCGGATTTATTTTGTCAAGAATAAGCGTATGTAAGTTTAGGATATCATTTTCGGTTATGGTGCGTTTAGCGTCAACAAGTTCAAATAATCTTTGAAGCGCCTCAACGTGATTCTTTGCTTCCAAGTGCTCCTGCAATGATTTGCCGCCGATTGTTATTCCTTTCCTTACAACTAGCCAAGTTTCACGTAATGTCAGCGTGTTTCCTTCGATTGCGTTGGAATTGTAAGTCATGTCGATTTCGAACTTGTCGCGCAGGTTAATAACAACTTCTCGTGGCAATGGTCGTGCTTTGTTTAATTCTGCTAGTTTTCCATCTAATCGCTTTTCAAGTGCTGGAGAAATTAAAAGTTTCGTTTCTATTTTTCTAATTCCCTTTTCCTCGCAGTAAAGGTTAGCCGTTTCAAGCGTTGGAAAATATTGCAATACCCTCTGTTTTATCTTGTCTTTTTCCCGCAAGGTTTCCACTAACTCATAGTAGAATGTATTACCTTTTTTTTTCCGCCGAATGAATGCCATGCCTATTATTTGTAGTGCCTACTAATATTTAAAGATTTCGAGAAAACGTAGGCACTACTTTTTGGTTTTATTCCAACAAAATGCTTGGCTTTAACGGCGCTGCTCTTTCTTTTTTCTCGCTTTTACTATCCTCTTCTTTTTCTATTGTTATATCTAGCGAAAGTTCTCCTTTGAAGAATTCTTTTGCTTCTGACAATGCGCGGTTTTCGTCAATTTTTTCTATGTGTCGTTCTTTCAAAGCGTAAAAATTCTTCTCCAAATACTTCTGTAAATGTTCAGAAACTTTCGCATCTTCCAACTTATCGTGCTTCAATGCAGCTAAAACTTCCTTCCATTTAACTTCGCTTGCTACTATTAGAGTACATTTGGTTACTTTCTTGCCCTTACGCGTAATCAATTCTTTAATGTTTTTTACATCGTCAAAAACGTTTTTTACAAACTCTTCACGCTGTTCAACATCTGCGTTGATTAATTTTTCTTCAACAACTGGCCAGTGCGAGGAACTTGCAAATCCTTTTTCTCCACTTTTCTCCCATAACTCTTCACTTAAGTGTGGCATGATTGGATTTAGCATTAAGATCCATTTTTTGCAAATATGCTTAGCCGCAGTCGCCTTCTCTTCATCGCTTGCCCTGCGCGCAAAATAATCCCAATCATTCAAAATTCCATAAACCGCAGTTTGTGCATATTGGCGCACTTCAAAACTTTCAATACTTGCAGTGATATTCTTTAAACTATTTTCAAATTTACTAATTATCCACGCACTTAAGTCCGTTCCTTTTTCGGTCTTTCTTTTGCCGAGTTCGATCATTTGTTCAACTGTGTTATACAGTCGAGTAACGCTTTTGCGCGAATTTTCAACGTCCTTTTTACGAAAATCAAGCACGCTTGCAAAATCAGCTGTTGCAACAGAATACATCCGATAAAGATCTGCAAAGTAATTCCTGCGAATATCGTCAAGTGTAACCACGTTTCCTTTGCTTTTGCTCATCTTTGTCCCTTCACTAATGAGTAATTCGTTTACGGTGATTGCTTTTGGCCAGTATTTTTCTTCAAAAATAGCAGTGTGGGCAAAAATGTAAAACGACAAGTGATTAGTGATGTGTGCAATTGCGGTATGCCGTTGGTCACAAGGGTACCAGTATTCAAATTGTTTTCTGATTGCGTCGAGATCAGTGGGTTTGCATTTGATTTTCTTCGCTATTTCGCCAGCATTGCCTTTACCAAGTAAAACGTAATCAAAAAACTCGGGAGTAAGTTGCGATGGTTTCAACTCGAGGTGGCGTATCTCTTTGATTATGGTATAGAATGCGGGATAAATAGTTGAATCAGAAAGTGACTCAATTATCCATTCGTTTGCAAATGGCAATTGAGTACCTAAGCCTCTACGGCGCGCGCATGGCCGCTTGTCAAGCCAAGCAAAAGTATCTTCAAATTGTTTTCTGAAATTCGTGGGATAAACCTTCATTTTTTTCAATGCATTTGACGATTTTTCTTTCCATCCCTTTGCGTTGAAATCCAAAAACCATTGATCCTTCATCACAGCTGCAATTACTTTGCCATTACACCTGCATTTAGCTGAACGAGATGTCTCGTAAATGTGATATCCCTTACCGGTTTTTTCTAGCCACTCGCCCATTTTTTCTTTAGCGTCTTCGTCACTTAGCCCGTCGAATTCGCCGCTGTTTACAACTTTCCCTCCATAAAATTCATCTTTGTAAAGCTGCTTTGTAATTTTGTTTAATACATCCGCTTGTTTTGTAGTTTTTACATTATACTTAGTTACGAGGTCAAGTGCTGGAAATTCAGAATAACCTTCAGTGCGCAAAACTGAAATCAGCTTAATTGCGTTTGTCTTTTCTTTTAACTCCGGGTACTTTGCCAGGGTTTTTTCATCGCGTTTTAACTCTTCAATTGCAACTAAATCAAACGGCGCATGAGCTGGAACAGAATGCACTACTCCGGTGCCATTATCCTCTGAAACAAATTCAGCAGGAAGTACAGGCACAACTAACCCAGTTGGTGTTGTTACGCTTTTTGCAACAAATTCTTTTCCATAAACTTCTTTTTTGACTTTCAGCTCTATATTTTGTAGTTTTAATTTTTCAACTGCTTGCTTTGCGATAATCCACGTTTCTTTTTTTCCGTTTAATGTCAATTCAATTTCAACGTAAAGCGAGTCGGGTTTTACAAAGACGTTTGTAATTCCATATGCTGTATCTGGGCGAAGGGTTGCGCTTACCAGAAACCGCTTGTCTGGTAATTGAAATTTAACTGCAATGAACTTCTGTACTTCAACTGGTTCAATGTCGGCATCTTGAATATCATCTTCGCCAACTGCATTCTTATCATTTATGCAGTAAAGTATCGGGTAACCTGCTTGTGTTAAGTAGCCTTTTTCTTTGTACTTGTGAAACTGCCAAGTTACAAATGCGTTATACTCCTTATCGCCTGTTGTAAACTGTCGCGATAAATCAAGAGAAAAGCCCATTGACTTAAAGTCAAAAACCATTTTGCTGGAAAAGTAGTTAACGAGGTTCCACGACTCCTTAAAACTCCGTACAATCTCGGGAACCTTTGTCTTATCTTCTTCGTAAATCGACACATAGCTTTCGAAAAGTTTAATCGTCGCTTCATCTCCAGCCGCGATTTTTCCACTAACTGCAAGTACTGGTGTGCCGGTGATGTGAAATGCAATTGGCCACAGGACATTAAAGCCATTCATGCGTTTGAATCGAGCGATTATATCTCCATTTACGTATGTGCGGCCGTGGCCAGCGTGCAACGGGCCTGAAACGTATGGATATGGCACAGTGAAGAAAAATTTCTTTTTCCCTTTTTCAATTTTTGGTTCGAAAACATTTTCACTATACCATTTCTCTTGCCATTTGTTTTCAATCTGTTTAAAGTCAACCATTGTTTGATAAACCACACTCTAAGTTAATAAACGAAAACTACGAGTATAACCAAAGGATAAACATGGTTAAAAAAACCACACATCAAAGGCGAGTTAAAGAAACAGCGAAACAAGTCGGCCAGTTTATACTTGATACCGCGATAATAACCGTTCCGCTTTACTTGCTGTTTTCAGCTACAACTATTCTCCACCAAATCGCAGCGCACTTGTCGCAATTCTTGCTATCTTTTCTTGGAAAAACCGCTATAATTGCCAGCCAAAATGGTGCCTTTCATTTAATTATGCCGAGTCTTGATGCAGAGATAAGCAACTTATGCTCAGGCGGCCTTGAACTTGCGCTGTTAATTGGGTTTATTGCTGCGAGTCGAGACAAAACAATTGAACAGCGCATAAAAGGAATCGTTGTGGGTTTATTGTTTTTTATTTTGTTCAACGCAAGTCGAATTGCATTTACAATAAATAGTTTTGGCACGCCGTGGTTTGAGCCATTACACGAAGCGCTTTTCCGTGCGGTGTTGATAATCGGGCTAGTTACTTACTACGCGATTTGGTACTATTTTGAGTGAAATTGAGCAAAAGCTTTGGCAGGAAGTCCAAACCACTTTATATCCAAGCTGCTTTTTACATTTATGTTGTTTCACCGCTTCTTTTCGGAACTAAAAAACGTTTTTCTTTGCAAAAGAAAAAGAGCGTTTATTGCGGCGCCATTAATTGGTACGATTATTTTTATCACTGCGCTCGTGTTTGTTGTTAATGTAGATAAGAGCGAGAGCAACGCGATTACGCAAGTTTCACAAGAGGCATACCACAATAGAATTACTGCAATTGTAGAACTATACCGTCTGGACGCTGGTTCACTTTTCAAAGAAGATGTCAAAGCAGTAATTGAACAAGCGCTTACAAGCGAATGCTGGAACTTATTTGACATACAAGTCAACAACGCTCCAACTGATTCGCCTGAACAAAAGCAATTGAATTACAAGCAAGCTCGTTTTGACCGGTGCCAAAACATCAAGCAAACAGTTTACACGATTATCTGCTCAAACACCGGAGAAGCCGCTGATTCAGCGTGTATAAATTCATGCAATACCCCGACGGGGTTAGATGCAAATTGTTTGCGCAGATGTGCTGGCGACACGCGCCAATACGGTTTGCAAAACTTTCTTGCTAATATAAACCAAGAGTTTAACTTTGAAGGGATGACACTATCGCCAAGTAATGCTGAAAAATTCCAAGAGTTCTTTTCACCACGTCAAGCAGATGGCCACGCTGACATAACGCGCTATATTTCTAATTGTCACAATTTGCTAAAAAGCGTTACAATTGACTGCGCTGCATTTGCAGAAGGAAACTTGCAATGTTGCAAAGATGATGTAGAGCTTGGCTCAGCGTGTCCTGCAGAAAAAATTATTCCTGGCTGCGAAACTGGAATTTTCTATGTAGACTTAGCGCCAGGAAACCCGCAAGTTTTCGAAAGTTTACCTCGCATACAAGTTAAAGACGATGACGGTAATTACTTACGCGCAGGTGCACTTGGCGACGCAAACGAGTTGCTAATCCCAATCAACTTCCCGTTGTTCAGATACCTGGATACGTCATTCAATGCGTATAAATTCCTTGCATACGGCGACCAAGTGGGGATACCCGACCAAGACCGCGAAGGGGTATTAGATGGGATATGCCGCGCACCTGATGCCATTTGTACTGATGCAGCTAGGTTACGCGAAAGCTTTGCGTTCAGAGGTTCAAGCGGAACAACGCGTGAAGATTCGCCTGATACAAAACCAAAACTCGGCGAGTTATTTTACCAACACGTGTTTCTCAATGCATTTCAAAGAGCACTTCCAAATGACATCGATGTACAAGTGTTAAATTCAGTATTACAACCAGTTGGAATTTGTTCAAAAAGCGGCGGTTCACTAACATGCGAGCCAGCTGCAAGAACAGAGATTGAAAACGCTGTCAGCCAATCTGCAAATATTTTCCTCGCAACTCCGGAGTTTTATCCTTACTTTGGGCCAGATGCACAACTGCGCATTCACATGAAATTACTTGACCGCAACCCAACTTTTCGCGTTAACCCGCGCACCGACAATGCGTTTTGTTCAACAGCGATTTTGAAATACAAATCCCCTTAATATCCTGCGGTGTATTCACAATAGTTTTTAAATAAACAAAGTGACAACTATACTAGCAAGTGTACGCAAGCGTTCAAGCGTTTGTCTAAGTGTTTGTTCAAGTGATGTGCTTTTAAATGGCTGAAGAGGAAAAAACTCCCTTACAAAAAATAAAAGAAAAATACCTCGAATTTGTTGAGTCACTACGCGAAAAAGGAGTGCCGTTGCCGCACCTCGTTGTCCCACTTGTTATAATTCTGTTAGTTGCAGGCCTCGCGTTTTTACTTGTTCCAGATTTAGCTGTTGAAAAAAAAGACATTTCATTCACTGTAAAAGATGCACGGGGTTTACCAGTTTCAAGTGCAACTGTTGACGTATTAGTTAACAATCAATCAGTATCTTCCCTTTCTCAAACAAGCAGCGCAAGCGGAACAGTTAGTTTAAAAGGCGTGCCTTCAAATGCACAAGTAAGAATATCCGCGCCTGGATTTTCACCCACTACTAGAAGCGTTGCAGATTTAGCTTCCCGCACTTCGCCGTTTATTTCCCTTCAATCGTTATCCCCGCCAACAAAAGACGTTTCAATAAAAATACTAGATCAAAGCAGCCAACCGATAAACGGTGCCTTTGTACAAATCGCATTTGCCAATGGAGATTTTTCAACTCAAAAACAAACTGATGCAAGTGGAACTGCATTAATTACAATAGAAGAGTCAAAACTATCGCAAGGCACTGTAAGCGTATCTGCGCCTGGGTTCCAGTCAACTCAAGAGCCAGTAACTCAAGGTCAACTTGAATCAGATACTCCAATAACAATTACCGTTTCGCTACAAGTAGCTGCGCCAACTTCATCTGGAGATGTTTCAATTTTTGTGCTAACTGGCTCAACTGGCGTGCAAGGCGCGCGGGTTTCATTAATTGACCTTATAACTGAAGCAGTTGTGAAAACAGAAGCAACCACTTCTGACGGTTCAGTTCGTTTTCAAAACGTTTCATACGGCAAAAGCTACACTGTGCGTGTAACTCACCCTCGCTTTGCAGATGCGAGCAAAGAATTTATCCCTTCAGCAACCAGCAATAATGCTACAATTAAATTAACGACCCGTGCAACTCCAGAGTCCACAATTACTTTGACTGTTGTAGGCGAAGACCGTGAGCCAGTAGGTGCTGAAGTGAGGTTATTCGACGCTGCAGCAAACTCGCTACTTGAAAATGGAGAAACCGCTGCAAATGGGGAGTTCACAACAAGTGTGGTTCAAGGTAAAAGCGTATACGCAACTGCTTATGCCAATGGCTATTTGCCTGGCTTTATCTCTGACTTACAAGCTGGAGACGTTAAAACAATTTCATTAATTAAAGCTGCAACTGGCAATTCAGTGCAAGTAACAATAAACGTCAAACAAGATGGATTCCCAGCTTCAAACGCAGTTGTTAGTCTATTTAGGTCAGGTGGATTCTTTCTCGGCATACCTCCACTAACTGCAAGTGCAGAAGGTTTTGTAAACGCAACAATACCCACAACACTAGCTCCAACTGGATCCGCCGCAAACACTGGCGCCGGTGCCTACAAAGTTTATGCAAAAGCCTCTAAAGCATCAGCTTTTGGACAAAGCGACTTAGCGGATGTTTCCTCAACGCCAATACCGCTATCAATAGACTTGCTTGAACAACCTGCAAATCTCACTATTTTCCTCAGCGATTTATCAACCGGCCAATTTGTTCCAAATGGAGCAATAGATGTATTTGTTGGCGGCCTGCCAGTTGTAAGCTGCACAGTTCAAAATGGAACTTGCGTTTTGCCAGTTGCTGCAAACAAAGAATTCACACTACACGCGACTGCGCCTGGCTACTTGTCTTACACTTCAACAACAAAGAAATACGGGCCAGCTGAACTCGCAAACTTAACACTATCAATGTTCCCACTTTCACTTGCACAAGGAGTAACCGTATCTTACCTTGGGTTATTTGACTCTCGCAATACAAAAATTCGCGAAGTACAAAACGGGGAAACCTATGCTGCTAAATTTGCAGTAAACATGCCACAAAACATCGAAAACGCGGGCTTCTACTTCCAAGCTGGCGACGAACAAGACACCAGCACAAGCATAGCTACAATCACTTCTTTTGACACAAGCAGCTCACCATTAGTGCAAGGTGATTCCCAGTTACCTGCAAATGAGACTTGCTACGATGGACAACCATCACCAAACACAGACAAAAAGTGGCTCCAGTATGCATTCCCACGTGGCTTTACTGGCACAAAAGAATTTTCAATAAACGTCAAAGTAGCTAAAACAGCGGCTCCAGGGACAAATGTCAACCTCTTCTACAAAGCATTTGCATTCAAAGACAACCGGCCATTATTGTACCCAAGCGACACTGAATTACTACAAACACTGCGCGAAAAACTAGACGCTGGACAAACACTCTCACAATCAGATACTTGCAACATGCGTCTCGTTTCGCAAACGATCCCAGTTTCACAACAAGCACTAACTTGCAGCAACGAAGCAGACTACTGCTGGAAAATGTCGTTGTTCGATTCAACTAGCCGCGGTACCCCCTCGACATTCCAACCACAAATAGCAAAAGAATTAAACGCAGAATTTGAAATCCTCTCTGGATTTTCAATTGACTCAATTGCAATTTCAACAAACGACTTCACAGTGAAAAACTTTAAACAAGTGCTTGCACCATCACAAAAAATTTCGTTTATAGGAGAAACAACGAGTGAAACAACTGTACCGCCCGCAACAAGCGGCAAAACATTTAGTTTGCCATTTTCAGTGTTACCAAACAAAAAAGCCAAACTCTCCTTAACCTTATTGCCATTGAGAACCAGTCAAAGCACTCCATTTACAATAATCTTACACAGCGGTGACAAAGTCTATCAAATCCCTTTAACACTTTCAATCAGCGGGACAAACGCATTTACAGTTACAACTGCACCAGCGCAAATCAACGCCTTGCAACCCGGCAAAATAACTATCCTAGTCCGAGACAAAACAGGAAACTTCGTAACCGACGCTTCAATAAGCACATATGAATGCAGCGGCGCACCATTTTCAGGCAGTGAACCCGAACAAGTGCTTGGCGACGCGACAAACAACAACGGGTTAAACGGTCGCTACAGAATAGACGTTTCCCCAAGTGGAATAGGCGAAATTGGGGTAAGGGTTGAACACCCGGACTTTGCGCCATTTGAAAGCTGTGCAGTTACAGTTGTACCTAAAAACTTTTTAACAATCACACCAGACACACTTGAATTCACAGGTTCTTCTCTTGAACCACAAGCACAACATGTTACACTTTCAAATGGGTTAAACGAACCAGTAAAAGTTGGCTCTACAATAAACTGTGGTGGCGATCCAGTTCCATTAAAGATATTCCCCACTTCAACAACAATTGAACCAAACAGCGAATCAACTCTTTCATTAAAAGTACTTGACAATGTAACGTCAAAAACAAATTGCATCGTCTCATTCAACGCAAGAATTGGAACAGTTCGCGATGTTTCAGAAATGCCAATTCTAGTTGATGTAAATTGTCCAAATTGCCAAGTTCAAGTTGCAACTGGGGCAAATTCCGCGCCTTTACCGCCATCAATTACACTTATACCCGTTCCTCCGTACATGTCAGATGCAGCAACAATCCCACTACGTTTATCCGCAGACCCAACTTGCAGCTTAGATGGATTAAGAATAACCTACGGCGGTGCATACTCGCAAGGAGCATATGGCTACGGCGGTCAAACTTACCAACAAGGAGTACTAGCCGGTTTACCAACACCAAACGTTTGGTCATGCGACGTTTGTTCACCCTCACAAAATGGCGCTTCAGAATGCAATGGCTGCCAACAAGTCAAGCCATCAACTTGGAGTTGCGGAGCATGCTCGCCACACCAAATCACTGCACCGACAAGCAGCTCACTACCATACTGGAATACAGGCGCAACTTGCCAAATGTGCCAAACCGCCTTTTCAATGTACCAACAAAACGCATTCATGTCACCACTAGCTTGCCAAGGCTATTCAGTTAACCAAAACCCCGCTTTCATGCCCCAATGCGGCCAAGGGTTCGTTGGACAACCAGTTGGACAACGCATTGGCTTCGATAGAACAGCCGGCGCAGTTTACCGCGATGACTATGGCTACGGTTCTAACTTATACGGCCAACGCTTTGGAGTACAACCCGTTTTACCCGGCTCATTTTATGGCCCACAACAATTTGGCTACAACCAAGGGCTTGGCTTTTCACGCGAAGCAATTAAAGACGCAGTGCAAATTGAAGAGTGCACAAAAGACGCTATAACACTAGTAGCAGATTACTCCTTCTTACAACAACCCGTACCAGCAACTGGAAACCTCAAAGTTACGCTGCCAGATGGCTCAACTAAAAACGTTCGCGTAAACGTAATAAGCGCACCAATAGGACCAGTTGGACAAATTCCATTTGGCGCACCAAACTGGAACACAGCTTGCGGAATATCCTCAGTTGCAGTTGATGCACAAATAGGTCTAGATTACAAATTCTTAGCAAATGTCGTAACTCAACTAACTTGCCCACTCTCATTCACAAACTTCAACTACGTTGTAAAAGACAAAGACAACAACCCACTATCACAAAGCTGCACAGTTAACATAAACAACAACGAATTAACCGTAAACTGCGACTTTTCCAAAGACGACAAAGCAAAAGAAACACTTAAACGCGACAAATTCATTTTCATCGAAGTAAACACGATGTCGCCACAAAATCCAAGCGCACAAATAAAAGTGACAATAAAAGCAACATTTGAAACCCAAGCTAAACTAGAAAGCGATACTACGAAAGTACAGCCGCCAGTTCGAGCAAAGGTGCTGAGGCCAACAATAAACGTATACGCCAAAGCAGATACCGGCAAAGAAGACAGCCTCTGCGGTGAACGCATACAAGTAAAGACGCCAGTAGTTGTAGATTATACTTTCCCAGATGGAGACAGCCCAACTGATAGAAAATTACTAATAAAAAACGGCGGTGTACAAATACTAGATCGTCCAGTATCGGAACAAAAAAGTTCATTTGATTTTCTTGACTTTAATACCATTGGAAGCTATTCGTTTGAAGCATGGACAAAATACGGCGAAAATTCTGTCTCTGATTCTTGCCAAGTTACCGTCGTAACTGAAGCTCCAATAATAAAATCAATAACGCCGAGTTATTTCTTGTCTGCTGATTCTAAAAATTACGAGTGGGTATACCTATTTCCCGAATCCACAACCCAAGTAGGTACGCGTGTTACTCTAGATGCCGCTGCTATAAACTTGCGTGGAATAAACTCGCCAAACCTAAAAGCAAAAATTGAATACCTTTGCCAAGACGGCGATAAATCAATCATTACCCAAGAATATAATTTTGTTAAAACCAAAGACGGTAAAAACTATGTCATAGACAAAGCACGCGCAGGGGCACTGCCCTCATTAAGGTTTGTCAAATGTTCGCCACTTGTAAATTCCAATATACCTTATCTAGTAAAAGTAACCGTATTTAATAACAAAGACAAATTAGAAGAAAAATACTATGACGAAAATAACAAACCAGTAGACATAAACAAAGCAGCGCACGTGTACATTCTCAACTATCCAGAAGCTCCGCCAATTAACGACCAAGGAAAATCAGCTTTGCCAGAACCTATTAGTGGTTTAGATGCTTGCGGTAGACTAAACGCGCCAGATATAAGCGCAATTGAACTCACTGAAGAATATCCGAGTGGAAGCGGAGACTTTATGCGCGTTGTTGGAAGCGAGTCATTGACCCCTAATAAAAAAATGCGCGCAACTTTCTGCACTACTAATCGTAAATATTTTAGCAAAGAGATAACGCTAAACTTAGAATACTATGATACAACCGGCGCACAGAGACGCATACCCATTTTTGAGGTCAACCCGCCTCTAGCCACTCCATTATGTGTTTTAGACAATAATGGCAAATGCAGTTTTGAATTCAATACCAATGACTTTATCTCTCCTGATGCAATTCATCGTTTAAACTTAGCAACTCCAAAAGGAATATCATTTTTTGCAACTATTGGCGACCCTATTGAAAGTAAACGCTATTTCTGCAACTATTGGCCAAGCCAAACTGATCCAGTGTGCAATAGTGACAAAGTTGAATTCAAAGTTGCTACACAAAACGACGCTTACGCCCAAAACTCACATTGTAGAATGCTGCAACCTGGCAACCCCAATATGTTAGAATGTGATTTGAAACCAACGGATCAAGTAAAACTACCAATAGGAATAACGGTTAACACCAAAGCACCTTCGGACTACCAAGGTGAATCTACTCGCGATGTTGATATTGATGTTAAAGCAACTTTTGATGATCCTGCAAAAACAGAAGAACCGGATTGTAATCCAAACTCGCTTTTCGCTGCTTCATTTTCAACTGCTTCTCAAGGCAAAGAGATAGTATGTTCACTTGGAGGCACTGGTAGTTCATTAGGAGAAAAGACCGAGTTAGTTGCAATCAAATTTATTAAGAAACTTACTGCCGGTGAAGATGCATTTGGATGGCCTACTGATCACCCATTGAGTTTACTTAGGGTACAATTCTACTCAATATTTGGCACCAATGACGACTGGCTAGAAAAATACTACCATTATAATTTTGATCTTAGAAACGAAAACGGACAATTAGTCAGAGAAGCTAGATACCGTTCGACTCCGATGCAGCCGCCTTTGTATCCTACTGATACAAGCAAATTTGGATTATACGATTTAGGAATAAACGACGTGGTAAAAACCCATTTTAGTGATTCAACAGGAATAGTGCGTTATGTCGGGTCAAACCCAGAAACCCATTTATCACATTTTGAAGTTAGACGCCGAGATTATGGCGTGATTCAAGATTGTCAACCTGGCCCTGTTGGTGAAGCTATTGTAGGATCAATTGCCGGTAGTTTACTTTGTTTTGCTCCAGCACTTAACATAGCGGCTTGTCCAATTATTCTCGGCAGCTTAGGTGGTTTAGCTACATTTACAACTATTCAAACATTAAATAATCCAAAAGATCCATTTTCTCTACTCGTAAGTGATACTGCAACATGCGACGCTTCAGGAACTAATCCAGATATAGCAATTAGCGAATTATTTAGAGCAGTACCTACTTCAGCAACTACAGATATAAGCAGTAGCGCATGTGTGCTTATTGGGTCAGATGCAAGTGATGCAGAAGATTTGATGAATCAATATGCAAACGACTATCGAGCCAAATGTGATCTCAGCAAAGCAGATGCTAAGTAAATGTTTTTATGTATTAATTAGTAAAAAGTTATGGTGATGAATAAAATATGCCGTGGATTCCTGAAAGTTTGAGAAGAGCTGTTACTGGTGGGTTGTCTCACGAAGAGCGCCGTACTCTTGGCCCGGGCTATAGAGCCATGCGATCAGGAGGCAGAGCGCAGTTTACTCCCTTTACTGAGGTACCTGGTGAAAGTAGACGCGCGATTAAAAACACTTGGATGTCTTTTGCAAGGGAAACTATTCCGCACCGTGAAGTGTTCTTCAGACACATTTTCAAAAACTTGACGCCCGCACAATTAAGAGACATGCGCAGGCTACGTGTCACACAAGATGAATTAGTGCATGGGTTAGCGCATGCAGATGAACGCTACTTGCGTCGTTTATTAACTCATGAAAAAGTAGTTCATCATACAAAAATAGCTGCTGACCGATTCTTTTTGAAAAACGTTTCAGGCGTTTTATTAAAAGCAGTGAAAGAAAGGAAAGGTTTATTCAACTTCACGCCCGGCTCAGCGCGAGACGACATTGCAACTGGCATACTCGCAGCACTTCACGCACACGGTTTGCCTGATACCGAAATACATGTTTCAGAAGATGACTCTGGAAGCAGGCGGCGTAAATCGCGACCAACTCCAATTGATGTATCTGAACCTGGAAGTAATGCAGTTCCAACAGTATCTGAATTTGACGTTCCATCGGTATCTGAACCTGGAAGCGAAGTAGTTCCAACTGTATCAGGCGACGAAGCACCTGTACAAATGCCTCCTGTTCCAGATATGAATACGTTAATGCAGCAAATGCTTGCGCCAAAAGCGATTAAAGTAGCGTCTCATGTGCAAAAAGGATTAAGACACCATATTCCATCTATGCCTTTCTTTAGTGAAACAAACGAAGCCCAAAGAAGGCACAGGGTTGCGGCTTTACTTGAACACGCTTCTCAATTTACTGGCCACGTAATGGCAACTGGGTTAAAGGCAAGTGATTCAGAAAAATTAGTTAACCGTGCTTTGACTGCCCGTAATGTATTTGATTTTCAAGACCAAATGGCAAAAACAATTGACCAAAGTACTTTGGGTCGCGATCCAGTGGCGATACTTGGAAACTTTCTTATTCCTCGTGGCAAGTTGTTTGACTCTGAGGGTAAGGCAGTTAAGCATGTTTCAATTGAAAATTACGATAAATTAAGACACGGTAAAACTTTTGAAACTAGCCAAAAATTAAGTGAAGAACAAGTTCAATCAGTTGCTTTCCACTTAGCTGCAAAACTAGCACAACTTGGCAGCCCAAAGCATTCTAAAACTCACTTTAAACGATTTGTGAAACACGTTGACCAAAGCGCAAAAGATGCAGTGCAGAACTATTACAAGATGCACTATGTTCCACGGAAGTTAACCAACAGGCAAATGCTACAGTTACATGCCGCTAATGTACAAATGCTTTACAATATCGCACAACATGGTAATTCAGTTGAAGGTATAGTGCCTCAAGTAAGCGAGAGTTAGTGTCTTGTGGTCATAAATGAAAATCCCCTTATTTGGAAAAGCAACAAGTAGGCCACTTGGGTTTTCAACTAGTTTACTTGCAGTTTCGCCTGTCTCTCAAAGAATTCCTGAAAAGCAAGAAGCCAGGATTTTGTTTTCACCAACTCCCAGACGACCTACAGTAACGCCGAGACCAAAAGTGGTCTCCCCGCGGCCAACTGCTCCTGCTCGCGCTTCAACTTTTGGTCATTTAATTGTAATTCCAACACAAAACAGGCCAGTGTTACTTGGCCGTTGTGTTGAAAGCATTGCTGACAACATGCGGCGTTATGGATACCGCCAGAAAATCCGTATTGTTGTTGTTGACGACTCCACTGAAAAAAAGTTTGAAAAATCAAACCGTGAAACTTTAACTCAATTAGCAAAGCGTTACTCTCATTTATTTGATATAGTGCACTACGATAGAGCTACGCAAGATAAATTCGTCGCTGATTTAGAGGCAAAATCCCGTACAAAACTAGATTCGTTTATTTTTCCTGATGCTTCAAAAGTAAAACACGGCTTTGGGGGAGCTAGAAACTTAGCTTCACTTATTGCTTTACGTCACGCTGAACCAAGTGACTTAATTACTTTTTTCGACGACGACATTACACTTGAAAACCTGCATTTAAAAAGACAAGAAGGAAAAGTGGTGCCTGCAGTTGGCCACTTGTTTAGTTTTTTTCACAAAGTTGACCAAGTGTTTTCAAATGGAAACGTTAAAATTGCAAGTGGCAGGGTTACAAAAGATATAAAAGAACCACAGCGTTTAATCCCGTACTTTTTAGAAAAAGCGGATTTGCTTTTAAAACGCGCAAAGAGCCGTAAACCCGGAGAAAAAATTGGCGCATTAGCTGAACAAGTAACTGAAGTGCCTGAACTTGGACAAACTGTTCCATTTGACCGGGCGCTTCGTTTACTCTCGGTATATTCACAAGGCGTTACTACTCGCGGCGCGTTTAATGCCGGCGTTAGGTATTACGACGCAAATGCCCCAATTCTAGAGGAAATAAAACGCACATCTAGTTTAGGTGGTGCAAATGTAACTATCCGCGCAGACACATTAGCAAATGGTATTCCCTACCCGACAAATGATATACGCGGTGAAGATACTACTTGGTCAATGTTAATGCACCGCTTACTTGGCGGCGGAGTTTACCGCATGAACTTGCCTGTTCTTCACCATAAAGCTGGTGGTCGAGGTGTGTTTAAAGAATACGGTCAAAGCGTAAGCTTCTTTCCAGTGTACGAAGTGATAAAAGGAATTCACCGTGCTACTTCGCATTCACACTTAGCTAAACAAGTGCGACTAAATGCATCTACTGACGCCATTAATCTAGGGCACCGTAAAATACGTTCGCATATTTCATCTGAATTTGAAAAATGGGACACTTTAGCCCGTTCAGCTTCGAGAAACTTATCTTCATCTAGCGGCTGGTGGCACAAAGATCCAAAATTAAGAAGAGCAGCTTCTCGCTTAGGTAAAAACATTGCGTTGTTCACTTCAAAACAACGGGAACAAATATTTAGCTCAGTTGTGCCTCCAGACAAAATGCATTCTGGCTTAACCAAATATGCGGACTTAATAGAACGCTGGCCAACTGTATTAGCTGCAATTAAAAGCACGCGCTTCGCCAAGCCAATCGGCTAAATTAATTATTAATTTGATATCCCGTTAGTTAAAGAATCAATCTGAAAAAACAGTGTTTAAAAATGGAAATAAAAACTATCCGGCATGCCTTGAGTTGGTTTGAAACTAATCACTTTAAGCTACCTGGATACTTGCGCCAAGGCGGAGACCGGTTCGCAGTTAATCTAGCCGTTTTTGGCAGTAAACATCCAGATGCAACAAAACAAGTCCAGCAAATAGGCGAAGTGCTTGAAAACTTGCGGCGGTTGCGCGGTCCAGATTTCATTAAAGCACACGTGTTTCCACTTGTGCAGCGTGCTTCTCGCTTTAGTCCAGAAGCTGGCCACTCAGCTGCATTTCTATTAACTGAACTACGTCAACTTCAGACCAAGCCAACTGCAATAGGCGTATCAACTGGAATATCGGATATACCTGAAGAACACTTACGCTCCGCTGCTGACCGCTTCACTAAATTAGTTAACCTCCAGCAATTCTTTGACCCAGAGGCATATGGGACCCACTATCACAAAGATCCAGCGCACTCGCTAAAAAAAGAAGAAATTGTTGGAAAAGCTGCAGCTGATTTGCATGGAAATGTTTTGCTTGGCAAAAAAGGTGCAGTTGCAATAATTGGAGCCCCGCGAGTAGGCAAAGGGCGCCTTTCGTTTTTGTTAAGCCACTTTCACGGCTTTCCAATAGTAGCTGATGACCGCGTGCACATATTATTTTCACCAAAGGCTGCAAATGTAGTTGGGCCTTACAAAAAATACGGGTTCAGGGCAGCTAGCCAATATTATGCTCAAGGCAGAAAATTTTACGAAGGAGTATTTGGAAGCATTCATTCTCCAGATTTTCCCGCTGAAATAAAAAACGTTTTTTGGGAGCATGGTAGAAACCCAGACCAATTATTTAAAGGTAAATCCGTTCCAAGCACAGCTAAAGCTCCACTTCACCCTAACTTGCATCCAATGCCATTGAAAACCGTTTTTCTACTTGAAACCCACGAGTCGCCAGAAACTTTAATTGAACGAGTTGACCCAAGTTATGTTGTCGACCACTTAGCTAACCGAACAGATGTTGGAGTACCAACTGTGTTTGGCTACCCAGCTACGTATCCAGTTGAAACTAAACTCTCTCAAAGCCAACGACTTAGTTTGTCAAAAGCAGTTGTTACAAAATTACATCAAAAAGGAGTTTCTTTTTACAGAATAAAAGTGCCACTAGATCCAAAAGAGTTTAAACGAAGTGCGCCTTCTCGCAATGTAAAAAAAGGAACGACATTCGACAACCGAATGGCTGCAGCTGAACACATTGCAAGATTAATGGAGTAAAAAATAAATTTTTATTCACGTTATTGTTTTTCTAATGCCAATACTCTATACTTCGTGACGTAATCGTACTTTCCTTCTTCAAACCCGCGTTGTAATTCTTTAGCTATTCTGTCACGTTCAGCCCGTGATTTAACGA
The DNA here is from genome assembly GCA_023247085.1 of Microcaldota archaeon. Lineage (GTDB taxonomy): Archaea > Micrarchaeota > Micrarchaeia > Norongarragalinales > UBA8480 > JAHFHC01. The sequence continues at coordinate 21,325 of JAHFHC010000005.1, read as the reverse complement.
TGTGCAATTCATTTTTCACTTGTTTATCCTCGCTACGTTTAGCTGCAACAACTCCGTAAGTATAAGTATGTTTCAATTGTTCTCTCTTAAATAAACTTGATAATCTTGCTTCAGCTTCTTTGTTTGGTTCCATTAAATGTAAGAAAGCACGTCCACCTGGCCTCAATATGCGAACTAGTTCGCCTACTGAACGGTGAATTGTTCTCGGTGTATACCAAGTTGCGCCACGCACAGAAGTAATTAAATGCACTGAACTTGAAGGAAGCGGAATTTTTTCAATATGCGCAACGTGCATTACTGGTGCAATACTATCGGGATATGGTTTACTAGCTGGAATAACGACTTCTTTATGAGTTTCAATGTCACTTGCAACTCGATTTGAAAAATGTTGAGTTAAACTAGTTGCGTGCGTTTCTTTTATTTTTGTACGAAGCCGACTCTTTAAGTCTGCCATTGCGAACCCAGTTCCGCCTCCAGCATCAAGTACTGTGATTGGTCCATGTATTCTGGCAAGTGCTCGCGCTTCATGTTGTAAGTTAACTCCAAGCCAACGGTTATGCGCAGTTATTCCTCTGCTTAGTTCATATCCTCCTTGTCGTTCAGCTTGCCTTCCTGCTATTATAGCTTTTGCTAATTCTCGCCTACGTTTTACAATTGCAGTTTCTTTTGGTCCAAGATTTCGAATCAAGTGTTTAACTGCTTTCCTTATAGGCATAGCCTGTACTTCATTTTGCAGTCTTCCAAAACGTTCAACTGCAGTGGCGTATTGAACGGGATTACTTATTGTATCTGCAATATGTTCGCGTATCCTTTTACCAAGTTTAGTTACAGTAGCTGGTTTTATTTTGCCTGATTCTACTCCTTTCCAAATTCGAGTTTTTAATCCGGTGGACAAGTAACCATGCCGTGGCACGTTTTTATCAAAAAATTCAGTTGCTCTTTCTGGTAAAACCATAAATTATGTATTCAATTGACTATTTTATTACTATCTGAAAAAACGTGCGTCCAACTGCAATTAAATCTCCATTTCCGATTTCCATCGTGCCTTTAAGCCTACGCCAATCCACTTTTCCTTTGTCAACACGCTCTTTCTTCAAGATATGTGTATGCGCTTTTGTGCCTAAGTCGCGCGCAACCCATTTTCTATCTTTTCTTTTAATCACTGTATGTCGTGCTTCAATGCGATCGTCGCCCCCAATTTTCAAATCAGCTGATGTGCCAATCACAGTTGAATGCGAAATATGAAAAACTTCTCCCGAGTGCTGTCGGTTAATTGCCATTAAATTAAGCCCGGGTTTGAACTTGCCAGTAAAGCCACGGACAAACTGCGATATTGCCTGCGCTGACAACGCTTGCTTCGCTGGGTCGCGTGTCTTAGGCGCATAAACTTGGAAAAAATGCACGCCACTTTGCCTAAGTTCACGCACAAGCTGTGTTGCTATTGCTTTTTTTCTATCCCATTTTAAACGACGAATAGATTCACGCGTGTGCGTTTCAGGCAAAGCGAACAACGAAGGAAAAGTAGACGTGTCCTCTGTTTGCAAGCGCCACGCCAATTTATCATCATCCATAGCAACTATGCGCGGAGAAGCATTTGGATGAAGCCGTTGTTTTTCAATGTAAAAAATAGCCCGCAAAGGCCGACCCGCAAGTACTGCCGTATCATCCATGGGTGCCGCTCTATAGCGTGGGATTATGCTTCCACTTTTCATTTTTCCCGCTATTCCGTATGGTAGTTCTAGTGTATCTAGCCTGTGAAATTTTCCGTGAATTCGAAAAGCATGTTGAGTAGCAGGTGCAACAAGCAATGGCGATCGTTTACTTCTAAAAACTAAATTAGTTAAATCCTCGCTTATTGCACGTCCCCCGCGCTTAAGCAAATGAAACCACGTAGTAGTTTTTCCAGATTCAGACTTGCCACTTACAATTATTCCCTTGCCGTGAATTGTAACTGCGCTACCATGCATTTCTACCCCGTTGGCAACTTTTGCTTTTTGCCTTAACAAATCGCGATTCTTCCAAAACGCGTTATCGTCATACTGCTGCTCTTCCACTAACTTTCTAATACGCTCAACAACTGCCATGGCAATAGTTAAAAAGAGTCACCACTTTTTATATTGTAACTGGTGATGCGCTTATGCCGAAGTATGCTGTCCATTCAAGACAAGAAGCCAACAAAGTATTCGAAGAATTTAAAGTGAAGCGATACGGGTGGCTCCCTGAAGGTCTAGCAATTGCATTTGCGGACGAAGCAAAAAGAGGCAAAATAAAACCCGCGCATTTAACTCGCCTTGGTGACTTGATGTCGGCGCTCCACAAAGCAAACCGCCAAAATGTATTTACTCAAGCTTTGCATGAAACTACAAATTTAACTAAACTCAAAGGAGGCAAACACGGGCTCGCACACTTAATCAAAGCACTTGAACCACATGTACGAGCTCAATCTATGCCAAGTCCGGCTCAAGGCCTTGAACGTAATTTCTTAACAACTCCAATTACGTTTAAAGGAGTTCGCCGTGTCTTAGCAACTCCAATTCCACTTGGAAAAAGATTAGGAAAAGTTGATAAATTTTTAAACGCGCCAGTTTCGTTTAAAGGAATTCGCCGTGCATTACAAACACCTATTTCTTTCCGCTCTAAACCTAAAATGCCTACTCCAAAAGAAGTAGCGCTTGCTAGACAAAAGTTTGACGAAATAAACGTACCACGACATGGGATACTCGCTAGAAACCCCTCGTTATGTGGCATTACACGTTGGGATTGAAAAAGGCAAAGTCTACCCTCACGAATTAGTTTTCCTTGGCGAACATTTAAAAGATTTATTTGCAGGTAAAGACGAACAACAAAAAGCTGCTCTTTTCAAAAAGCTTGACGCAGTTTTTAAACGCGCAGAAGAGCATGAACGTAAATCAGGATCATTTATCGCATATAAATATTTATATGACCGAACCATAAGCGAAAGAATGCTTAACGAAACCTTTGCTGATTCAGTAAAGCAAAAAGTAAGGCGAGGATTACAAAAATTAACGCCAAGGCGCTTCCGCTAATTATTAGTAATTAATAATCAATTGCCTTTATAGCCGGTCAACTACTAAATGGCTAGAGTAGCTCAGTAGCCCAACAATTCCGGTCGGAATTCCCGCTAGTAAAACCATTGCAATTGCGTAAACAACTGCTGCTTTAAATGAATGAGTTATTCCCCTGTGTTTTTTGCGCAGCGGCTTCAAAACCAGCCACACAATTACAAACGCAAGTAGCAAACTAATTATCCAAGATGTTATTGTGGATAAAAACTCCGAGGCGATTTTTTGCAGTATAATTGTAATTGCCAGAATCGCAATTGGTTCAATTATCCTACTCACTTTACTTTGCTTTAAATCAACGTCAGGCAAAAGCGAACCAAGGAGAATTACGCCAATTAAAGCTAATGAAAAAATGTTTAACACTAGCATGGCAATTATTCCAATTATCAAACCCACGATCATGTGGCCAAGGTGATTCATTTTTTTCTGTATCCAAAAATTTTATTGTACTTGCTATGATCGCTTACGTCTAGTACAAATGCAATTATTTCAACTTTGGATTCGCCATCAATTAAAGAGTATAGCATTCGCCAAAATTGAGGCAATTCAACTCGAAATAAATTAGTTATTCCGTACTTTGAGACATATTCGGTAGGGATTTTGTCTTTTGAAATTGGATCGCCGTAGTAGATGTTTGCTTTTATGAGTTCAGTTTTTTTGTTGATCGCTTTTAAGATGCTGCGGTCAAGTTTAGAGTCTGCTGCGCGGCTATTCAAAGTATGGTACGCCTCTTCCGCTTCTGGTGATAAAATTACGCGCACTGTCTTGTCATTCATATTTCCAAACCCCGGCTAACTGCGTGCCTCAAGTTAGGGTTCGCATTATGGATCCATAAAATGCCACGCAGCGAAACTGCAATCTTGTTACTTTCCTCTAGATATTCTAATATTGTCATTAGTGTGTTGTGGTTAACCTGTCGTGGGAGTTTTTTTTTCAGCTCGGCGATTGTCACAATGCTTTTTTTCATTTTTTTCAAGGTATCTTCAACCATAATCACTGTATTCAATGTGGGTGCAGTTTTAACTTCAATTGTCCGATTATACGTATAAATCACCATTTGTTACTAAATAATAACAAAAAGTGATGAATATACTATTTAACTGTTTGCACTATTCTTAACGAAGATTAAGCAAATGTAATGGACTTTTTAATGCGAACTGTGAAAAAAATGAACGAATAGAGAAAACACGCCTTGGGTTTTTTCCGTTTTGTTTTGCAATGCTTTGCCACTTTAAAAGAAAAAGCTTTTGCTTAGCAATTATTTGTTCCGAGCGTGCCATGGCATTTAAATAGTTAGTAACCCTATTTTTTTCAAGACTTCGAAGTGGGAAAAATATGGTGGATTACGACGAAGAAGAGGATTCCTCTTTCCTCGCAAAAGCAAAGTCATTTTACTATAAGCTAGAAGACAAGTACTACGCTGTACTCGATTCACTACACGAAAAGGGAATTGATTTATACAAATATTTTGCTGAGCCAATTGAAAGCAAAGGGGTTCCATCGTTTCCCGTTGCAATTGCACTTTTACTCGTGCTAGTTGGCGCAGTTGTATACGGTGCCTCTATGCTAGCGGCAACTAATACTGGAACAGTCACAATTCACGTTACTGGTGCAAATGGCGATTCAACTGTCTCACTATTAATTGACAGTAATGTATTTGCAACTAAACAAACCGCGAACAACACCGTGTTTTTTGAAAACGTTCCACTTAATCACCCTGCTGCTATAAGAGTAAATGCAACTGGCTTTCCACTTTACGAACGTTCAATTTCACTTACGGGTGGTGCGAATTCCTTCGACGTGCGGCTTGGCTCATCTGCACCTCCACTATTACTTGACTTCCTAGTAACTGCAGTTGATGCAACAACACACGCGCCGATACGCGATGCAACTATAAACTATCAGTCAATGTCAACTGGCGTAAGCGGAACAGTTGTAACTCAACCAGATGGCACAGCTGTGCTTAAACTAGATTCACTTGACACAATTTTGTTGCTTAACATTCAAGCGGATAATTTTGACCCAACGCAACGTACACTAAACGCAAAAGATGGCAGGTTAACTGTACAACTTATTCCACAAACGGCAAGTGCAAATGAGTCAGAGCCAACTCGCGGCAACGTAATTGTGCGCGTTACTGACTCAACTGGCCAACCCGTCAGTGTTAATGTTGAATTATTTGCAGAAAATTCCACTGCGCCCCTTGGTGCTGATAATTCCGAAAGCGGAGTCGTCTCATTTCCACAAGTTGCAAGGATCGGCACATTCGTATACGCAATTGTAAAATCGCCAACTGATGGTTTTGTAGTGCAGCAAACTCCAGTGCGTGAAATTACTGCTGACGAGGACTTGGAGTTCTCTGTGCAAGTAGTTCCTGCAACTGCAGCTACATCTCAATTGGTTTCAATAACTGTAAAAGGTGATGACCGCAATCCAATTTCTTCTGCAAATGTACTTTTATTTTCAACTCTTTCAAACCAATTAATCGCAACTGATAAGACTGACGAAAACGGAAGAACACAATTTACATTATCAACAACCATCGCATTAGCAGATACTTACGTCGCTGTAAATGCAGAAGGGTTTCTTCCGCTTATTTCCGCCATTTCCGCTGGTGAAACTTCGCTTACTTTATTGCCACTTGCAGCCGGAAATAATGTTGAATTTGATGCTGAAGTAGTGACTGCTGATTTACAACCGGCTAGTGGAGCAAAAGTAGAATTAGCTGACGGAAGCGGCAGGTTCTATGGAGTACAAAAACTAACTGGTCCAAGTGGAACCGCTACATTCACTGGAATCCCAGCTGATACTTTACTACGTTTATTCGCTTCACTAGATAGTTCAACTGGACAAAGCGACGTGTTTCAAGTGCCATTCGCAGAAAGTGGCAACCGCAAAGTTTCATTTGCATTATCGCGTTCAGTTGGGGCAATGCTCCTCCACGTACAAGACTTAATTGACTTAACCCCCGTATCAGGAGTACTAGTTACTGCATACGCTGATTCGCCAAATGGATATTCAGTTGCTAACTGTACGTCAGTATCTGACGGTACATGTTTCCTCAATGGCGTATGGGCTAACCGAGACATTTACTTAATTGCAGAAGCAACTGGCTACGAGGCATTTCAATCAGCTAAATATTCAGTTGCGCCCGGACAAACCAAGCAAGCGAATGTGCCAATGTTATCCTACGCGTTTTCCAATCAAACAACAGTTAATTTAATTTCACTCACTGATGATAAAGGAAAAGAGATAATCAATGCGCCTGCAATTGAAAAAGGAAGAATTTACACTGCGCGCATTGTTGCAAGTTTTGCCAATTCATCTTCACGCCAAGGAGTATACTTGCGCGTAGGCGACCAAGCGACAATTGTCTCAGATCCAATTGTAATTAAAAAATTCTCTTACTCGCCTTCAACACTAGCTGAACCAGTTGCAATGCACTCAACAACTTACTCGCCTGGAAGCGACTGTTCTTCTGATTTGCTTAACAATGACGTGAACAACGAAGGCAAAAAATGGGCTGAAGTTGATTACAATAGCGTAAGCGGGGTAGTTGAATTAACTGCGCGCGTTTTCGTAAAGCCAACAGCTGACCCAACTCGCGACAAGTTAAGCTTACACTACCGTGCATTTGCAGTTCAAAACGGTAAATTTAGCCGCGCTCCAGAAGACGGGGAATTAAAACTTGAACGCAGGACTCCCTCAAAAGACGAGTGCTATGCTACTACAATTGACAAGCAATTCACACTAGTTGAAGGCAGTAATGTGTGCAATGACGATGGTTCAGCTTGTGCAACTGTTTCATTTTCTTCGCCGCTAAACCCAATACCCGTTGGCTCGCCTTTCATTGCTACAGTTAACCAGCCTTTTTCGCTTAATTTTGAAATACGTAGTTTTGGCGCAGTTGAAGGGTCAAGCGCGTATGTAAAAGTTTCAACTCGCGGTGGGTTAGTTAAGTTCACTGACTTCATTGGTAGTGGCACATCTTCAGTTGGAGAAGATGGTAAAAGCATCCGAGTGCTATTTGGCGAAGCAAAAGACCTTTACACTGGCACAGTTGATTTAGTTGGTCAAATTCCAGTTGACAATGTGCCTTTTGACGTTGAATTTGGCGACAGTAGGGGTGCAATAATAACTCATTCGCGCGCATTCGCAGTTGTGCAAGGTACTGGTGCATTGGCAATCACACAAATAACTCCTTCTGAATTCGAAGTGGGTAAAAATAAGGATCTTAAATTAACTGTAAAAACTTCAACTGGACTGCCGGTTACTGATGCAACAATTGCATTTGAAGAAGAACAAGGTTCGCCTTTTGATGGCGATGTGCCAGCGCAAATCGCTGGAGATAATTCGCCTAACAATGGAGAAAACGGACAGTATGTAATTCGCCGCATTAGGCCAATTACTCCGGGGTTGTTTACTGTAAAAGTTTCACGCGATAGGTTTGCCCCAACTGAAGCTTCACTTACTAGCAAAGTATCGAATTTCTTTGATTTTGACCAACCTGATTTTATTTCAATGTCGTGTAATTCAACAACACTGCGTGTAACAAACACTTTAGATGTTGAATTAAACGCTGATGTTTTTGTTGACCCAGCTTGTGTTTCAATTACAGGCGCGGGCGTAAATCAAGTTAGGGCAAATGGCGGTGCAGATGGCTCAACGCGCTTCCGTATCCCGAACTTTAAACCAGGTAGAACTCGCTTGCTTACACTAGCACCTAATTCAAACTCTTCTTGCCAAGTTGAAATCAGCTCAACTGACCCACGCACAGGCAGCAGGAGTCTAGATGACGCAATTCAAATTGAAAACACTTGCACTGTTTTTGGTTCAGTTAATGCAACAAATGCCGATGGAGTAGTTTACATTAACAACAACGTGTTTCAACCCCCTCGCTTATTAGTTGACACGTTTTCACAAATGTTCTATGGCTCTTACCAGCCACAAAACTTATGGGACCCGCGGTATGCAGATGCCGCTTCTTATAATTCACCACCAGCTGGCGGCTACTTATCCGCTTACCAACGCATGGGGGTAGTTGACCCATTAACTGGCCAGCCAAGGCCAGAGTTCGTTGACCCACGTTTCCAAGGTGCAGTTGGAGTGCCACGCGATGCATTGGCAGGTATGCAATCGCCTTACAATAACAATGGTCAATTATACGGCGCAGGTGGGCAATATGGCCGATTCGGCGCACCGGATCAATACGGCAATGGTGCAATGTTTGACATCAGCAGGCAAAACTTCCAACGCAATTGGACAATAGCATGGGTAAACCAAGATCAAATTCCACATTCATTCGTTTGCACTGACCGAAGCGGCAATGCAGTTGTACAAGTAACCAGTTTATCACCAGGACAATCAGTCACTCATTTGTTTGACAAGCCCGGATTATACAAGTGCACTTTAGAAAACGTCAACCAAGGGACAATTAAAATCAAAAGCATGTGTCCAAAGAAAGGTGCGCTTTATTACACTGGCCTCATCACGCGCTGCATGGCTAGAAACGCAGTTGCAGACTCTGGCTTATTCGACGGCGGCAAACAACACGCAGCTAAAATCGCACAAGCAGTTAAAACCAAGTTCACCGTATTTGGCAATTCAGTAAGCGTTGCACAAGATAGTGACAAGACTTCAAAAGTCGAGTGCAATAATGGAAACGGCGGCGCAGAGTGTACAATTAAAATCACTCCACTTGTTCCACGCAACGGTTTCGGGTTTGCTATTTACGACGATAGCGGTGAGCCAAACTACGCGATTAAAATATTGCCAGCTGAAAGCCAAATTGACCCAAGTTGCTTCTCGTACGAAGAACTAAACAAAATCACAACTAGCAGAGCTTTACTAGCGCCAGTTATATCCGCTATTTCAGCAACTGGATTAACTTCGGGCCCCAAGTTCGCTTCATTTGCAATTAAATTCAACGTAGATGGAAAATGCGTTAAACTAAGGCCAAAAAGTGGTGCTGGTACAGCTGGCAAAGTCGATTTCGAAGCAAAAGTATGGAACCCAGCAAAAGAAACATTTGTCAATGACGCATATGCCGTGTTTGAATTACAAAGCAACGCTAACCTCAACTCACGCTACAAAATCAAACTCAACATTAAACCCGAACAATTACTAGATGGCCGGTATCTATTCACAACAATACCAACAACTGTCGGCGAAAACAAACTATTCTACCGCACTAGCGACGTTGCAAAACAAGACCCACGCGAACCAGGCTTCCTTGTCAACAACTTACCCGAATCAGTGGGGTTACTTAGCGCCGTAACCAGTGGAGCTGGTGGCGAAAAATACATCGCCCGCGTAAAACCAAATTCAATTGGCGTACTAGATGGAAACGAAGGAGACACTGACCAAAGTGCACTTAATTCAATTTCAAAGTTTAAAGATGGATTCTACTTATGTTCCGAAACCGGCGGATGCAAACAAACCGGCGGAACCGCTGACCAATTAAGACCATTTAACGCCAAAGCAGAAGATACGGGCACAATTGGAGCAACACTTGGAGACGTAATTGGCAACTACAAGTTTGAAACTGCGCCACGTAACGAAAAAGACGATGACAAGCCGTTCGTATGCAGTGGAACAAACTACTGTACTCCTTTAATGGAGTCAACTGCAGTTGACTTAGCCCAAGCAAAAGTTGAAGCTGCACTAAAAGAACAATACCAATTCGTTGAAACATTTAACCTCGACAGCACAATGGACAACATGCAAGATGCACTTGCCGGATGCATTCAAGAAGCAATGGCAGAAATGTTGGCACAAGAAGCACAATACCAAATGTGCAAGACACTAGCCACTTTTTGCGGTGGACAAAATTACTTGGATCCAGAGGAAGAAGAAGTTGAAGAAGGCGAATCATTTGCATCCGGAGTTACACTAGATGGAGTGCTAGGCCAATCACAAACAGTTGTCAAAGACATCATTTGCCAAGAAACCGAAGCAGGACAAAACTTGCAAGCACTACGCACTTGCTTACAACCCGGCAACCGCGTTTGCCGCGACCGAATTGCAGCCAGAATAGCAGGCAACTTAAAACAAACTAAAATCAAAAGCGTAGCAAAAGAAATCCCAATAGTATCCATGCCAACGCCAGTGATAAACTTCGTAACAAAACGCATTCAAGCTGACCCAGCAACTGCAACTGCATCAGTAGCAGAAGGAGTTACAACCGGCGGATTCAACATCTACCAATTCACAGTTGACCCCGCTAAACTAATCGGCAGCCAAGGAGACAAAACCCGCACCGAAGGAATAACCATATTCGAAGTAAAACCAGCAGGATACGACTTCTCAAGAGCAATCTCAGCAATAAGCAGCGGACTAGCTGTAGTTCCATTTGCCGGCCTACGCTTACCAGAAGCACTATACGACTGGGTAACAGGCGAAACCAGAACCAACGAAGGAAATAAAGTAAACAAAGTCAGTCAAGGATTCCCCTACGTGAAAGTAGCTGGAGATCGGACAAGTCTAGCAACCAGTGTTGAATTCGACCGATACCAACCAACACTACTAACACTAAACAAGTACCCAGTAATGCGCGCAATTGTAAACACAGCAAGAGAAAAACCTGGAACAAATAAATTCGATACAAACAATTGTCCGGTTTCCACTCGACCAGTTGACCCACTTGGCTTATTCGACTCATGCGAAGAAATCAGAAATGACCAAGCCGACTTCGATAAAAAACAAACAAACGAAAAAGCACCGTTTAGTCGCACGCTTGTATTCCAAGCCGTGCCAGCTAAAGGTGGTAGTGACAATAAACCAGTTTGGCCAGCGGATTACTCCGGAGAAGACTTTGCAGCAGCTGTTCCACCCGAATATGAATTCCGCACACAAGGTGGAATTACGAACGGAATCACTTCGCCAATAATAAGTGGCCTTCCAATACTTGGCAGAGCATTTTACCCAGTTGGCGCAGCTTCAACCGGAGTTGAAGAACTCAAAATCCCAGCAAGTGACATTAAAAGATATGCCGTACAAGTAATCGACTGCAAGTACACGCGCGATTTAAGCGGCAACATAATGCTAGACCCCTTCACAGAAAACAACTGCCAACCCAATCAATTCGCTCACACTGCGCTATTCCAAGAAAGCACAGCCAACACACTTACAATCACTGGTTTAACCGGTGGAACATGTGACGCGGGTAATGCTTGCGTAGCAGTTCAACTAGAAGGAAAAGAACTAAAAGTAGCAGTTGTAGATGGAAGATACCAAGACTTTCCATCAAGCAATCTTAAAGTTAACGACGGTGTCGTATCGTTAACTGAAATTGCACGCGATTTACTCCGCTACTACGCTGACGAAAGCTACATCCCAACAACTTTGAAAAACGTATTTGAGACTTCTGCAAACGGCTGCGCTTTAATTGCCAACCCAACCTCAGCACTACTACGCTGCGCTCACGCTGCACAGGACAAGACGCCCTACTATTTCACGTATGAGCCAACATCATTTATCAATTTTGTAACAAAGGCAGGTACAATCCCCTTCAAAATAAATGGGAAGGATGTCGGCATAACTTATGATAGTACCCATGGCAGTAGTGTAGGTGGGCTGGTATATCCTCCCGGAAGTAATCCCCCTTCAGGAACACTTGCTGATAGCGTGTCTGAAGCTAATGCGTTCATTTTAGCTGCGCCAAACAAAGGTAGTGGCCAGTTTGAGTCAATGAATGGAATATTGAAAAAAGGCGACGCGTTTACGAAGATTTTTGAATTATCAAAAACTGGAAATGGCTTAATCTTGCAAAAAATAGGTCAAGGTGAACTACAAGTCAGTGCATACAAATACGATCCAGCTAAAGCCGGTGCAGATGAACATTCGTTTACATATGCTCCGATTGTAAATGCACCTTTTACAGTTGATGAAAATACGTTATCATTTCAAATCACTTCCCACACTGATCAAGGGGATGTACTTGGCACAATAAACTTGAAACCAGCTTACAAATTCGCATTTAAATTTGATCAAAGCATTGCATTGCAACTTTCAAAGGTTCGGGATGTTTCATTAGCCACTACGCGATCCGCTTTAATAAACGATGCAAATATGCCAACTAGCCTTCCACTTAAACTACGCTGTAAAACGATTACTAATCAAGAAGTGGTTATAGCACTAAATAGTCATTTTAATGCGCCCTATACTTTTACTTATGGATATTTGGTTCCAGAACAACTAAGCAGTTGCACTTTACTTGCTTCGAACATTGACTATGGTATAGTCATACAACTTCCAGAGGTCAATGGAGTCCTAGGAACGAGTTCAGCGGATGACAAAACCTTTACGTTTAACGTCGCTCCCACAAATCCATCACAGGCAATTGGGGATACTGCGTTTAAGGTTAAAGTTATAAATAATCTTGATAGGACTACGGTGTGTGACTCTAGTTCGTCAACTGCACTTGTAAACGTTCCAAGTGAAACCCCGCTTGAAGCACAATATACCTTTGGCTATGGTTTTGACTCGAATACGTTAGAAATCAAACAAACGCGTGTGTTATCTACTGGGAATCTGCTTTTCGAATCTACTTTGACGGGTTTACAAAGCACGATAAATTTAGACGCTAAACTGGAAAATGCAGTTCCAACAGAGCAGCACTCCGTTACTATTAGTGGTAAATATGCCGGCCAGGTAAAAGAAGTGTCGTGTGATTTCAATGTAGTTCCAAACACATTACCGCCAGATGGTTGCGTTCTTACTGGTGAGCCAGTCTTTAATTACGATACCAGCACTCAAAAATTCACGTATACAAACACTTTAACGCCAACGCCTATTGGCAGAAAATTTAAATCAGGTTCAACAATAGGGGTGACAGATGCAACTGGTGCACTAACCACTATAGGCGCCATAGCACCTTCTTCAATAAACCAAATATTTGAAGCGCAGGATATACCTCCCGAAGCCTATAGGTACGTTGCCGTGGACAATTCCCGTGGTCGCGTTTGTAATCCGATATTAAATACTGCAGTGCCTTCTTGCACTGGAAAGCAGTTTCAAAATGGCTTAAGTGCGCTAACTCTCGGTTCTAGCTTATTGGGGGTAGTGCGTGGTGATAACACTGGTGCTATAGTGGTTGATTCTATATCTAGTGGGCATATTGCTTATATCTTATACGGCTTAGATGCTTTGTCTTCCATGCGCAAGGTTTATTGCAAGTACACTAAAGCTTAATAGTTTATCCGTTTTGCATTTTGTTTTTTCTTTTAATCTACTCTGTTTTTTCGGTATTTTTTCATTCTTGCTTTGGCGTTAAAGATTACACGAAGGCGACTTGGCGTCAGCTATAGATCCGAAACCCTTAAATACTAGTTATATGACAATTTAGTGATATGACAAATGAATTATATGACAAGCTTCCTGAGCGGACTAAGAGAATTGGCAAAAGGATAACGAGTAATATGCCGCACTTACCCTTTGCATTGTGGGACTTAGCTGAGTTTATGCACACGTTTCACAATGTACGTAGAAACATGGTTTTCATTGAATGTGAAAAAGTAGCCCATGGTGAAGTAAAACGGTTACTAGCAAGCGATGGGGAGTTTCGCGACTGTATTGTTTATTCTGGAGAGCGTAAGCCAAAGGCAGTTAACGAAGAGTGGGCTAGTGCGAAAGGCAGCGAAATTCAGGATATTATAGTGATAATAAGCCGGAGCGACTTCATGGAAACTGACACCGTAGCCGAAAGCAATCTTAGAGTGCCCGGACTTGAACGTCGCTTGATTGACTTAATGGCGTACGCGATGCGCGGATACCTACCAATAACTGTTGAAGAGGCACTTGCAGCTTGGACTTGGTTCATGAAAGAAGGCGAATTGCGTATTTCGTTTTTACAGCGTTATGCAACGCGTCGCTATCTTGGGTGGCTTCTTAGCGTTTTCTTGTTTAAGTTGAACAAAGAAGGACACTTAAAAACCGCCATTGACCCGCGTTACATTGAAAACGGCGAGCGCTATTATGAAGCTTTAAAACGAGTTGAAGAAATTTGAATCCAGAATTTCAAAAAAGACAAAATGAAGTGTTAGAAATATTTTCTATTCTAGCGCGAGAAGCTAAAACTGCAGGAGAAACGCTTGTTTTTATTGGCGGAAGCGCAGTTCAAACTGCTGCTTTGAAACAACCTCGCCGGCTTTCAATTGACTTAGACTTGTATTATTCTGGCGATGCTGAAGCTTTGCTCTCGAAACTAGCGAGCTATAAAGTAGAAAAACGGCCAGCTAAACAGGAAGACTTGTTCGTTTTTTATAATGTAGTTAAAGATAACGTTCAAGTAAAGGTGGATATAGCTCGTTTTCCATTGGTTGACACAGGTAAGCCTTTTGAACTTAAGAAACTTACAATCGGTAAAAAGTATTTTGAAGCCAACGTTGCAATGCCTGATTATTTACTTGCCTCGAAGCTAACTGCAATTGCTATGGGTACGATTGGCCGATCAGCGGGCAAAGAAGGTTTTCGGCTTGATTTTCTTAAAGATGTGTTTGATTCAAACTGCTTGATTGACGATTTTAGCGCTGGGTCACAAATGTGGAAATTTTTTGAACAAGTATGCCAAGTACAAAACAAAGTACGCAACACACCTTTTACACTTAATCAAGTAATTGAAAGCGCAGTAAAGGCTTTATTAGATTCTGCGCTTGCTAATAGCAATTCAATCCGTATAGGAAAACCACATTTAAGCGAATTTCAAAATGCTTATCTTCAAATTGGTACAATCGGCACTAAAGACTACTGGACAATGGCCTATCGGCTAGCGGCTTATTTAAGTATAGCCAAGGCAAGTGGAGTTGAAACTGCTAGCGAGTCTATTGAAAAAATGGAAAAAATAGTTGCCAAAAAATATAGTGATAAGTTTTTCATTGCTACGTGGGAAGCAAAACTCATAGAAAGTGGCTTGGAACGAAAACGGCTCCATGAACTTAAAGTAATTGCGCCATTGGCATTGACTTATCTTTTTGTCGCAAAATACCCGCTTGAATTCAATAAACTAGCGGATAAAAAACTTTAGATCAAAAATTAGTTAACTTTATATAGGTGAATTATGTGACAACGACGTTCTGGTTGCCCACAATTACAAAACAATTAGAATTGCACAATAACTGTCTTTTGCTTAACTCAAATTAAGTAAAACGCTATAATGCTTAACTTTATAAATATCTGTGCCCAAAACACATTATGTATTTTGAGATAGAGCCAAAAAGTAAGAAAGAGGATTTTTTCAGTTATGCTTATGAGTATGGTGAAGTCAAGAACGCGTTGCAAAGGAAAGAGAAACTAATCGTTGTAGTTGGGGTGCGGCGTGTTGGGAAGACTAGTTTGCTTAACATTGTTTACAACGAGTCAAAGAACTTGAAATTATGGCTTGATGGGCGAATTGTAACTGATCCTAAAAAGGAACTGTTCGCTGCCATTTATGAAACGGTTAAGATTGGAAAGCCTAAGATTTTCGGTAAAATAGAAAGTTTAAACATCTCTGCTTTTGGCGTTGGTTTTGACATAAAATTAGGAAATGAAAGTCATATTGAACTAGAGAAAAAAATAAAGGCAGCTGGACAGATATGTGTGTTTATTGATGAAGCTCAGAGGATGAACATTAAAGATTTAGCAGACGTCCTTTCATATTTCTATGATCGTTTTCCCCAAGTTTCCTTTATAATATCTGGAAGTGAGATTGGTTTAGTAGAGCAAATTATTGGGCAAAGTGATGCGGAGCATCCGCTTTATGGCAGAGAAATCACAAAAATAACTTTAAATAGACTTGATAGAAACGGGTCGATGGAATACCTAAAAACTGGTTTTGAACAACTGGATTTGAAAATAGAAAAAATAGAACTTGAAAAAGCAATTGAAGAACTTGACGGGTTAATAGGGTGGCTTACGCTTTATGGTTATGAAAGAGGAATAAAACAAAGCAAAGACGCACTTAAGAAAACAAGTGAAAGTGCTGCTAGAATTGCAGCCTCTGAACTAGTTCATTTCTTTAAAAATGTCAAAAACAAGGAATTGTACGTAGCTATACTAAAGAACGCAACTGTGGTTGGGTGGGATGAACTTAGAACTCGTGCAGGGAAAGAAATGGGCGAACAACTTAATCCGAATTTGTTTAATTTTGCATTGGAGAAGCTGGCTACATACTCCTTCATAGAGAAAAAAGATGAAAAATACCAACTTTCAGATCCACTTTTACAGAAAGCAATTTTTCTAGTATAATCTCTCAGCGTTTTATTGCCATTGATACTATAATGATCCGGGGTGCGGTTTCCTCGTAAATTTCCTAGGGAAACCTAAGGTAACTCTAGTGAATTTGAAAATCAGAAATAGCAAATGATGTTGTGTTTAAAATTCTCGTTGATCAACAATCTTAACTAGTTTTCTTTCTTGTCTCAGGCTGACGAGAAAACACCAAGCGGACTGTCTGAAAGTTCGGTGCCTTTTTAAGCTTGTTTTTCGTCTATTTGTTAAGGTTTTTCAATGGTGGGTTTAGAGGGTGGAGTTAAAGAAGAGTCTTCATTATCCCTAAAGGAAAAAATCGACGAGTTCCTTGAAAGTTTATCAGTAAAGTGGCAAGAGTTCCTTGACTGGAGCGACGACAAAGGTTTACCGTTACGCAAAATAAACGACTTTTTTGAAGAAAAAGGAATTCCAGCTTTACCTGCAATGCTTATTTTCGTTTTACTTTTAGTCAGCGGCATCTACATTGCTTTTATTTCTTTTTCAGCCACGCCAGTAAAAACGTTTGTAGTGAGCGTAAAAAGTGCAGATGGCTCGCCATTGACCAATGCGTCCGTACAATTCCAGTTTTCAACAAGCGACGGCTTCAAGTCAAAGTTTTCGCGAACTGACCAAGATGGAAAAGCAACTTTCACCAATGTCCCATCAACAACTGCGTCAATTACTGTAAACGCAGTTGACTACCAGCAGTCCACTCGCCAAGTCGAAATATCCAACGGCGACAACAGCAAAACATTTGCATTTTCTTTAACTCCTGCAAGCGTCTCTTTCATTTCACTTTCAGTTACAATAGCCGGCTCGCCAACTGCAGATGTAATTTTATATTCCGGCAACGGTTCAATAATCAGCACAAGCAACGCAACTGCACTAGCTCAGTTTGAAGTTGATGCAAATTCTAATTATTCCGTTGTTGCAAAAGCAACTGGCTTTAGAGATGAGTTAAAAATAGTTCAAATTGGCTCAACAAACTTTAACCTTCCAATTCGCTTATTTCGAGATGGAGAAGAACGAGTTGCCCCAATATACGTGCGTGTTTACAAGGAAGATGGAAGAACCCCAATTGCAAATGCAACTGTAAAAGCACTTGGCGAAGCAACTGGAACACAACTTGCAACTGGCGTAACTGGCGAAGACGGTGCCGCACCTAGCTTAGATTTACCAATTGGCGCAAACGTTTCTGTAACTGTAACTGCAGATGGTTACCTCACTTGGCTCCAGCCAACTGTGACAATTACAGAGCCACAAGTCGCATTAACTGCGAGGTTAGTTCAACGCACAGCTGAAAATTCCAAGAACGTTGTAATTACTGTAATTGATGGAGACGGCAAATCCCTTTCAGATCCAAGCGTTGTGCTTTATTGTGGCAAACTAGTTGAAACAAAACACCCCGCTAGCGGAGTTGCTGGTTTTGACGTAGAAGTTGGACACACTTGCCTTGCTGCAGTTTCAAAAGATGGCTATTTGCCTGTACAAAGAGAGTTGTCAAGCGCATCTGAACAAACGGTGATTTTGCACCAAGCTAGTTCAGCAAATTCTGGAACAGTCGTTGTACAAACACTTGACAAAAAAGGAAACAGCGTAGGTGGCCTCGAAGTTGCATTATTCTTAAATTCAAAGCCACTTGGCATTTCACTAACAACGCAATTAGACGGCACTGCAAAGTTTGAATTCCTGCCACTTGACAATGTTACTTTTAAAGCCGGCAATGAAGCATACGAAGGTGAAGTTCGCGTAAACGTTAAACCAGTTTCTGAAACTGGTGTAGAGGGCCAACGTGTTTCAATTCCGCTTTCATCAGCACAAGCGCAACTTGCAATAAACATAGTTGATCATTTTGGTAGGCAAGTGATTCAAAACGGGGTTGTAAATTTAGTTGACACCGACGGCAAAAAAACGAGTTGCACAACTAATTCAACTGGAGAGTGCCTTGCAGTTGTTGGAAGTGGCTCAGTTTCAGTTTCAATAACCGCTCCCGGCTATGAAGCTCTTTCATCCAAGTTCGATGCTTCGCCTGGTGCAAGCAACCCTCAAAGCTTTGAACTTATTTCAACTGAGTTAAGCCAAGGGACTGAACTTGTTTTTGTGGGAATGTACAATAGTAAAAATGAACGGGTTACAGTGCTAAGCCCAGCAACTCGCTACACCGCAAAGTACTTGCTTAAAGCGCCAGCTGAACAATTTGCAAGTGCAAAAGCCTTTATACAAGTTGGGCCAAGCGATGTAGATTTAGAAAACGGCGCAGCTACAATCACGTCATACTCGAGCGAAGGAGGTTCAATGATTGCTGGGATTGACTACTCTGCAACTGACACTCTTGAACAAAGTGGTTCTCTTACACTCGTTTCAGAAGACGGTCAACCAGTCGGCAAACCACTAACCGCGTTAACTCCAAATGGCGACTTAATGCCAACAAGTCAAACAAGTGGCACAAGCGCTTCAATTTCAAGAGGCAAATTCAAATGGGTTCAAGTTACGTTCGGTACATTCACTGGCACAAAAGAAATTAAAGTGCAAATTGAAACCAGCCCAATTCAAGAAGGTAACGTTGAATTATTTCACCGAACTGAATATGCTTTAACTTTAGTAAACGGCTCTTTACAATATTTACGCAACCCCGCAGATGCAGGTTCCATTTCCAATTCGCCGATTTGGCAAACTTTATCGCCAGAGCCAACTGTGCTTCCAATTCACTTTGAAGGCAAATGCACTGAAGGAACGTGCGTAGAATTATGGTTTGAAGGGGCAAGTGGAAAAACATCTGCTTTTAGCAAGGGGACAGAACAATTCACTGCAGTTGTGCCTGAAACATTCAAATTAAATTACAGGATACTAACGCCACCTTCGTTTTCCCCATTTTCTTCATCTTCTTCATCCACTTCAGAAACATCATCTGAAAACGCATTGCAAAAAGTTGCAGTGTCACTTCAAACTGACAGCGAGGCGCTTCAATTGCTAAATGGAAATACTTCCACTAGGCAAGTTGAAGCAGGCAGCGAGGGCTTCTATGCATTGAAAGCACTACGCGCTTCAAACGATGCAGTGCTACAATTTTCAGCAGGCAATTCAGCAGAAGAATTACACGTAAGCGTTTCAAATGCCGGCAACACGCTCGCGGTAACTGTTAACCCAGCTACTCCGTTAATTGCATTTCAAGAAAATCCAGTTAAGTTCACTATTCGTGATAAAGCCGGTGCAGTTGTTGAAAATG
This sequence comes from Microcaldota archaeon, assembly GCA_023247085.1. Classification (GTDB taxonomy): domain Archaea; phylum Micrarchaeota; class Micrarchaeia; order Norongarragalinales; family UBA8480; genus JAHFHC01. The sequence continues at coordinate 1,789 of JAHFHC010000005.1, read as the reverse complement.
CAAAAGTTGTTTTACAAAAAAGTCAATCGCTTTTAACTCAAGTTGAAGCACAAGAAGAAAAGCCAGGTGAATTCACTGCGCTTGTCACTCCAGTTTCATTCGGCGACATCTCTTACACTGTACAAGCTGAAGGTTTCCCAACAAAAAAAGGAAAACTAACTGTTACTGTAAAAGATTTAGTTTCAGTTGAACCCAAAACGAATTTAGCTGTTTCAATTAATTCACTTGACAAAACTCCAGGTAGCGCGTTTACAATCACTAACTTAATTCCAAACAAAGAAGTAAAAGTGTCAATCATACTTTCGCCAAACACTGCACCCAAATATTCAAGCGTTGGAGTGGACTTAGCTAGTTTTAAGCTAAAAGGCGGTGAATCAAAATCAATCACTTTAACTGGACAAATAAATAGCAACGTAATCCCATTTGCAGTAAAAGCAAACATATTAAAAGAAACTCTAGACGGAAAAATAATTGTAAATGCAAAAACAGCAGGCTACTCGCAATCTACAAATCTTGACTTCAAAGCTGACGCGGTTTACCAGCAAGAGCCACTTGACCAATTGCTAGATTATTCCGCTGACTCGCTTGACTTCACACTTGACTTGCCTTTAAAACGCCGCGATGAACAATCGCTACAAGTAACGAACAAAGCAACAAAATCAGTGCTAGTAAACCAACAATCAATAGCCGATGGTGTGCGTGTTTCACCAGTATCTGCAATTATCCCGCCAGGACAATCATTTGACTTCAAAGTAACTGCTTCGCCTTCACTAGCTTACAGGCAAACCCAATGTTTTTTTGAAGACCAAAGCGATAAAGGTTCAGTTGAATTCACAGCTAGCTTCCAAGGGTTATCAACATCAAAATCAATACAAGTAAACGTGCAAACTTCTTCGCGACAACGCTGCACGTTCCCAGGTTCAATTGCACTTAACTTGCCAATGGACGTGAACTTCTTGTTCCCGCCAGGCACATTTGCCTCAAAGAACCCCGCAATAGACGGGTCACAAGCTGTACTTTTACCAAATGGCGAGCCACTAGTGTTTCAACAAGGTTCATTTGTAAGCAACCAACGTGCACAATTGCCAGCAGGAAGTTCACTTGAATTATTAGGAATGCACGTGGCGCAAAACCCAGTTCCAGGCGGCCAAGATTTCCGAGTAGGCTTTCCAGTCCCAGTTTTCATAAACATTCCAATTCAAGCACAACAAGTAAACACTATAGATGGTTCAATTAAGTTTTCATTTTCAGGCGTGGAAATAACCCTGCCACCAGGAGTACAACAAGCGCAGTTCAACCAATTTTCATCTCCATTTGACCAATTTGGAGGGAGTGGGCAATCTGCGTTTAATTCATTTTCAAACTACCCGTCATTTAACAACCAGCCACTTGACCCATACCGTGGGTTCGGTTCTCAAACTGGCTTCCAACAATTTGGATCAAACTTTGGTGGCAGGTTTTCATACGCAATTCCTGCAGGTGCACCAATTCGCGTTACTCTAGTTGCTGACCAATCAGCTGGCGAACCATTTGAAATCGGCTATGATGAAACCGTCTACCTTGACTTACCGCTTGACTCACAAACACAGCAAAATGGTGCAACTATAAACGCCATTCTTTCAACTTGCACTCAATTATCTGTTTATACAAAAGGGGCTGACCGCAGCCAACAAATTCGCGACGTGTTACCATCCGCACGACAAGTTACGATAACCGACGCTACACTATCAGGCAAAACAGTGAAACTAGATCCAGGCGGGAGAATTAGAATTCAAATGTGCACTGGCGT
>JAHFHC010000019.1 GCA_023247085.1 Microcaldota archaeon | reverse complement strand
CAAGGACAATAAACCAATTTTGAAGGTTACGCTTTAGTCCAGCTGCGCGGCCGAAAATTTCAGAATAAGCAAGGAACATTTTTACTTCAAGTCAACTCCAAAATACTTCGTTTCAAGCGGAATAGTTTCGCCTTTAAACTCAGAAACAAGCAAGTGAACGAGCCGCATTCCAACGGACAACGAAATATCGTGTTTCAATAGGTTTTGAATCCCGAAGCTCACTTCCCCTTTATACGTTGGGTCGATTTTGCCGCTGTTTATCCCAAACCCAACTCGAATAGCGTAACTCGTTGGCACAACAACAGCCATCAAATTAGAAGGCATATTAAGCTTCTCCATACTTTTGCCAATTACGTATTCCGCTGGTTTCAACACGCAAGGTAATTTCAATGTACTTAATTCAGTCACTTCTTTTTCCACCGCATTTCCCCCTCGCGATCCTTCACCAACTAATACAGAAGCACTTCCCAACCGCAATTCATACGAAACTGGCTTAAAACAAGAAACGTCAAAATTCTCAATCATGTTACTAATAAGTAATTCCGCTTTAAAAAAAGTTACCCTGTTGTTACCTGCATGGTAAACAGCTGGCTGTTTAAGGCGGTGGTGTTCACGGAGCAACTATTGTACGGAAAAAGCGACAAGGGAATCGGAATTGTAGCGTTGTGGACGCGTAAAGAGCTAGTTGCGAACCGCATCGCAGAAAACAACTATACTGTCATCGGGCAACTGTACTCGCGTCACCAAGGAGTAAACGCGTTGATCGTCAACTGCCTTGCGAATAAATCACTACGCTACTTAGTCGTAATTGGGTTGGATTTAAGTGGTTCAGGCGAAACGCTGGCAAAATTGTTTCAAAAGGGCGTAAACGAAAATCGAATGATCGCCGGCGATGACAATTTTATCCTTGACCCGAACATTCCAATTGCGGAGTTCGAATCGTTTCGTCAAAACATTGAACTCATCGATTTACGCAACACAACGAAACTCGAAGAATTGAACCCAGTAATCGAAAAACTAGAGAGAAAAATACCGTACGGCGAAAACCATCGGTTTGAACTAAGTTCACCGCCGGCACCAGAAATTTTCCCCTCGCAGTTAAGCGGCTTGCAAGTAATTGCCCCAAACATCCCAAAAGCGTGGCCACAAATCCTGGACAAAGTGCTAACATTCGGAGCGTTGAAAAAAAGCGAGTACGAAGAGCCCCAAAAAGAACTCTTGTGCTTCACGTCAATTATCACTGACGACGAACCGCTGCCAGTAAACGGAAGTGGGTCATGGAACCGGTTTTTTCCATTCACGCGAGAAGATATTGCAGCTTATGTGCCACAAGTTGCAACTGGGTTAAAAATCGACGGCGTTGAATACACGTACGGCCAACGGCTACGTGCCCCAATTGACCAAATTGCACATATCACAGAAAAAATAAAGAGTTCACCTCACAGCCGGCGGCACATGGCATGCACATGGAACATTGAAAAAGACCACAATAACCCAAACGCACCATGTTTAGTCCTGCTACAGTTCAACGTAACTGAAGGTAAACTGCACACGACAGCGTTTATTCGAAGTAACGACATGTACGCAGCTTGGCCAAAAAATGCATTCGCGTTACGCGAACTACAACGAATAGTTGCAAAAGATACGGAACTTCAAATGGGCTTTCTTTCCATTGTGTCGCAAAGCTGCCACGTGTACCAGCATGACTTTTCCAAGGCAAAAGAAGTAGTCGCGGCTAAACCAAAAAGTGAATGGCAACCTGACCCGAACGGAAACCTAGTAATTACAACACGCGACGGCGAAATTTACGTTACCCACGTCGCGCAAGGGTCAAAAGTGCTTGAAGAGTTCCACGCTAAAACTGCGATCGAAACTTACAGGTACATCGCGTACCGCAATAAAATTTCAGTCATAACCCACGCGCTGGACATCGGGTGCGAACTACAAAAAGCAGAAACAGCACTAAAACTAGGAATACAATATACACAAGACAAACCACTACCGATGAAAAATGCAATGATTTAAATAGGTATAAGGTATGAATAAATATGTAAAAAATACGTAAGGTGCTAACTAAGAATGTACGAGCAAATAACAGTTGTTGGAGAACGTGGACAGATAACTATTCCAAAGACCATTCGCGAAATTGAAGGTTTAAAGCCAGGAAACAAAGTAATCGTGAAGATAGAAGACCATAAAATAGTAGTTGAAAAGCCGCAGAGCAAGCAAGAAAAAGAAGCATTAATGGCTGAAGGATATAAAAAACTGGCCAAATTTGACGAAGAAACCGCCGAAGAATGGAAATACGCCAGCATAGAAGCGGATGCGATGCTTGATGATTATTGAACGTGGCGATATCGTTTTAACAGATTTAGACCCAGTACGCGGCTCTGAACAAGGCAAAACTAGACCTTGTGTAGTTATACAAAACGATATTGGAAATAAAGTTTCTTCAACTACAGTCGTAGCCTCAATTACGTCACATACTGAAAGACAGTACCCCTTTACTGTGCTTGTTAAAACGGGGGAAGGAAACCTACCAAAGGATAGTTTAATTCAATGCAATCAAATTCGGACGATCTCAAAAGAACATCGAATACAGAAAAAACTAGGTACTCTTTCGCCAGAAATTATGAAAAAAGTAAACGAAGCACTAAAAGCAAGCCTGGCACTGGATTAAAATAGTCGTGATTAAATTTGGCAAAAATTGGAGCGCTTGAAGTGAAAACGTTTGGAACCGGGCCAAACCGCACAAGAGTAGTTCGTTTGCCGGGGCACGAGTTTGACATCGAACACTTTTTTCCACAGAACCACAAGCCAGTATTAAACATTGGCCGAGCTGTTTTTATACGGAGTAACATTGGCGATCGGCCCGAATTTATCAAAAAACAAAGTGGATCAACACACCGTAATCTTTCATTATTATCCGAAGTTAAACTAGCAGCGTACATAAATAGCTTGAATATCCAAGGCATAAACGCAGAACCGCCACTAGCAGTTATTATGCAAAAACAAAGAAAACATGCAGTATTCCGAAAGGTTGCCGACACTTCAACTGATGAAGAAAACTGGGATTCACATGGAACAAAAGCACTTGAAATTGAACGAATTTTAGCTCCCCACGGCATAACGCCGGTGGATTCGCAGTGGTTTAGACATTCAAAGGGGATAACCCTGTTTGACTTAGAACAATTTGAAGTATCGGATGAACTAAGAAAAAAACTGGGACTAAGATATAATTACAAATAAACCTGAATTCACTTAATCAGTTTTACAACGCCTTTTTCCGCGTCGACCTCAATCAAATCCCCGTCTTTAAGTACTTTAGTGGCTATTTTGGTGCCAATTACACATGGCTTTTTTAATTCACGGGCAACAATAGCTGCGTGACTTAGTACTCCACCGCCGTCTGTTACAAACGCAGCTGCTTTGTTTATCAATGAAAGATATTCTGGCCGCGTCATGCGTGACACAAGAATTTCCCCTTCTTTAAACTCTGCACCTTCGGGTTCGTTTACAATTCTAACCCTACCAGTAACTTTTCCCGGAAAAGCGCTTACCCCCTTTATTTCATCTCCGCGTGCTTTAGGAATTAAAAAGTCTTCTATTTGCAGAATTGATTTTGAATCAGTTTCAACAATTATTTTACCGTCGGCGCACAGCATTATGCAGTATGCATTTCTTTTTTCAAGCACTGTTTTAGATGGAAGCTTCTCGGTTTTAAGATAAAGCTCAAACTCGTCTTTTGTGAGTGCTTTGATTAATTCTGGAGCATATCCGGTCTTACGCGACAGCGAATTAGCAAAAGCGTTCGCAAATTTTACAGACTGTGTAAAAACCGGTTCAGCATAAACCCTCGCTTCTTGAAGCTTAGGCAAATAACGGTTTAACAATTCCGGTGGAAGGAAATCAACGCAGACTTTAACTTGAATGTGGAAAGGATAATAGCGTAAAATTAAGTCTTGATATTCTAAATACTGTTCTGGTGTTATTTCTCGCTGTCGCTCCCTATCCCCAAATTCCAAAAAATTACTAGCGGCGCTCTTTAGGCCTCTACAAACTTCGCCTAGGTATTCCTCATTTTTTTCTATTAAAGCAATAACTTTTTTAGCAAACTTTTCTTTGTCTGAAATTCTAAGGTAGCATGTACTCTTGCTGTCTTTCCACTCAATAATAGTTTTAGGAACAAAGCGGCTAATTTTTTCTGTAAAATGTTGCAGAGTATAAAATGCGCTCCAGTAAGAAACATCTAAAATAGGCCAGTCGCCGGACCAGTAAGTTTCCCAGTCATCGTACTTAAAGTCATCAATAACCAGCATTGTTTCTCAACCTTTAATTACACCTAAGGGTACTAACCGGCATACTACGTTTGATATTCCGGATTGTTTGACGCTTTTGATGACTTCGTCGATGTCTTTGTATGCTCCGCCGGCTTCTTCAGCTAAGCTGCGCGGGGTTGGTGCACGAACTTGAATGCCAACGTCTAACATTTCTTTTTCAAGTTGCACGCCGTTGAATTCACGCATTGCTTGGTGGCGCGACATAACTCGGCCAGCGCCATGGCAAGATGAACCAAACGTAACTCTTCCGGTTTCGCTGCCAACTAGCACGTAGGATGCAGTTGACATGCTGCCTGGAATTAGTACGGGTTGGCCAACTTTGCGGTAAGCAGCTGGAACTTCTTTTCTTCCAGCCCAAAACGCGCGCGTTGCCCCTTTTCGGTGTACACAAACTTTGCGGTTAACTCCATTAACTTCATGTTCTTCAAATTTTGCAATATTATGACACACATCATAAACCGTCCGCATGCCCATAGCTTCCCATTCTCTACCGAGCACTTGTTCAAAACTATCGCGGACCCACTGGCCAATACAATGGCGGTTACCAAAAGCGAAATTAATAGCGCAGTTCATTGCACCAAAATAATCTTGTGCTTCTGGACTCTTAATCGGCGCACAACATAGTTCAGGATCAGGGAGGTCGATTCCATACTTCTTTGCCGCTTCAAGCATCACACGAATATTATCTTCGCACACTTGATGGCCAAATCCACGCGAGCCAGTGTGCAACATAACCGTAACTTGCCCTTCTTCAGTTATGCCAAAAGCTTTCGCTGCCTCTTCATTGTAAATCTTGTCAACTTTTTGAATCTCTGCAAAGTGGTTTCCACTTCCAAGCGTGCCAAACTGCGGCTTGCCTCGCTTAATTGCCATTTGGCTAACTTTAGAGTAAATTGCACCATCCTTTTGGCCATTCTCCTCACAATGTTCAAGGTCTTCTTCAACCCCAATTCCTTTTTCTTCAACAAAATAACGTGCGCCACGAGTAACCGCTTGTTCAAACTCCTGGTCGTTTAACCGCAATTTACTCTTACTACCAACACCAGAAGGAATGTTATCGTACAGCTTATGCGTTAATTCCTTGAGCTTAGGCCGAATTTCTTTTTCGGTTAAATCAGTGCGAAGCAAGCGCACGCCACAATTTATGTCGTATCCTACACCGCCAGGTGAAACCACTCCGGTTTCTATGTCAAAAACAGCTACGCCTCCAATGGGAAAGCCATAACCCTCGTGACCGTCTGGCATAACCATAGCAGCTTCAAGAATTCCAGGCAAACTTGCCACGTTGCGAGCTTGGCGCAGTGTCCGGTCGCGCTTCATTTTTTCAATTAACGGAGCAGTTGCAAAAACCCTTACGGGCACATTCATGTTGCCTTCCTTTGGCATTTCCCAAACCGCTTCGCTGACTTGTTTTAACTTAAAATTTTGCTGTGGATCCATTTTGAAAAAATTCACCTATTATACAATAAACTTCTTAATTACGAGAAGAATATTTGAACGAAAGTAGAATAAAAACCGCGCCGTTAGAAAAAACATCAAACTAGCCAATTTTTATTAACGCAATTTATTGTTATAATAAAATGAAGAAAAAAACGCAAATAAACTACAGTAAACTAGGTATTTCAATTATCTTATGTCAACTTGCTGGATTAATTGGATCCATCTTCACTTTTCCAAGCGTAACCGCGTGGTATAGGACGCTAATTAAACCGCAATTTACACCACAACCTTGGGTGTTCGCCCCAGTTTGGACAATATTATACCTACTTATGGGAATAGCACTTTACTTAGTCTGGCAAACCAAGTTCAAAAAATCAGAAGTAAAAACCGCGATAAACTTATTTGCAATTCAGCTAACACTCAACGTAACCTGGTCATTTCTATTCTTCGGACAACATAACCCATTTTACGGCCTTATTGACATAATCCCACTTGCAATTGCAATAATTGCAACGATTATCCAGTTCAATAAAATAAACCGTAACGCTGCACTATTGATGCTTCCATACTTAGCTTGGGTACTATTTGCAAGTTACCTTAACTACAGTATCTGGATGCTAAACCCCTAGAAAATTCAACGCTCCAAACGTTGAAAAACCAGAATAACCCTAATAAATTCCAGTAATGCAGAGGTGGCGGAATCCGGTAACGCGCTAGACTCGAAATAAGCAAAATAGCTGCACACTAACATAAAACGTTGTGAAACTATTGCGCTCCTATAAGCGCGGCATCTAGTGGGCTTCGGTCCTTATGGGTTCCGACCTTTTTTCTTTTTAAAAGAAAAAACGTCGACGAAATGAGCATCGAGCAAAGCTCGATGACTTAGACATTTTGCTTATCAGCAAAATGCTGAAAAGAAACAAGTCGAAGGTCGCCCAAAAATCCCATCCTCTGCGTTTATACTAATTTGAGTTAAGCGAAAAACAAGCGATTAACAAAATGGAAAACTACATTTTTCAATGGAGTGAAGGCGAGTCACTAGTTTTGTTTAATTGTTGGGCGAAGTGTTTTTGTGAACTTAGCAAGTACATCGGCAAAGATACTGACATGTTTGGAGTTGTTGAAACCAGAAACGTTACAACGTTTATAACAAAACAAAATGCGGAAGTAAGCGCAGAGTTTTCCAAACGTTTTCTTGAAGCTGAATTTCAAAAAGAATTTTTATTGAAAATAGACTCTGCAAAAACCGATTTTGATTCGCTTTTTTCTGAACTACGCGCAACAAAACTCCATTCTTTATCCAACGAACAACTTGCAGTTTTTCTTGAAAAGTTTGAAAGTTGTATTATCAATACAGCGGTTCCATTTGCTATGATGCAAGCGGAGTTCACTGACTATCCTCACAAGATCATAAAAGAAGCAATGAAAAAAACTGGCGGTTCCGCAGTTGAAGAAGACTTATCTATTCTACTTATGCCGGACGAAATGGACGTTATAAAGCGCGAAGAACTCGCATTTTCTAAACTAGGCAAAAACCCATCTCAAGAAGCGTTACTTGCACATTGTTATGAATATGCCGTGCTTTTTTACAATAGTTACAATGAGCTCCAAAACATTGATTTCCTGCGTTCAAGACTATCACGCATTAAACCATTTTCTGAGCTTAAAAAAGAATTTGAAGCCGAACAAAAGCATCGTAAAGCGCTTCAGCTAAAATTAGAAGCAAAACTCAATGCAGATACTAAGCGCGCTGTACAGTTTTTAAGAACACTGGGCTTGCAACGCCTTGAACTAAAAGATAAGTGGGCAGGCGCGGAGTTCCGTTTCCTTTCACTGTTCAAAGAAGTTTCAAAGAGAATGTCAATCGGCTTAAATGACGTTTTTTCAGTTTATTCTATTCCCGAACTAATTGCTTTTCTGCGTAATGAACCACGTGTTGAAGAAACAAAGTTGCGGCAACGAAAGCAATTTTACACAGTTACGGTTAAAGCTGGAAAAGTAAGCATAGTTGAAGGAGAAGAGGCTAAGGTTTTAGTTCAAAAGCATCTTCCAGAGTATTTTGTACGCAATGACGTACGGGAAATTCGTGGCGGAGTTGCTAACCCTGGAAAAGTCACAGCAAAAGCCTACGTGGTAAAAGTAGTTGGAATTGCAGAGCTTTCAAATGCAATTAAAGAATTTGAACAAGGCGCAGTTCTAGTAACTACTATGACTCAACCAAACATGGTTCCGCTTATGAGAAAAGCAAGTGCAGTTGTAACTGATGAAGGTGGAATGACTTCACATGCGGCGGTGCTTTCGCGCGAGTTTGGAGTACCGTGCATTGTCGGAACACACATTGCCACAAAAGCGATTAAAACCAGAGATTTAATAGAAGTTGACGCGAACAACGGAATTATAAGGAAAATAGAATAAACCAAATGTTTTAATATAATTCAAAACATTAAAAGATGAAATGAAGCTTATATTACCTTTAATTGCAGCAGTTCTTCTTCTAAGCGGATGCATAACTCCAGATGACGCAAATGTGACCCTAAATTACAATAACCAAACAAACAACATATTTCCAAATAATCCGAATAACCCAGCAACAAACGGCATAATTCCTAACAACCCAAGCAATCCAACTACAAATAACCTAAACAACTCAGTTCAAAACAATAATAACGAAAACGACTCAATAATAAATTCAAACAACGACAGTACGACTAACAGCGGAGGCGATCACCCCTACATATCAGGAACAACTGTGGGGCCGTCTAATCCAGACCGTGGTCAAAACTTTAACATAACCGTTAGCGCAAAAGATACAGAAGGGCTTCAAGGAATATACTGGGAATCAAACGATACTTTTGCAACGAGCCCGGCTTCGACTAGTTTTGAATGTAATTCACAAACAAGTTGTAATGTGACTTGGACATTCGTTTCAAGCCAAGATGGATTAAAAACAATCAATGTATATGCAAAAGATTTAGGTGGACAAGAGTCCTTTAAAACGCCATTGCAAATAACAGTTCAACCCCACGATGCACCAGTTTCAACAGGTCCAGTGTGTGGAAATGGCGTTTGCGACCTAGATGAAACGCAAATAAGTTGCAGTGCAGATTGTGGTACGCCAAGCGTAGATAATAGTACAACAAGTACCCAAACGGGTTGTTCGTATAATTCGGATTGTACCGGTTATAGACAAATATGTTCTTCTGGACAGTGCATAGACGTTGAATGCACAACCGACTCACAATGCGGATCACACAAATATTGTTCCTACAACAGTTGTCTGAGCTGCAGACGAAACAAGTACGGCGACTACGCTTGCTAGTAGTTTAAAGAAAAAAATTATTTTTTGTGTTTAGTTTTTAGGTTTGTCACGAATTGTTGTGCAGTACCTGCTCTGAGTTCAAAGCCGTATACAAACAAAATTAGGGAAATTAAATACGCTCCATTGAATACGTTATCAGAACAAACTTTTCCAAAGCAGAGGTTACTAATTGCTAAAATGTAGCCAATTGCCAGTACTAATATGCCAGCGTAGAAAACAACTGAGATTTTCCAATCAGTTCTAACTTGTTTTGTTTTTAACTGATAAAACAACATTAGCGAATAGCCAAGAATGTAAAATACAACCAAGACGCTTGCAACTAATGAAACTAAACCAACTAAATCACTAGAGATCAACGATGCCATGAATGTTTTAACCTTAATAGCGAGGCAAACATAACTTATAAACGTGCCGATTTTTGAAAGTATAAACTTAGCGTAGCTAGGACTCGCGCATTTTAATTGTCACTGACGCTGAAGCGGTATTACTCGGGTTTGCGATTAACAAGCCCCCGCTTTTAGGCACTACGCACGAAGTTGTAAATGAACTGATTGAATCGTATTTTTGGCAACCTTCAGTGCTGGTTAAATTGCCAGTTGAAGTAAACTGTTCATAAGCAGCTTGAGAAGCTACAATACCCGCAGTTATCGACCTGTCTGAAGTGACTTCAAAAGTATAAGCGGATTGCGCTTCTTGGGTGCAGAGAGGTATAAACAATACGTAACGCGGCGCGAGTATTTGTTGTTTGTTGAAGTCGTAAGTATACTTAATTTTGCTAGTCGCGTACATTACATCAGTTGGATCTGGAGAGTGGTCGAATCCAATAACGTGGCCAAGCTCATGAGTCGTAATTTGTTTTACGGTTGCATAAGTGTAAGGCTTCCATTCGTTTAAACAATTACTATCACCGAGGCCGATTTGAACAAAATTTGTATTCACGACGTGACCTAAAGCTTGAGTACCAAATTCTTTTACCCATTCCAATTGAATATTTGCTTGTGGAACAACTTGAAAAGAGGCGTTTACGCGTTGTTGCCAGTAACTGAACGCCTCTGGAAGTATAGCAGAATAAGTTTGGTCAGCCCAAGCAGGTAATGGCGCAACAACTAACTGAATAACCCGATTTAGCCGCACTGGGGGTAGATTTAGTTGCTGTTGTTGAACTTTTGCTAATTCACTTGTAAAAATGGCTTTTTCTGCAGTTGAATCAAAATCACATTTTTGCAATGGTGTTGGATTTGTATCAATGAACAAGAGTATTTTTTCAATGCTTGTTTTCAATTCATCAAGCTTTACAGAAGCATTATAGCGGCAAAATGGCGCCTCTTCAAAACTTTTTGCACTACAGTCACCAAATTGGTTCCACAAAACTACATTAACATCGTAATTACTTTTAATTGAATTGAATTGAGTTATGAGGCGGTTACATGTTGAAATGGTGAAATTTAATTCGTGAAGCTGTTGAAAAACTAGTTCGGAATTAACCGTAATTGAAGAATTATCTCGCTGTAGAGAATTAATAATCGCAACAGGGTCAATTGCCCTTTGTTCAAGAATTGCGCTGTTTCCTTGAATAAACGCAACTAAATCAGCGGTTTCTTGTTCTACTTTTTTTGTGTTGGTTAAGTATTGATTACCCGTTGCTATTTTATCATTCCACCCACTGTGCGTAGATGGAATAGTCGTGTAATTAGTAAACAATGAATTTAGTTCTTGTATTTGTGCGTTATGCAACGCTAGCTTGGAATTATACGTCGATAAAACGCTACTAGTTGAATAAAACCAAACGCCAACAGCAAATACGATCAAAATACCGAGCGCGAGTATTGCAATTTTAAAGTTTTTAGTTCGTAAAAAAGATAAGTTAACTCCTTGAACTGTAATGGGAGTTAACCTTGCTCCGCATTCTGAACAGAATTTGCCACTCGCGACTTTTGCATTACAATGCGAACAAACAACCATAAGTAAAAAAAGCGTTTAAAGAATAAAAAGTGATTGAAAAATTAAAAAAATAACAAAACAGAAAATGCACTATTATAATTTTAGCTATTTATTCACTTTTTTGAGGTAAGTTTTTATAAACTGTACAATGTAAATGAAGCACATGGACTTTGATAAACAAAATGAATTTGCAATTGAACTAGAAAAATTTCTATCTAAGTGGCTTCAAAATAAACCGTTTCACGTAATTATATCCGCAGAAGTAAGCCCGGGAATTGGATTTGCTTTTCCTATATCGACACTGAATAAAAGAACGGCATTTGAAAGCTGTAACATAGTTGTTAGCGGCATAGTTGACGAAACCGATTCTATAATGGATAGATTCAAAATTCCTTCTGATAAAAGCATTAAAAAACCAGTAGAACTAAAGTGATAACTATGGCAATAATAGGTTCAATTAAGCAGAGGAAAACAGGAGATCCACTTCATGTCAGCGAACGCTTTTGGCAAATCCTCTCAAATTGGCCTAAAGGACGATTCAAAAAAATTGGACGCATAACACAAATTGACTTACGCTCCGACTCTTCAAGCTAAGCTTTTGCAAATTTCTAAAATGCGTGGAAATAATCAAACAACAAAACTGATAAACACTAGCGGTTTATTTTACAAGGCATGATTTGTTCGCGTAATAGTTTGTTTTCTTTCTGGTCCAGTTGAGACAAGAGTAATTGGAGTGTCAGTGTATTTTTCAATTGCGTTTATAAATTGCTTTGCGTTGTTTGGTAGCGTTTCAAAATTTGGTTCTAACTTTTCGCTCCAGCCGGGAAATTCTCGGTATATTGGCTCCGCGCTTGATAGCACTACAGTATCCTCTGGAAAAATACTAGATGTTTCTCCGTTTGGCAACTTGTACCCAACTGCTGCTTTAATTGTTTTTAGTCCACTTAGTACATCCAGTTTAGTCAAAGCAATTTCAGTTACGCCATTTAATTGGCAAGCATATCGGAGTGCAACTAAATCAATCCAGCCACAGTCGCGTTTTCTACCAGTTGTTGTGCCGAATTCATTACCATGCACTTGCAGATATTCGCCATCTGCATCAACTAGTTTAGTTGGAAAAGGCCCGGCTCCAACGCGAGTGCAGTAAGCCTTCGCAACGCCGATTACTCGTTGCAAGTTTTTATGCGAAACGCCTGTACCGGTAAAGATCCCACCAATTGTTGGGTTAGAAGAGGTTACAAAAGGAAATGTACCATGGTCAAAATCTAACAACGCACCTTGCGCACCTTCGACTAAAATTAGTTTGCCTTGGTCGATAAAAGGCTGTGTAAATGCAATTGAGTCTATAACAAGCGGCGCGATTTGCAAGCGAAGTGGCTCCATTTCGCTTAAGATGTTTTCAACACTTTTATCAAAAACAGTTTCTTGTAATCTAGGTTTAAGAAGTTGAAAAACTTGTGCGACTCGATCGGCAAAGCGTTCCTTTGTAGTTAAGTCATAGATTCGAATTGCAGTTGAACGATTTGCTTTTGATTCATACGCTGGTCCAATTCCCCTGCCTGTTGTGCCTATCTTTTTGTCGCCACTTTTCGCCTCTGTTGACACATCGAAGTGCTTGTGCCACGGCATAATCACATGCGCTTTGCCTGACACGAATACAACTGAACCATTGTTACGTTGCTTCAAGTCATTGAGTTCCTTGCAAAGCACAGCTAAATCAAGCACAGTACCATTGCCAAGTATTCCAACTTTATTATTTTCAAATAACCCAGATGGAACTAAGTGTAGTTTGTAAGTTGTTTTGTCAATCACAACCGTATGACCAGCATTATTGCCGCCAGTTGCGCGTAGAATTAATTCAGTGTCTCGCGAGTAGTAGTCGACGATTTTACCTTTTCCCTCATCGCCCCATTGTAAACCCAAAATAACATTTACTGGCATTAACTTTCAACAACCACGATTAGCTAGAATGTGAAAGCTTTTAACCACTATCGAAACTACTATTACTTCTAAAGGTTTTAGAAAAAATGGCTGACATTGAATCAATTTTACAAGGTGTGCCTGACGCGGGTAAAGAAAAAGCGCGTAAGTTTATTGAAAAATATGGGGTAGACGCGTACAAAAAAGTTCGAAACTTAGAAGTTTACAACTTAGAAGAAGCCTGGAACGCTGTGGGGGATTGTACTGGAGACGAACTTGTTCTCGTCGCTATGCTTATTCGTGATGCATACGGTATGTCACTTGAAGAAATTGTAGCGAAACTCAAGGAAAATGGAGTGGAAAAAACGCGAAGTGCATTTATTAAATTAAAAAAAGAAGGAAAGCGATTCACAAGCGCAGATGTGTTCGCGTTATAGCGCCTAATTTCATTCAAGTCGTTCAAAGTTAACGAAAGTAACTAATTGTCCTTCAGCTGGGTTTTGAAATTCCAAATAATAGCCTAGTTCTGTAAAGCGCTTGAAGCCACAGCGTTCGGCGTCGCCATCAGTTAAAAATTCTTGAAACTTGGTTTCAGTAGAAATAACCCTGGCTTTGCCAATTGGCTTGTTAAAAGAATCAACTAGTTTAATTGTGCCTGCCATTGGAAAAACTAAGTAGCCGCCATAACAAACCCAATGCTTTTGACCAACATTATAGTTAGTAGAGTCATGTAGTTTCAATACTTCACTAAATACAATCGGCTGAGGCATAACAATAATCAAATTTACGGGTTTTCAATTTCAACTTCTTCGTTTTTATCACCCATTTTACACTGGCAAATAAGTCGTTTGTCAGGCGCTTGTGCACCAAACCCTTCAAGGGTGGCTTTTTCGTTTTCCTCTGCTGGGCGTAAGTTATGCTTTCCTTTTGTAATTGTGCTTAAACATGTTCCACACACGCCGTTTCTACAACCAAATGGAATTGAAGAGCCATTTTCGTCGCATACTTCTTTAATGCTCTTGCCAGCTGGCGCATCTACGGTTAAATTGTCGTTTTTAAAATTAACTTTTGCCATAAATTATAAAACACCTATTTTAACTTTGGTGGAAATCAGAATAAAATTGTTCGCGTTAAAAAAAACGCTTTAAAATAAACAAAAAAGAAGGAAAAAAGAAAGAGAAATAAAAAAAACAAAAAAAGGAAGGCTTAACTAGTTGTCGAAGACGTTACGTTTAGCTGAACGTCAGGCAAGTTATCAGATATTGCCTCTGAAACTTCTTCTGCTTCCACTTCTTGCGACAAACTATTGCGCACTCGGCTAATCATCTTAACCAACTGATGGATTTTTGAACGTGCAACAAAGAACTTGTATACGGTTTCACGCAATGTAGTTGCACTCTCAATTTCAGCAGTCGCATTAACTGCACCGTCGTATCTAAGCCTGAGAGACGTAATTATAGAGGCATTTGTACCATTTGATTCAAGCGAAGTTATAGCTTGGTCAATTCGAACCAAAGTTGCGTTTAGAGTCCCAACATGTCGCTTGACTTTTTCAAGAACCAAGGTCTTCACAACTTTTGCTACAAACGCTTTCCACTCTCGGTGAAGCTCGCGGAAAATTATCTTGCGTTCTTCAAACGAAGCATTCACTGCTCTTGCCTGAAGTGCAGTTACATTTGCGTCATATTCAGCAACCACAGATGCACTAACTCCACGTTCTTCAAAACGGGCAGCAGCAGCTATTCTACTTTCTGCAAAAGCGTCAATTGCCCTTAACAAGCGAATATTACGTTCATCTTTTGACATTTGGCGAGCATCCTTCAAATCACGCCATGCCTCAGTTAAATTACGTTTAGCAGCTTGAAGCTCTTTGCTAAGGTCTCTAACCTTTACACGGACTTCGCGCATCTCTCCACGCGCCTCACGTCCAGCTTCGCGCAACTCTTTTCTAGCTTCTGCGTTTGTATTAACTGAAGCATCAACCGAAGCATTTGCTGCAACTTCAGCTCCAAGTACACCGCGCTCACGTGGGCTTCCAGGCAAATCAAGCGGTGCAGCAACTGCAAAAACTGCAAGAGTTGACAAAACTAACACCACAACGACTCCGGGCAAAAACAAATTTTCAATTTTCATTCAAAACCACCTCAACGGTTTTTCTTCTTAACACGAAACTGCACAAGCTACCTTTAAAAGCATACTTTCGCCAAAAAAACCCTTTAAAGCTTTAAAACAACTTATTTAGCCCATCAAAGCTTTAGAAAAGCGTTTTTTACCAAAAAAAGCACCATAATGCCCACATTTGGCAAAATAAGGGCGTTAACGAAATGATTTTATATATAATCAAATAAATTACATTAATGAAGCAACTCACAGTATCACCATTGTTTCTATTACTAGCTTTATTTTCAACAATGGCAAACGGAGTAGTAATCAGCGGAACTGTTGTTGACTCCACTTTTCAGCCAATGAAAGCAGTTGTTGAGCTCTCTTCACCTACACAAGTAGTTGCCGCTTCAAATGGCACTTTTTCATTTGTCGTTGAACCCAACAAAAACTATACTTTAACTGCCACTTCAATTAATTCAACTTTTCGCGAAACCAATGAAATGAACGTAGGAAATCAAGATGTCCACTTTGACATCGTACTCATCACTCCCGCGGGTTTTGAAAGCGACGTAACTGACTTGAACGAAACACTTGGCGAATTAGCACAACCTGAAACACCATTAAACGCATTAGAAGATACAACTATACCAATAACGTGGATAATCGCGCTACTCACAATAGTAATTGGAATTGGAGTAGTTTACTTATATAGAAATAAACCAATTAGCCCAAAAAAAGTTAAAGACACACAACCCGTTACTCCAGCAATACAACTTCCACAAATCACGCTGCCAGCTGCACCTACAACAGTTGAACTTGACTCGTTTAAAGTTGAATTATTGAAATTATTAAAAGAAAAAGGCGGGGCAGTTGAACAAAAAGAGTTACGGCGCGAGTTACCTTGGAGCGAAGCACGGGTCAGTATTGAAATTTCTGAACTCGAGAAAATGGGCAAATTAAAAAAAGTCAAAAAAGGAAGAGCAAACCTAGTTAAATTAATATGAACAACTACGTGCGGGGCATAAATAGTTTTGTTACGTCTTTTTTGTCATCACGAAAGTGTGCTGTTGCGCTTTTAAGTTGACCATAATCATCGACATGCATGGTTATTCTCACTTCTTCTGTAAGGCGCTCAGGCATTTTAAGCAGCGAGGCAGTAGCGAGTTTTACACTACCATCACTTTCATGACGGCCTAGTAAATACGCAGCTAATGCCCCAACGCCCGGAGAATGCGCAGTGACGTCAACAACATAGGCTTTGGATCTAAGCGCATTAGCCCGTTTATTAGCAAGATGCATTTGAACTTTAGATAAAAGACTTTTAACTCCAGTTGCATAGCGTTCGCCCAATTGACGGGGATTTTCAGTTAAACCAACGTCATGGCCTTTAAAGAATTTGCGAATTCCTTCATCTTCTCCTTTTGATAACGCTTCTGCCCACTTTGCTTTATCAGCTACAGTTATGCCGAAAAAGTTAGCATCTTCGCGTGGAGCAATAGTGGTTAATCTAGCTCCGCTTTCAACTGCTCCGCGCATAACTTCATCAGAAGTTTGGCGGGTACGAATTGCATTTGATACCCTACGCAGGATAATTACCCTTGGTGCATGAGCATAGCCTATTACACCTGCGCGGTTTGCTTGTCCATAACCTTTTGGAGAGACTTCATCTTTTACAAGCGTGCGACCTCCCCATTCTTCTCCACCTTTTGCTTTATCAGCATGTCTTCGGACAATAAATTCAATTTCTGGCATTGTAAATCACCTAGCTTATGACCACTATAGCAAGTTAATTTAAAAAGCTTTAGCCACCATATTGCACGTTTCAAATTATTCATCGACCGCATCTACTTAAAGAAGCAAATCATTATATACGTAAACGTTTACTATGTTTCGTAAACAAAGGTGAATATTTATGGCATATACAATTATTGCGGCGCGTTTGCCGGAGAAAGACGAAAAAGAGCTGGAATACGTCATGAAAATAGAGGATATTGACAAGTCAGCGGCAGCTAGAAAAATGATAGCCGTTGGGCTGGCCGAATGGAAAAAAGATGAAGCATTAAAGAAATTAGAACAGGGCAAATACACCTTGTCCCGTG
Organism: Microcaldota archaeon; assembly: GCA_023247085.1. Classification (GTDB taxonomy): domain Archaea; phylum Micrarchaeota; class Micrarchaeia; order Norongarragalinales; family UBA8480; genus JAHFHC01. The sequence goes on along the minus strand of JAHFHC010000019.1, from coordinate 498 downwards.
CAGCTGAATTTACTGGAATATCCATTTGGGAAATGATTGAACTGATAAAAGCAAGAAAAATCCACTACATAAAAACCTCTAAAAAAGAGATTGAAGAAGAAGTAGCGGAGCTGATTAAGTAAAGTGAACAAAACACTAGTGCTCGACGCCACCCCTATTATTTACCTAGCTAAAATCGGGTTTTGGAAATACCTAGAGCAGCTTGGATATGAAGCTTTTACTACTCAAGCAGTCATACGTGAAGTTCAAAACGATTCCTACAGCGAGTCAAACATTATAAAAGAACTATTAGCAAGCAAAAAACTAAAAGCGAAGGATATAACGGGTAACGTAATAGACGGCATCAGCGCTGGAGATGCCAGCGTGATTTCTTTAGCTAAAAAGATAAATGGCATACTAGTGTGCGATGATCAAGCGGCGCGGGCAATTGCATCTGCAGTTGGAATAAAAAAAGCCCATTCTACTTCCCTGATAATTGCAAGCGTCAGAAAAAAATTA
>JAHFHC010000018.1 GCA_023247085.1 Microcaldota archaeon | reverse complement strand
CTGTATTTGCAACTCCACAATTACAATATATTGCTACAGTTCAAGATTTAGTAAACGGAACAAATTCATTCACAGTGCAAGTAGCTAATAATTACGGAGACACAGACACAACAGAAACACGAAACGTAACAGTTCCAATTGCTTATTTAGTATCTACATTTCCAGGCGAAGGCATTGCTTCAATGGCCACGTTCACTATTGGCGGTCAAGAAACCTTATTTATAGGTACTTTTAATGACACTACACCAGGTAACGGCCACGTGTACAAGTCAACTGACGGAGTAAATTGGGCGAGTTCATTTACAGCCGCGCAGTCAAATTGGCTTGACGGAGTTACAACCAGCGTAAACGGCGTATACTCAATGGGCGTTTATAACGGGTTTGGCACAGGCGGAACAGGCGCGCTTTACATTGGAACAGGCTCAAATAACGAAGGTGCAACTGACGGCGACATTTTCAGAACAACAGACGGCGTTAACTGGCAAAGAGTATACCATGGAGATAGCCAAATTGTAAGAAGAATAACGCAAATTGATTCAACGTTATACGCAACTACACGCGCGACGCAAACAGGAGGCGGACACGTGCTTTGGTTCAACTCAACAAACAACTGGGGACCAGAAATGAAAAACTTAGTAAGCGACGTACTAGCAATTGAAAAATACAACGACAACATTTACTACACAACCCAATGGGCAGGAATCTACCAATTCGGAAGAGAAGAAACAGGAGCATTAAACTCTTTTGCAGTTGGATACTCAATGAAATCACTTAATGGTAAACTTTACATAGGTAGCGCCGACCCGGAGGGCAATACATTGCTAAAATCAACTAACCCAACAACCTGGGAAAATGAAAGCTTACCTAATAGTCTAACAATACCAAACTTAAGAACTCTGTCCGACGGCAACATGTACATACCTACAACTAAACTCGACTCCGCAAAGCTTTGGCGTAGAACACCAACAGAAACCAACGAACTTGTTGCTGACTTCTCACCAAAAGACAGAGCCACAGAAATCATTGAGTTTAAAAATCGCAAGTATGTCAGCGTAATTGACCGCATTGGCTCAGCCACAAACCCAGACGGCTCAACAAACACCAACCGCTGGGGATACTTGTACAAACTGACTAATTAAAAGTTAATCTTTCTTGGAACTAGAAATTACTAATAATTAATAAAGGACTATCAAATGCTTTTTCCACTAGAAAATTCAACAAAAGAAAATATAATTAGAGTACTTAGCGTTTCTTGGCCAATGTCAGCAATAAGGGTCTGGCACGCCATGGAAAAAAAGAATCAAAAAATAACGTATAAGGCAGTTTTCAAAGCACTCAATGAATTACTTAAAGATAAAAAATTAGAAAAAACACAAGAAGGATATAAAATTAGTGAAGAATGGCTTAAAACAACCGCCAATACTGCATTAGAAATATTATACGGGTATAATGCAAAATATAATCAAATTCAAATCAGTGCAAATATTACTGGCTATAAATTTTCTGATGAATTCTACAGAATTCTAACTATTATGTTACAAAGTCCTGGAGAAATACGATTAGCTGCAAAAACCCCCGCATTATTCATAAGAAATGAAGGAATTTCATCGTTTTTACGCCAACAATATTATAACACACTAAGAAAACAAATAGAAAGTAATAAAAAAATTTATTATTTGTTTTCAACAGAAATAGCTGCAAAACTAATAAAAGAACAAAAAGATAAAACGGCAATAGAAAAATTAAAAGAACTAGAAAAATACAATAATTTACAAATTAGACATGCTCCGCTATCCGCGGTGCTTGCTCTAGCCATAACTAAAAATACAGCGTTAATTGGGCTAGGATCTTCTACAAACGCAGGATTGGTAGGTTTCATAAAAATAGATGGACCAAAGCTGGATGAAATAGAACAGTTATATGACCTAATATTCGCAAATGCGTATAATATTAATGATTTTATACAAAATATAAAAAATAAAAAAAGGTAAAACAAATGACAAGCATATCAACCGTTGAAGCCACGCCAAATATAGCAGTTATCAAATATTGGGGAAAACGAGATGAAAAACTTATATTACCGACTAACAGTAGCTTAAGTTTTACACTCGATAATAAACTAAAAACTCGCACTACTGTAATTTTCTCTGATAAATTTTTAGAAGATGAATTATGGATTAATGGACAAAAAATGGATCTGACAACTAACGAAATGTCAGAACGAATAGAGCAGCTAAATGCAATAAGAAATAGAGCAAAAATTAAAGAAAAAGCCAAAATAGCATCACTAAATTGTTTTCCAACTGCTGCGGGATTTGCTTCAAGTGCTTCCGGATTGGCGGCTTTAGCTTGTGCGGCAAGCAAAGCCGCGGGGTTAAATTTAACTCCAACTGAACTTTCAATCTTGGCTAGATTAGGCAGCGGTTCAGCCACACGGTCAATTCTTGGCGGTTTTGTGGAGTGGACTAAAGGCGAAAAACCGGATGGCAGCGATTCCTTCGCAATTCAAATAGCTCCACATACTCATTGGCCAGAACTGAAAGACGTAGTAGTAATTACTAACAGTGAAAAAAAGAAAATATCTTCACGCGCAGGAATGAAACGAACTATAGAAACAAGCACCCTTTACTCGGCAAGAATTAAATATTTATCAAGAGCTATAGAAGAAATAAAACAAACAGTAATAAATCGAGATTTTGCTAAATTTGGAGAAATTATAATGAAAGAAAGCTCCAATATGCACTCAGTTATGCTTGATACTTGGCCACCTATAATATATTTGAATGACAAATCGCGCGAAATCATCTACAAAATTCATGAAATAAATGCACAGTATGGTGAACTAATTGCGGCTTATACATTTGACGCTGGGCCAAATGCGCATATATTTACTACTAAAAAATACGAAAAAATGATTAAAAACGAATTTGAAGTAATGGAAGGAATAAAACAAACCATAACCTGCGGGATTGGATCCGGGCCAAAACACATTAATTCAGGACATTTAATTGATGAAACAACTGGCAAAGTAAATAAATATTCACATGACGAGAAAACTAACGAAATAATTGTGGAGTAATAAATATTTCTAGTTATAGAGATAAGTCCGCTAGTGGCGCGTTAACACGCGCTGCGGGTAGGTATCATAAATTTACACTAGAAAAAACGGGAGGGCTAATTCATCCAAGCGAGTAAACTCGCGGGATTTCTTAGCTGATTATATTAATTTATTTTTTCCAACGCTTGTAATGCGGGATAAATTTTTTCTTTTACTGATTGGCTCACGTCAATATCCATAGAATTAGCTACACGCAAAGAAGATAAAAAAACACTGCCTAATTCTTCTCTAACTCGCTTCATTATATCTACCCGTTTTCTTAAATCACGAGAATTATCCGAAAACATTCCAAACGCTTTCAACGTTTTGTTCAACATATCAACATCATGAGATAAAGTACATACTAATTCTTTGTTAAGCTGATGAATTGGCTTTTTATATAAGTCACTATTCTCATCAACTAAAGCAATTTCACGGCGAAGTCCTTTTACAGTATAATATTCATCTAACCGCGTTGAACTACTCCATTTTGTAACCACTTTAAATCACCCATATTAAGAAAAAAAGCGAAAATGCTTAATATAAAGAACGTAGAAAAAAATCCACAAAAAAGTAGACTTTTAGATTAGCACACCGCTTCCAGACGCCGCGCTCATCATATTCTTTTTTGCAAACAACGTAAAAGAATCACTAATCAAGGGATAATCCATTTAAATGTGGACTGTGAAAGGAATGTGATAATTTGCTATAATGGATAACCAGCTATTGGCGTTGTTAGTTGTACTTGTTTTTGTTGGTTTAGCGCATTCTTGCACAATTAATGGACCAACAACTGGAACAGTTGGACAACAATTAAGCTTTACAGTAACACTTGGAAATGAAATACTATCAACGATTTCATGCGAAAATGGAGTAAAACAAACAAGCAACACATTTACTTGCTTGTACACTTCAGCTGGTTCAAAGACAATAACTGCTTCAGCAAGCAATCCTGACGGAATATCTTCTTGTTCTTTTTCTTCTGTTATTTCTTCTGCGTCTAATTCGCCTCCAAGTGTCTCTATTACTAGTCCGGGAGCTGGTAATCCGACTGTTTCGTCTCCGGTTTCTATTTCTGGTTCGGCGAGTGATTCTGACGGAACTGTTCAAAGCGTAGAGGTGCAAATTGCTTCGGTTAATGGTTGTGGTGATGGGCAATGGAGGCCAGCTACTGGAACAACTTCTTGGAGTTATAGTTGGACTGCACCAAGTGGCAAAACAGGGTGTCAAATAAAAGCAAGGTCAAGGGACAACGGCGGAACTGACAGCAGCGAGGCAATCGTAACCGTGTCAACTAGTAGCACTGTCAATAACGCTAATACTACTACTGAAACTCAACCAGTAGCTTGCACAGCGAGTTGTTTTAATAAAATTAGGGTTTCTTGTCCGGGAAGTCAACAACAAGCAGTAGAGTGTTGCGATGCTTCAGATTGTACAAATACATGCACAGGCACACAATACCGAGCGCCGACATGCAGTGCTAGTAACCAGTGCGTTTATGCAACTGGAGTGCAAGTGATTAACCAATGTGGGTTCGGTGCAGCGTGTCAAGTTAATGTGTCTCGCCAAACCGCATTTAATGCATCTACGGCAGTAACTGTTAATTATCAAAATTTTGCTGTGCCAGTTGGAACAATTAATGTAAACTGCGGCAATGGTGTCACTAACCCAGTTACTTGCAGCGGTGCAACTGGAACATGCGCTACAAATTGTTTTTATAATCAAACTGGCGCAGTTACACCGCGCGTTACAATAGCTGGAATCACTTGCGCTACGAACAGCGTAACTGTCGCGCCAAGCGCAACAACAAGTAACCCCAGCACTCTTGCAGTCACTAATGCGGCTAATTCAACAACGCTAAAACCGCCAGTTTGCAACTTAACTTCAGTTTTAACAGTAAACACTGGGCAACATCTTGTTGTAACGGCTAAGTATAGCAACGTTAGGACTCCGCCGGGTTTGATAAACATCGTTTGTGGAAATGGGAGAACAACGCTAGCGTCGGGTTGTTCTGCAAATGTCACTGGAGAAGGAGAGTGCAGTGGAGTGTGCATTTACGATTTAGCGGGTAGATTCACCCCAACAGCAGCTATAAGCGGAGCAACATGCGGGGTTAAAACAGTAAACGTAACAAGCGCATCAGCTAAGCCGCTTTCACTTGAAGATCTTAACACAATAATTAGTTTGGGCAACGACATGCAACTACAAATAGACACGTTTGTTACCACGCCTGCAACGATTTCTGAAAATACACCTGCTAAAATGACGATTATAGCGAATAGTTCAGAAGTACTGGCAAATGCATCATGCAGGCAAACAAATGGAAACAACCCATGTAGTTGCACAATATTAAAACCAAGTTTACCCAATCCGGTTGTTGAATGCAGCGTACAGCCACCAGTAAAAGGAAATTACGAAATCACATTTACAGCTCAAAACGGAAGAATCAAAACCGCAATTGTTCCATTAGTGCCTGGAGAAACGGCGTCAATAGAAGTAAACCGCAACGACGACCAGCTACTTACTTACATTGTTGTTGGTACAGCGGGACTGTTATTGCTTTATTTATTGTATCTAATTTACCAAAAGATAATGGAATCTAGAGCTTAAAAACAAGCTAAAGTGAACCATCATATTTTACGGTTTTCGCTATTATCTGTTTAACTTCCACAGAATCTGGATACCAAATAAGAGTATCTAAATCGTGTTCAACCGCATATAGATCTAACCTCTTATCCAAATTTTCAAATTCAAAAAGTTCTGGATAAAATTCTAGAAACCAATCCAAAAGGTGAGCGTAGTCTTCTTTTTTGGCAAACTTTTCAAATTTTTCGGACATGTACTTTTTCGGATACTCAACGATTCTTTTGACAGTATCCAAAACGAAATCGATTGAAGAAACGTCTGTCCTTTCAAAATCCAAAATTCCGACAATCTTTGTATCTTGAACGAGAATATTATCAAAGTGAGCATCCCAATAAAGTAATGCAAGTTTTTGTTCTTTGAGAACGTGATGATTGTCGTCCACGAATTTTTTAATGACTTTGATAAACTCAGGGGACAGAAGTTTCCTTGCCTCGATTTTCTTTAATGAGTTTTGGATTTGATTGAGTATTTTGTCGTGCCAATTGTCCGAAAAATTTATATCAAACTTTTGCCGAAATTCATCGTATGGTGATTTGTTGATTACTTTCAAAATATCGCAAAGCTGTGAGATGATGATTTTTCTCTGGTCATTGTTCAGCAAATGCCATTTTGAATACAGATTATCGCCCTCAATCTTGGGATAAATCATGAAAAATTTGCCATAAATCTTTTTGGATTTGTCGAAAACGCTGATTTTAGGAACAGGAATTTTATCCTTGAAAAAATTGTAGAAAAAAACCTCAATTTCAAACTTTTGTTCGTTGCTCTCATCTTCACAAACTTTGAAAATAAAAGCGTCATTCACCAAATAGACTTTGTTTGTGAAGCCAATTTCAATATTTACAACGGACTCAACTTTGCCTAAACTATGTTCCGCAAAAATTTTTTCTACAAATTTTTGTTTCATATCAAAATAAGAGGTTAGATAAGTTATAAAAGATTTTTCTGAATGCGCTAGTCTTTTCTACCTTCACAATCCCAAAATTTACTTTCCAACTGGTTTTTTCTTTCCGCTTGCCAAGGCGTATAGAAGTAAACCGAAAATAGAGAAGGGGATAAACCCGGCACCGAACACTATTAGCACCCAACCTACTTTTTCTCCGTCAGTTAAGTCATCGCGCTTCATTATATTGCGAAGTACAACAAGCATTAAAATGACCCAAACTAGAAAAACAATTGTAATCGCCGTAGTGACTAAGACTACAAATTGGACAACCGCAGTTAAAAGAGATCCAATTTGGGTTTGTAACTGGTTTCCTACCACAGCACTAGAAGCAAGGTTCTGGCCAAATGTATTTTCAGCGCCCAGTGGCACTCCAGATTCAGATGACACTTCCGCCGCTGATGCAGTTACTAACAAAAGCGAAAGAATGACAAATAACGGTAAAAGTTTCATAAACAAAAACAAAACAAATTGCCAATATAAAGGTTTTGAATTCAAAAAAAGCCTCGGGGTTTTCTGCTTTATTATACGAAGTGTAACTACCAACATAGAGTTTTAGTAATTTAAGTTAAACTAAATCAACTTTTTGGCTGAACGACAAAAAATTACGCAATAAATTAGAACAAAAGCGAACGCTTCTTGTCTAAGGATCTCGCGAGCACGCATTTTAAGAGGAGAAATACAAATGCACGCGTAAAAAACGCCGCGCTTACGTCTCAAAAAAATACGTTTATAAACCACCAGCACTTGTATAATAGTCCAACACATAACACAACAGGTTGTGTTAAGCGCAGGTCAGTCCACCATATATGGTGTACGTTGGAGCTGGCGGGATATTGGGAGGTTTGTGGGAATTATGGTGAAAAATTACTTTTTGTTTACAACACCTACGTGTCCATCGTGTCCGCCGGTTAAGTCATTTTTGAATGAGTTAGAGCAACGCGGTGAAGTTGCAGGTACAGTTTTTGACGTTACTAAAAATGATGGTTACGAGCAAGCAATTGTATTTAATGTGTCAAAAGCACCTACTGTTGTGTTTTTTGACGAAAAGAAGCAAGAGATCGGACGCGCTAATAGTATTGGGGAAATCAAGAGCATTATTTTTGACTATTAAAAACAAATAAAAATTTGAATAGTTAGAAGAAGAGAGATAGGAAAAGCACACGATTTTGCTGTAGAAGAGCGAGAAAAGTTAGAAGATGGGGAAGGGGGTAGAGAGTTCAATATGGTAGCTGATAACGCGAATTTTGACAAGGAAAAAACAATTGTACTTCAAGTTCCAGTTGGCGGAATGAAAATAAATAGGCTATTTACAAAAGCAGGTGAAGACCCACTTAATTCAACAGAGTACGAGTACCGCACCAGTATTATTCGCAATAAAGATGGCAGCGTTGTTTTTGAATTGAAAAATTTAGAGATCCCGAAGAATTGGACTCAAGTTGCAACGGACATTGTAGCACAGAAGTATTTTCGCAAAACGGGCGTTCCACAGTTTAATGTAGATGGAACACCGTTGCTCGATGAGAACGGCAAACAAATTTTAGGCGGGGAAAGGAGCGTAAAGCAAGTAGTTAGGCGATTAGCTGGTTGTTGGCGCAGCTGGGGAGAGAAGTATAATTATTTTGCAAGTGCAGATGACGCTCAAGCTTTTGAAGACGAATTACAATTCATGTTAGTTCACCAAATGGCTTCACCGAACAGCCCACAATGGTTCAACACCGGATTAGCATATGCTTATGGCATTCGCGGAAACGGGCAAGGCCACTATTACGTTGATGTAAAAACCGGGGAGTTAAAAGCAAGTGAAGATGCGTACAGTAGACCACAAGCGCAAGCGTGCTTTATTCAAAGCGTTAAAGATGACTTGTTAAACGATGGCGGGATATTTGACCTTGTGCTGCGTGAAGCGCGAGTGTTTAAATATGGAAGCGGAACTGGCTCGAATTTCTCTAACATTCGCGGACGCGGCGAGAAACTCAGCGGTGGCGGAACTAGTTCTGGTTTAATGAGTTTCTTAAAAATTTTTGACAGGGCAGCTGGAGCTGTTAAAAGCGGTGGAACAACACGGCGAGCGGCAAAAATGGTTATTCTTAATGTTGACCACCCGGAAATTGAAGAATTTGTGATGTGGAAAACGCAAGAAGAAGCCAAAGTGGCAGACATGTACACCGGTAGCCGGATTATAAGCGGGCATGTAGCAGCAATCATGCGCACTGCAAAACAAGAGAATACAACTAATTGGAAGAACAGTGAAAAATTGAAAGCAGTTATTGTAGATGCATTAACCGAGCAAGTGCCTTTTTCAGTTGTAACTCGGGCATTGCAATTAGTTGAACAAGGCGTGGAGAGATTCGAAGCAGCAGATGTGTTCGACATGCATTATGAAGGTAAAGCATACGAGACTGTAAGCGGGCAAAACAGTAACAATAGCGTGCGGGTTACAAACGAGTTTCTCAATACAGTTGCAAGTGACGGTTATTGGAATTTAACTAGTCGCACAAATGGACAAACAATGCGCAGGGTAAAAGCAAGTGAATTATACGATAAAATCGCTTACGCGGCTTGGGCATGCGCGGATCCAGGGTTACAATATGATGACACTATTCAAGAATGGCACACTTGTCCAGTTGATGGAAAAATAAATGCAACTAACCCATGCAGCGAATACGTGCACTTAGATGACACTTCTTGCAATTTAGCTAGTATAAATTTAATGAAATTTTTAAACGAAGATACAGGCGAATTCAAAGTAAATGAATTTATCCATGCTACTCGACTATGGACAATAGTGCTTGAAATCAGCGTGTTAATGGCGCACTTTCCAAGTAAAGAAATCGCAATGGGAACGCACAATTATAGAAACTTGGGCTTAGGGTTTGCTAATTTAGGAACACTACTAATGGTACTGGGCATCCCTTACGACAGCGACAAAGGAAGGGCAATTGCAGGTTCAATTTCCGCAATGCTATGCGGACAAGCATATGCAACTAGCGCAGAAATGGCACAGTGTCTTGGCTCGTTTCCGGCTTATCAGCGCAACAAAGAACACATGCTAAAAGTTATTCGAAACCACAGGCGAGCAGCTTACAATGCGCCTGCAGAAGAATATGAAAAATTAACAATTAGACCAGTTGGAATAAACGCAACGCAATGCCCCGCGTACATGTTAAAAGCAGCGCGCGAATGTTGGGACAATGCACTTGAACTCGGCGAACAATACGGCTATCGCAATGGACAAGTTACAGTAATTGCACCAACTGGAACTATAGGTTTACAGATGGATTGTGACACAACTGGAGTTGAACCTGACTTTGCAATTGTAAAGTACAAGAAGTTAGCAGGGGGCGGTTACTTAAAGATCGTTAATCAAAGCGTGAAAAAATCACTTAAGCGCCTCGGCTACACTGAAGTACAAATACGCGATATTGAAGACTATTGCAAAGGAAAATCAACGCTAAACGGTTGCCCACACATTAATGTTGAATCCCTCAAGCAAAAAGGATTCACTGACGACAAAATCGCAGAAATAGAAAAACAAATTGCAACTGCATTTGACTTGACTTTTGTATTCAACAAATTTACTTTAGGCGAAGAGTTTTGCCAAAAAATTGGGTTCACAAAACAACAACTTGCCAACAGTGACTTCAACATGCTAAAAGCATTGAATTATACCGACAAGGAAATCCAAGATGCTAATAACTACGTATGCGGTACAATGACAATCGAAGGCGCGCCTCACTTAAAACAAGAACATTATGAGATATTCGACTGCGCTAACAAGTGTGGAAAGTACGGCAAGCGATTCATCCAATACGATGCACATCTCAAAATGATGTCAGTTGTCCAGCCGTTTATAAGCGGGGCAATTAGCAAGACAATTAACATGCCAAACGAGGCAACGATTCAAGATGTGAAAAGTGCTTACAATAAAAGCTGGAATTATATGTTAAAAGCTATTGCGCTTTACCGCGACGGGAGCAAATTATCACAGCCATTGAACAGTACCGCCAGCGAAGAAGATGAATTAACAAAACTTATTGGAAAAGATGAAAATGACATAAATGAAAAAGTTGACGCAAAGCAATTACATGAAGAGATTCTCTTGCGAGGTCAAAAGAAACGCTTGCCAACAAAACGCACCGGATTCGTACAAGAGGCACGAATCGGCGGGCATAAAATACACTTGCGGACAGGAGAATACCCCGACGGCGGCTTAGGTGAAATTTTCATAGACATGTACAAAGAAGGGGCAGGTTACAGGTCTATTCTCAACTGCTTTGCAATTGCAGTTAGTAAAGGATTACAATACGGTGTACCGTTGCAAGAATATGTGGATACATTTGCATTTACGCGCTTTGAACCAAGCGGGGTAGTTGCAGGCGACGAAGAAATAAACAATGCAACTAGCATGGTCGACTACGTGTTCCGCGTTTTGGAACGCGAGTACGTACAAAAACGCAGTGCAACAAAGCAAACCACGCTATTAATTTCAAGTGGACAAACCGCTAACCCTGTTGTACCAACCGAAAAAGGGATAATCAACATCGCCAACGCAGTTGTTCAAAAAGCTGAAAAACCAGATGTAAAAAGACTAGGGTTCACTGGAGAACAATGCGGTAAATGCGGCAGCATGAAAGTCAAACAAAACGGGTCATGCAGCGTGTGCATGGACTGTGGCGAAACAACAGGCTGTAGCTAAAATGCATAACACCGATTCTATGCTTTTCTTTCTTTGCGTCCCATGAAATAGTAAAATAACACGCCAAGCAAAGACGCAAATAAGATTACAACTGCCCAGAGCAACTTCCAATTTGAATCATTTTTAGAAGTGAGAATATCATAAAGCGCCCAGACTGTGATTGCTAAGTTCACCACAACAAGTAGAAAAATAGCGATCCAAATTATTCCAAAAAGCACCATAAACGCAGCCATGCCTCCAAATAAAGCGGAAAAAACTGTTGACGCGGCTTCAGTTGAAGTGGCATTCGCAGCAGATGCAGCAAACAAGAACATATTATAGACCTAAGCGTATCGATGGTTAAAAAGTTATCGGACCTCAATTCAGTGGTTTTTAATAACTGAATGCACCTAATTTATCTGCAAAAGCAAACGTAATTTCAAAATCTTTGGAATTACAATTTTGAGGTTTATTACAAGTGGTTAGTGAACGAGAAGCGTTTTTGAAAAAAACAAAGCAAGAAGTTAAAAAAGCGTTTGGAAAACGCGACTTAATCGTAATGCAAGCTGTGCGCAGCATCGACGACATGGATCAAGCGAAAAACTTGCTATACATGCGCGTATTAGAATGGTTTAAACTCAGCTTCCCAGAAGCACAAGTGCAAAACGAAGAGACCCTTTGCAAAGTAGCAGCTGTTTTTGGTAGAAAAGAAAACTTAGAATACTCAACACTTGCCGAAATCTGCGGCGAAGTAAAAGCAGCGGAATTAATTGAATCAGTTGAACATAGTTTTGGAGCAGAGTTAAGTGAAGGAGACGCAGAGGGAATCAGGCAACTTGCAGGCGCTGCAGTTAATTTATTTGCATCTAGAAGCGTAATGGAAAAGTTCGTTACAACAACAGCTAAAGAAGCGTTTCCAAACTTGTGCCATTTACTTGACCCTTTACTAGCCGCGCGGTTAGTGACTATGTCAGGTGGCTTAGAGCGAATGGCAAAGATGCCTGGGAGTACAATTCAATTGCTTGGAGCAGAAAAAGCATTGTTTAAACATTTACACCGTGGAAGCAAACCACCAAAACACGGTATTCTATTCCAATGTACACTTGTGCGGGGCGCAAAAGATGAACACCGTGGCCAAATTGCACGTACTTTAGCCAGCAAACTAGCTTTGGCTGCACGGGCTGACTTTTACACTGGCAATTTCATTGCAGAGAAATTAAAGAAAGATTTGGACAAGAGGATAAGTGAATTGAAATGAACATAAGAGAAATTTTTCCTGGCGTTTACAAAATTGACGGCAAAGTAGCAACCAAGAACTTAGTTCCAGGGGTAAAAGTGTACCGCGAGCAACTTGTTAAAAGCGGTAAAGATGAATACCGGTTATGGGATCCAAAGAGGAGTAAACTCGGCGCAGCTATTGTCAAGGGATTAAAACACTTAACAATTAAGCCAGGTTCAAGCGTACTTTACCTTGGATCTGCTAATGGCACAACCGCTAGCCATGTAAGTGACATAGTTGGTGAAAAAGGTAAAGTGTATTGCGTTGAATTTTCAGCACAGTCAATGCGAGACTTACTTTTATTATGCGAACAACGACACAACCTTTATCCAGTATTAGCAGACGCGCGTTTGCCAGATAGGTATAGCGAAGTTGGAAAAGTTGATGTTGTTTTTGAAGATGTTGCTGACAAGAGTCAAACCGATATTTTATTGAAAAACATAGCTGCTTTCAAAGCGAAAAGTTTCTTAATTGCAATAAAAGCACGTTGCATTGATTCTAGTGCAGCACCGAAAAAAATATACAGCGATGAAAAAGCCAAAATAAGCACGAAAGCCAAAGTGAACGAAATGATAGTGCTTGACCCGTTTGAAATCGACCACTGCTTGATAACTGGAGACGTCAAATAAAATATAATTAGCCTAAGCCGCTTCTTTTTTTTGCAAGACAAAGCACAGATTTCCAGCTTCACTTTTTTCCGTTGTCTTCTTACCGTTTTTCTCGTAGAAGATTTCAACAATATTAAAGTCATTTTCTTTTGCTAATTGTTTGATTTCCTCTTCTTCAAAAAAGTGTATAAACCGCTTCACGGTTTTTCCGGTTTTCATTTTCCATGAAACGTAGTCTTCTTTTTGTAAATTTGTAAACTTAGCTTGTTCCTTATTCCACACACTTGCGATCAACAACCCATTTGTTTTAAGCACACGATGAATCTCTTTAAACGCCACCTGAATCGTTTGAGTTGGCAAATGATGCAATACAGCAACGCAATAAACATCGTCAAACATTTTGTTTTCAAAAGGAAGAAGCGTAATGTCCGAAAAGTCAAAGTGGACATTTTTCAAGGCAGCGTTATTCGTTGCAGCTATTGAAAGAAGCTTTTGGGAATTGTCAATTGCATAAACTTCACTATATTTTTGCGAAAGTAATGACAAGTGACGGCCATTGCCGGTTCCAGCATCAAGGCAGATTCCGTCGTGACCCAAAGGCAATAGTAGATTAAACGCAGGCAATGGCCGTTGTTTGTATTCGTTCCATTCTTGGCTTAATTCATCATATGCATTTTCCATAGGGGTTAAAAGGTAGAAACACTTCATGATATAAAATTGGGGTTTTATGGAAAACAAACGCATATTATTCTCTCTAATCGTAGTCGCAGTTTTACTATTCGCAGCTTCGCGAGTAGTTGACTTAAATGAGACATGGAACGTGCTGATAAAAGCAGATTTGGCTCTTTTGCTACTCGCGGTTTTTCTTGAAGTGATTTCACTTGGTTTGAAAACACTCAGGTGGGACATTTTGCTTAAAGAAGTCAATAGCAAGGTAGGTATTTTTGAGTTGTTTAAAATACAAGTTGCTGGAACTGCAATCAGTAATTTGACACCCGCACGCATTGGCGAAACATCTAAGTCACTTTACCTTGAAAAACACGGGTTGAAAAAACGTTTTACCTTGCTAACAATTTTATGGGAACGACTACTTGACTTCTTTGCCATAATTATTTTCTCTACACTTATAGTCTCTAGCTATGGCGGGCTAATGCTATTAGCCCTCGCGTTCGTTGCTGTGCTCGCACTCATTACTTACCACATAGACAAACTAATTAAGTTAATTTCACGAATCAAGCGCTTGTCTTTTCTCGGCGAATTCGCTATGCATAAGTTCAGCAAGGCAACACTGTCGAAAAGCTTTTTTGTAACTTTATTCGCTTGGTTTTTTGACTTCTTAGCAATTGCAATTGCATTCCATGCGGCTGGAGTAAAACTAAATATCGTACAAATAATTGGCGCTTCTGCAATTAGCCTTGTTGTGGGCATTTTATCAACTATTCCAGGCGGGCTTGGATCAATGGAAGCAACACTTTACTTGCTACTAAACGGAACTAGCACGCCATATCCAATTGTGGTGTTTGCAGCTGCTTTTGTCGCTGCTCGCATTGTTACAATTGGAGTAATTTTCATAATCGGCGCAGTTGCAGCAATGACATTGAAAAAGCAAAGCTAAATCTAATAAAAATCATTAGGTTTTCGGTTATATTTCCTATATATATTTGTTTAACTCCCTCAAAAACATGGGTTTGATATTTACTAGTATTACGAGGTTATGACAATGGAAAAAGAAATTTTTGAAAAATATATTAAAGCTGGAGAAATAGCTACAAAAGTACAAGAACTAGCAAGAAAAAATGCAAAGCCAGGCAAGAAGTTGCTTGAACTTGCAAATGAAATTGAAGGAAAGACAATTGAATTAGGCGGCGAAATTGCTTTTCCTGTCAATCTATCCATTAACACACAAGCAGCGCATTATACGCCTAGTTTTGATGATGAAACAGTTATTGGCGAAAAAGATGTGTTAAAAATTGACATTGGAGTGCACATTGACGGATACGTGTGTGATTGTGCGTTTACAATTGATTTTTCTGGAGAAAACTCAAAACTAATTGAAGCTAGTAGCGCGGCATTAGAAGCCGCAGTTACATTAGCTAAGCCAGGCGTAAACGTGCGCGAGATTGGCAAAACAATTCAAACTGAAATAGAAAAACGGGGCAATGGTTTAAAACCCGTTTCGAATTTATGCGGGCACAGGGTCGACCAATTTCACTTACATGCAGGCACTAGCATCCCGAATGTCGAAAGCGGCAATTATGTGCTAGAAGAAGGCGATACATTTGCAATTGAACCATTTGCAACTAACGGCAAAGGCGAAGTAGTTGACGGCGACCAAACGGAAATATTTTTGTACACTGGCGAACCCGTGCGTGGTCGGTTACCTGCAACTAAAAAAGTCGGCGAACTAATAGTTGAAAAATACGCGGAATTGCCATTTGCACAACGGTGGCTACACCGCGATTTACCTGAATTACAGCCATTTTCAATTAACGTTGCACTACGAGAATTACAATTGCTAAACTTCTTACACCCCTACCCCGTGCTAATGGAAAAAGGAAAAGGGCTTGTTTCACAAGCTGAAACAACCATAATTGTAACAAAAGACGGATGCATCAACACTACCCCGATTCACCGCACTTGAAATAGCTAAGTAACTACCTATCAGGGACAACGCTTATATATAGGCGTTTTTCTACTGATTATCACAATGAAGAAGATACTAGCTTTACTTTTATTCGCACTATCAACAATAGCTTTGCCAGTTCATGGAATTGCTTTTCCAGGCTGTGCAGAGAGTTCAACTAGCGTCGACTGTACTGTTTCCGCAAATCAAATCATAACCCCTGCGTTACACAACTCAGTATTTTTCTATAAAACATTTACAATTAACCCAAGTGTAACCGTAACAGTTCAACCAATTCCAACAGTCGCCCAAAATGGCGGCAACATCACTATTCGTGCAAAGCAAATAAGCATAGGCGGAACAATAACCGCAGATGGTGCATTAAGTGACCCAAGCTGGACGCTTAATGGCGGTAACGGTGGATTCATCACTTTAATTAGCAAAGATCGTTTATTTCTCGGAATCAACAGCGCATTAAATGCCCGTGGAGCAAGAGGACAAGTTGCTAGCTGCATTGCAGGAAACGGTGGAACAGGCGGCAACGTAGTTATTCAAACAGTTGTAGGCGCATCTGTAACCCAACTAGGCATAGTTAATGTTTCAAGCGGAATAGGCGGAGTCATACCTGCAAGCTGTGGAAATTCTACAGTTTTAGTTAATGGAACAAATGGCGGTTCAGGCGCATTTACCCCAAATTCAGACTTTACTCCTTCACTCGTAAATTTTTCAATAGCTAACTCAACCAACTCAACTTTGTTTTTGGCTATGCCTGCAGGAGGAAACGCTACACTTACACTAGCCGCTGTCAACGAATTTGGAGACTCCATTATCCCAAGCTCAACGGTTTGGACAACTAGCAATGCTTCAATCGTCGCTTTAACATCGTTTAATTCAACTCAAGCTAATTTAACCGCCTTCAAACGCGGAAATGCAGTAATTAGAGCAACTATCGGCAGCACGGTTAAGCTTATTGTCATAAACAGTGCAGTAAGCGGATTTGACCACATTAACGTAAGAAAACTATATTCAAATGACACCGTTCCATACGACAGTTCAACCCAAGTTTTAGAAATTACTTCTTTTGACGCAGGTGGAAATAGCGTGCCAATTTATCCTGCTGATTTTGACGAAGTTACTTTTGACGTTACAACTGCTAACGGCACTTATGCTGAACTTACTTCATGTTTACAACACCCACCTTGTTCTCCAAACAATGGCACATACACGGTAAGCATGTTGACAACTGATGCACCAGACACAATATTCGCAAAAATCAGGCACAAAGACACTGAATTCAATTTTAACTTTACAGTTACAATACGCAAACAAGATGTTGTAAACGTCAAGATTGAACCGGGAAATATAAACGTTACACCAAAATCAACCACTCAATTTAAATTAATTGGAATAGACACTAGAGGAAACGAATTTGAATTTCCAGCCGATAGTTGGACAACCGTAAACTATACTGGAAGCGGTTCAATTGATTCAAACGGAACATTTACATCAAACCAACTTGGCGACGTACAAGTCATCGGAGTATTTGATGATAAAAATGATAGTTCAAATGTAACAATCGTAATTGGAGAACCTAACTACATCAATGTCACTAGTGCAACCGGCGCAATGAGCGTAGTTGCCGGAGAACAAATTCAATTCAACACTTCACTACACGATGTTGGCGGAAACATACTAACAACTGCTAGCGGCGAAACTCCAGCATTCGTTTGGACTACTTCAAGTGGCACAGTTTATCCAAATGGCACACTCGTAGCAACTCAAGCAGGTCAAGTTACAGTAACCGTAAGATTAGCACAAAACAACAACGTTTACGGAAACATAACTATACTAGTTACACCCACAAATGTATTCGGGCTTGCAATTGCTGAAAGCGGCGCAACAATAACCGCAGGTTCAACAGGCGCATTAACCGCAATACTAATTGACAAATACGGCAACCGCATTGCAGACACTGACGCAACATGGACGATTCTAAATGGAACCGGCCAAGCAAACATCAATGGACGCCTATTAACTGCTACAAAAATCGGTTACGTAACAGTATACGCAGTTTCGCTTACAAACAATTCACTCACAGCAACTGGAGTCATTACAATAGACTCAGGCACACCAGCATCTATTCACATTAAGCCAAGC
>JAHFHC010000017.1 GCA_023247085.1 Microcaldota archaeon | reverse complement strand
AACTCTTTAAGAAAAAATACTCAACCATTGAAGAAGCTAAACTAGCATATGACAAGCACTACAAAGACGCTACAAGAGTCTTTGGAGGAGATGAGGGCTCTAAAACACTAGTCAGAACCGCAGCGCACCAACTCTTCACTAAAACATACAAAACCATTGAAGAAGCCAAAAAAGCATACGACCAACACTACAAAGACGCTACAAGAGTCTTTGGAGGAGATGAAGATTCCAAACCGTTAGTCAGAACTGCAGCATTCCAACTCTTCACTAAAGCATACAAAACTATTGAACAAGCCAAACAAGCATACGACGCGTACTTAAAAGATGCTACACGCGTCTTTGGCGCAGATAAAGATTCTAAGCCTTTAGTAAGAACAGCAGCATACCAAATCTTCAATAGATCATACAAAACAATTGAACAAGCTAAACGTGCATACGATCAACGGTTAGCTGAGGTTCGTGAAACTGCAAGGAGCGTACAATTGCGTGGTTTGAAAGCACCAAAATTAGCTGGTTTGAGTCGCGACAAAGCTTTGGAAGCGTTGACATCAATGGTAAATAGAATTGCTGATAACTTCAAAGCAAGTTTGTTGGGTGAAGAAGACGCAAAGCAAATCGCTCAACTAGCTGCCTTAGAAATTTTAGAGACTGGCGAAAGAAATGCACAAGCAATACTTGATGAAATTATTGTGCAAGTAACACAAGAAGCAGCTGCATATGCATTTGCTAAAGCAACGGTTCAATTGCCAAAAGAAAGATAACAATCAACGCTTTTTTACACTAGTTCAGCTAATTCGTTTAGTTTTGAAATCGTCTTTTTTGGCCGCTCATCTATATTTGTAGAATTGGATTGCACAGCATCGTACCTGCCGCTTCCTCGAATTAACCTAACTGAAAAACAACCTAGTTTATTAGCAGGCGAAATATCCTTGTCAATGCGGTCGCCAACAACAATCACTTCTGCTGGAAGACAGTGCAGTGGCTCAAGTGCTTTTTGCAGTGGAAGCAGTGAAAACTTATTTTTGCCGATTTCTTCAGAAATTATTATCACACGTAAAAATTTACGTAAGTCAAGCTTATCGATAACTGCATTTTCTCTTTTGCTAGTGCCGTCAATTACTACACCCATTTTGATTCCGCTTGATTTTAAGAAATCGAGAATAGTGACTGAATCTGGAAAAAGAGAAACATTTTCTATAAAAACCGAGTCTAAATCGTTCATGAGGTTTTCAAAATCTTTGCCTTCAACTTTCACGTCAAGTGAGTCTAACAAGTGCTTGTTTATCAAAAGCGACCAGTTGTGAATGTATTGATTATTTCCAAACCGCGCCATAACGGCAGCGTGCGCTTGTTTTGATTTATGCTTGAATTCATCAAGTGAAAATTTAACTTTAGTACGCACGGCACAGTAATTGAAAAGAAACTCAGTCTGCGCTTCCCGCGCTTTTGACACATCAACTAAAGTGTCACGAAAATCGAATAAAACAGCTTTAAACATATATAATTACAAGATACTAATTGGACGAGATATCGTTTTATTTCTACTCATTTTTACTTATAACATGCTAAAAATGCGTTTTGCGCCATTATTCGACCCCTACCTGCCGGCTAGCAACATACCTGCTTTTGAGAAAGTAAAGGCAAAAGGGGAAAATCCAGGTTACAACTATGAATTTATAGATTTTCATTCATCAAATATAAGTGGAATCCCGCTGCATTTCGGTGGCTGGACTGTAGTTACGCCAATTTACAAAACAACGCTTTACTGTGACGTGTGCGAGTTACCAGTACAAGAGACGAAAATGCATGGCAAAACTCGCGAGTTACACGTTGATAATTTCTTAGAACTAGCTAGGGATGAAAAATCAAAACAAGAACTTGAACGCAGCGACGAAGTGGTTTTCAAAGAATTGAACAAATACGTTAACTTCAATTCGGTTTACAAATTGCAATGCGGCCGATGTGGCCGATGGGTTGGAAAAGGAACAAGCCACGGCAAGTGTCTTGACGAAGTTTACGGCGTGTGCAAATATTGCGCCAATACAATGAGAAAAATACTCGATTAATAACTAAATAATATTTGGTGAAAAAAATGAACATTATTAAAGATAAAAAATTAGCTGAAACTGGAAAAAAAAATATTGAATGGGCAGAAGCACACATGCCGGTTTTACAATTAGTGAAGCAGCGTTTTGAAAAAGAAAAACCATTAAAAGGAAAACGCATTGCAGCTTGTCTACACGTTACAAAAGAAACTGCAGTACTTGTAAAAACCTTACGTGCAGGCGGGGCAGAAGTTTCAATTTGTGCTTCGAATCCATTAAGCACTCAAGATGACATCGCAGCCGCGTTAGATGCAGAAGGATTTAATGTCTACGCAGTAAAAGGCTGCGACAACCCAACTTATTTTCAATGCATTGACAAAGCACTTGACGTAAAGCCACACATCACTATTGACGATGGGGCAGATTTGCTTAACGTAATTCACACAAAACGACAAGAATTACTAAAAGAAGTAATAGCTGGCCAAGAGGAAACTACAACCGGGGTCATAAGGTTACGCGCAATGGCAAACGATAAGGCATTGAAATACCCCGTAATTGCAGTTAACGATACGCCAACAAAACACTTAATGGACAACTGGTACGGCACAGCACAATCTACACTTGACGGAGTAATACGCGCAACAAACGAACTCATTGCAGGCAAAGTAGTTGTGATTGCAGGCTATGGACATTGCGGCAAAGGAATTGCATCACGTGCACGCGGGCTTGGAGCCAGAGTAGTTGTCACAGAAATAAACCCAGTTGAAGCACTACGCGCATTTTTTGAAGGGTTTCAAGTGCTAAAAATGACTGATGCTGCAAAAATCGGCGACATCTTCATAACGGTTACCGGAAACAAGCACGTAATTGACAAAGGGCATTTTGAAGCAATGAAAGACGGTGCAGTTGTTTGTAACTCGGGTCACTTCGACGTTGAAGTAAATGCAAGTGAATTACAAAAAATGGCAACTGCAAAGAAAGAAGTGCGTCCACTTGTTGAAGAATATAAGCTCAAAAACGGAAAGAGAATAATTCTACTTGCACAAGGCAGGTTAGTTAATCTAGCTTGCGCAGAGGGTCATCCAAGCGAAGTTATGGACTTGTCATTTTCCGACCAAGCACTCGTAGCGGAATACATTGCAACTAATTCACCTAAATTAAATGAAAAAAAAGTTTACGATGTACCAGCAAAAATTGACGCAGAAGTAGCACTACTAAAGGCTAAAGCACATGGAATTGGAGTAGACGAACTAACCGCAGAACAAAAAGCTTATTTAGCAGGATGGAAAGAAGGAACTTAAATTCATTCTAATTATTTCTTTTGTTTTTTCACAATCGTTTCTTGGCTTTTTTGCTTGAAACACGTTGGGCTTTAAGTGTTGACTTAGTGAAGCTAGCGAAATTAACATATTGAAGGAAAGTAAAAACTATGAAGTAAGCCGCGAAAGCATGGAATGCAGTCCACCCGCCTAAGTAAACTAAATTTCCGGTATTTACAAGCATTCCTTCTATCCACGTGCCCATAGCGGCAATTAGAAATGCGGCTGGAACTGAAAATTCCCATGAAAACTTTGAAAAAAGCAAGTTCATTGCTGCACCAGCGCAAATTGCAATGGCGAAAACTTCCAATGGAACTGCAGGTCCAATTAAAAACAACGAATTAGTGGCTTGCCAGTAGCCGAGATAAAGGCCAATTGTTTCAAAAACTAGGTCGAAAATCGCAAGAAACAGCCCCATTCCAAACATGGTGCGTAGCTTTTCTTCACTTGGCTTGAAAGCAGC
The DNA here is from genome assembly GCA_023247085.1 of Microcaldota archaeon. Classification (GTDB taxonomy): domain Archaea; phylum Micrarchaeota; class Micrarchaeia; order Norongarragalinales; family UBA8480; genus JAHFHC01. Next base: position 15,001 of record JAHFHC010000017.1, on the reverse strand, counting down.
TATAAGCATCCAAATTATTCCAATTGACAAAAGCAAAAGAAAGTGCCATAAGTTCATTGAAACAAGTGAAGTTGAAATGTCCATGCATAATGTAAGGTATTTTAATATTTAAACCACCCACTAAAAAGCAGTGATTTACGTTATATGCAAATGAATGAAGAATTAACCGCACAATTACAAGAATTTCAAGCACTGCAATCCCAATTGCAAATGCTTAACATGCAATTGCAACAATTGACAATGCAAGAAAGCGAAACGCAAAAGGCGCTTGATGAAGTTGACAAAGGCAATGGCCCATTTTACCGTTTTGTCTCAAATGTTTTAGTAGAAAAAGACAAGGAAAGCCTCAAAAAAGAATTAAGTGACGAAAAAGAAATGTCAACGCTCCGCATAACTGCTTTTAAAAAACAAGAAGAAAAACTCAAAGCTAAATTTGATGAACTACGAAAAAAGCTAGAAGAAGCCGCGAAGAAGATGAAACAATAGCTTAAATTCACCGTCGGCCTTATTTCTTTTTATGAAATACACTGAACTGCTTAGTGAATTAAAAGAATTAGAGGGCTCTACACTAATCAGTTTTCATTCTTTGGGAGATGTTGAGGCAGTTGCAAGCGCATTGTCGCTTGCAAAACTTTTGAAACAAAGCGAAGTTAAATCTCCAGACAAAACTAATTCTGCTTCACGTCATTTATTACAAGGCTTAGGATTACCTGCAATTCCAATTGTTAAGCAAAAGGAGTTAAATAATTATAACAACTTGGTACTGGTTGATGTTGCTAATAAGGATATGCTTGGAAAGTTTGGCGAAGAAGTAGCAAGATTTAAAGGAAAGATAATTGCAATTGACCATCACGAGCATGGCAAAATGCTTGCAAATGCACGCATGTTTGAATTTGTGCATAGGACAAGTTGCTGTGAAGTAATATACGACCTTTATCGCGTAAGCCGAAAGAAAATGGATTCAATAACCGCTACACTTCTTTTAACTGGCGTAATTGCAGATACTGCACGGTTCAAAACAGCTAATAGGCAAACGTTTTCAGCAGTTTCACAATTATTAATTGCAAGCGGAAAAGAATATGGAGAAGTGCTTTCACTTGCACGGGCTATGCCGGATAATAGTGAAATAAAAAACGTTTTTCAAGCGTTGCTGAAACTCAAACTAATAGAAACAGAAGGAGGTTTAATTGGCGTAGTTGAGAATAACGCTTTTGAATCAAAAACATGCCTAGCTTTGGTTGAAACTGGCTGCGTTGTTGGGATTTGTCTTAATCCAAAAAACGGTAAAATAGCAATGGCAAAAGATACTGAAAATCCTCACTCAGTAAAAGTTGACGTTGGCAAAATATTGAAACAATTTGGCCCTAGCGTTAAAGGAAGCGGAGGCGGACACGAAAGCATTGGAGGATTAACTGGCAAACCCGAACTAGTCAAAAAAGCAGTTCAAAAAATGGTTATTGAAATAAAAAATATACTAAAATAGCGAGGGTTATAGCAACCTAAGTTTTTACTGGAAAAAGCGCTTTGCTTTCAACTGGCAAGTAGTTTATTTGATGAGTTTCAGTTAGCATAACTGTTGAATGGTCTTGAATTATATCAAAAAATTTGGCGCGTAAATCCCTTATTAGCGCGTAAAATTCTGAACTAGTTGAAACAATACATTCAAATTCTAAATCAGCGATGTTCAATGCCTTTGTAACGTAGATTATATTTGGGCGATTACGCAAAAATTCCAATAATTCTTCTTCTCGTTCTTTTGAATTATTATGCAAAGTGAGAAAAACTTTGTAATGCGTGTATTTAAGCGCATTGTAATTTATTTCAGCACGATAACATAAAATAATCCCTTTTTTCTCAAGGCGCTTTAACCTATAGCCAACCACTTTATAAGAAGTCTTTAGTTTATTCGCCATTGTAATCAACGGCATACGCGCGTCAAGCGCAACTAGTGACAAAATCTTATAGTCAAGCTCATCTAAATCCACTGGAGGCGTTACTCCGCTTTCCATTACAAAAGTTTTACCTTCTTGAGGCTCGAGGAGTAAAAATTTAGCTTGAAGGTGATGCATTTTGGTTGCTATTGACACTGTTTTTTTCTTAATTAGTGAACCATATTTATACGAAATTTTGTCAACTATTTCTGACAATTCTTGAACATTTTGAGCCCAAACAATAAAGATTAAATCCCAAGATCCGTCAGCTGAAATTACCCAGCCAACTTCCTTCATTGATAATAAGTAGTTAACGATTTCAAGTTGTTTAGGCGGGCTAACCCCATAAAATTGAACAAAAACCCTACAGCACATATAGCCAAGTTTAGACACGTCAAGCGGAGCATAAAACCCCTTGATAACTCCCTTGTCAAGCAAACTACGAATGCGATATTCTATACTTTGCTTACTAAGCCCAATTTTGCGCGATAGCTGAGAATAAGTTTGGCGACAACCCATATCTAGTTCAAATAACAACAAACGATCCTTATTATCCAGGTCACGAAGCTCCATTATGATCATTATACAAATAGAAAAAATAGTTAATAAATTTATCTATTCGTACAAAGGTTAGGGCTTTGTTATGTAATAAAAGATAACTCGCGTTCGTTCACTTACGGCATCTAGGTCTGTGAAGAACTATAATCAAATAAAGAAACTAGAGCACGAATAGCAATATGCTTGCAACTGCCATTAGCATACCAATTACTTCTTTTGCATTGAACTCTACTTTTAGAAAATGAATTGAAATAAGGGCAACTGCAATCGTGCTTATACTGAGTATTGCCGTTACTTCCGCTACTTTACCAGTTTTAAGAGAAGCTAAGAACAATGCAACTCCTAAAAGCGATAAGATTACAATTGCTGCACCGTATTCAAGAAGCGTAATAGGAACTGGCGCTTTTTGTACAAATAATACGTAAATGGTGCCGATTAAAAAGACAACGAACGCAATTGCAGCTACAGGTATTAGCGGGGCAAGACTTTTGGCTATATCAAATTGATCAGTTGCTACTTTTAGCAACGTATTTGAAATAGAAAATATAAGCATCGCGGCCAACGCAAGTATTAACCAGCTATTCATAACAATTTTTTTACACCAAATCGCGCATTAATTCAAAGCCCGCGTTTTATTAAAACCTTGGCGTTCCTCTTTCTTGAGATATACAAAACATGAAAATCGCAATCACTTCAGACTATCACCTTGGCTATAGCGAAGACGCGCTCGCTCAAACTGCAAAAATACTTGAAACAGCCAGGCAAATGAGCGACGTAGTTATAGCAGCAGGAGACTTGTTTGATGTGCGCGTACCAAAGCAAGAAGTGCTAAATGACGCAATAAAATTATTTAAGACACACCGTGAAGCAACAACTGCAAGCGCTGCAAAAATCACTATAAGCGTTGAAAAAAACAATAGAACGTATCCAAACATGCCCGTAATTGCTATTCCAGGAACACATGAACGCCGCACAAAAGGATTAGTAAACGCAATTGACGTGCTCGATAGCGCAGGAGTTTTGATAAATTGTCACAATAAACACGTTATTGTAAAGAAAGAAGCTGAAAACGAACGCGTGGCGATTATTGGCATGGCCGGCGTTCCAGAAGAATATGCCGGAGATGTTATCAAAGCAGCTGGTTTTGCACCATTGCCAGATTGTTTTAACATTTTTATGTTTCACCAGACCATTAAAGAAATTATCCCAATGAACGACATCTTTATGACATGCGACGATTTGCCAAAGGGATTTGACTTATACGTAAATGGCCATATTCACTGGAAACGCGATATAAAATTCGGCAAAAATACGCTGCTTATTCCAGGAAGTGCGGTTATCACGCAAATGAAGAAAAATGAAATGGAAAAAAAAGGCTTTTGGCTCTATGACACAATCACACGCACATATGAATTTATTTACATTGACTCACGACCGTTCATTTACCGAGAATTAGTTTTTGAAAACGCAACGGTAGAACAAGTGAAAAGCGCGATCGCTAAAATAATTACTGACGTAAGTCAAGATTTGAAGAAACCACTTGTCAAATTAAAGCTGCGTGGCTCACTTGCAAGCGATGGGCTAAATGCGTCTGCAATTGATGCTAATGCAATTGCAGTCGGTTTTGCAAATGCAGAGGTTTACATTGACAAAGAGTTTGAAGTCGCAGATAATCTAAGAGATAAGATTGAGTTGATACGCAAGTTGAAAACTGAAGAAAAAAGCGTTTCCGAAATAGGAAATGCAGTATTGAAAGAAAAACTACGTAAAAATAAATCACAATTGGTTAACGATGAAGAGTTATTTTCTCTTTTGGCAGAAGGAGAAATTGAAAAAGCAATGTTACTTGTTAAAAAAAGTTAAATCCAATCTTTCCACTTGAAGAAAAGGCCGACTGAACCCATTATTACCAAAGTGCCAACAATTATTATCAGTTCAGCATCTGGCCTATTTGCTAGTAATAAATTAACATTCATACCAAAATGACCCGCAACTAAAGTCGGAATCATTAAAATAACCGTAATGGCAGTTAATTTTTTCACAACTTCAGACAAGTATTCAATTCGTTTATTCAACTTGCGAGTTTCCTGTACTTCTATTTCAGAACGCAGTCCACTTATCCGGCTTATTTGATTTTTTGTTCGATCTAAGGTATGCTGGGCTTTTGTTGTTAGTAAATTATAATCATAGGAAATAAACTTCGTGTTTACTTGTGGAACTTTCCTATCTCGTAATTTTAATAATAAATCTACATAATCGTCAAGTTTATCTGACAACTTTCTGAACGCTTTACCGAGCTCGTCAAGCTTGTCAATATCAAATGTTTTTTCAACTTCATCTAATTCAGCGTGTAATTTTTCAAAGCGATATGAATAATTATTCATTGTTTCCCTTAAAGCCAAGAAGGCAATTACTGTACTTTCTCCAAATTGTTCGCTCATAGTTAACCTAAATAGTTTGAAATCTTTTGCAGTGAATGGCTTTTCAGAATAAACTAAACTATCTTTTTTGCTAAGTACAAGTAGATTATTTGGGTTTTCGCCATAGTCGCGAATATTTAAAATTAGAGATTCTTTATAAAATTCAAAAAACAACACGTCTAATGTAGTTAAGGCTTGCAAGTCCATATCTAAGCCAAGCTCTTGCGCTGCCTTGCTAAACTCATTGAAACTCGAAAAAGTACGGATCATAAAAAAACTCTCTTAAGTACTAAAGAAACGCGAAGGGTATAAATAGCTTTTGCAGGAAAAATTGCGCTAAATCAAAAAAAAGTGGAAAAAAAGAAGAGTTGAAAGAAAACCGCAAGGAATTTTCTTAGTACGGCTTCCAATTAACTTTTTTCCAATATTCAAACAAGGCTTGATTTTCTTTTTTTAATACCCTGCCTTTAATCGCAACGCGGCTTTTACCCAATTTTTTCATGACGCGGTTTGAAAGAATAAGTTCATTAAAACCCGCTTTCTTTGCGTCTGCAATTTCCGCGCCATAAACTATTTTTGAAATCCTAGCCCAATGAATTGCACTAAAACACAAGGGACAAGGTTCAGTAGTGGAGTAAATCACGCAGCCATCTAAGTTAATAGTACCTAATTTTTTACAAGCTAAGCGAATCGCATTTATTTCAGCATGTGCAGTAGGGTCAGTTGTTTTCCATACTGAATTATGCGCTTCGGCAACTACTTTACCATTTTTTGTAATCACAGCTCCAAATGGAGTCTGACCTGCAGTAACGCCTTTACGCGCAGTATCAATAGCTAAACGCATAAAATCGTAATCGAGAGTCATAATAAAAGTAAAACAAAAGAAGAATATAAATAACTAAACTACTTTGAACTTGTACCCGTATGCAATTAGCCCTTCTTCTCCGTGGGTTTGGATGCGTCTGAACATGGCTTTAACTGGTTGCCCGATTTTTACTTTGTCATCGTCACTGTCAACTATTTGCGTTAAGATTTTCACTTTATTGTCAAGTTCAACAATTGCCAAATAGTAAGGGGTTTCATAGTCGAATCCAACTGGCCCGCCTGTAACTAGCGTAAATGAATAGATTTTGCCAGTTGTAGGCATTTGTTTTTCCTTTAATTTACCTTTACGCCGGCAAACAGGACAAATCTTGCGTTGTGGAAAAAAATCATTTTTGCACTCTTCACAGTGTGTTCCAATTAAGTTGTACCTGTCGCGTTGGTTTCTCCAAATCCTTGCAATACCTTCAGTCATTTTTTATCAGCTTAGAATTTTTTTTAGAAATCTTTTTTTAACAAGTGCACAACTGCAGTTGCGCCACTTCCGCCTACATTGTGAGTTAAACCTATTTCCGCGTTTTTAACTTGTCGTCCAGTTGCTTCGCCTCGCAATTGCCATGCGATTTCAACTATCTGCTTGACTCCAGTTGCTCCAACAGGGTGGCCGCAGCCTTTTAGCCCTCCCGAAGTATTGATGGGGATATCACTGCCAATTTTCGTTTGGCCAGCTTCAACCATTTTGCCACTCTTGCCTTTTTCGCAGAAGCCAAGGTCTTCCATTGCCATTAATTCTGCAATTGTAAAACAGTCATGTAATTCGGCTACGTCAACATCTTTTGACTTTATGCCTGCTTGTGTAAACGCTTCTTTTGCAGCGATTTGCGTTGCGCGTAAACTTGAAAAACTAGCTCTATTTGCCAGTGCTAGTGAATCACTTGCTTGACTACTTGCAATTAGTTTAATTGGCTTTTCACAGATTTTTTTCGCAACATCGCCAGAAGCTAGGATAACTGCTGCTGCACCGTCGGTTAATGGTGAACAGTCAAAGAGTTTAAGTGGAGATGCAACATATTGCGATTTCATAACAGTGTCAATTGTGATTTCTTTTTGGAATTGCGCATAGCGGTTCTTTGCGGCATTAGCGTGGTTCTTCACTGCCACCATTGCCATTTGTTCTTCAGTTGTGCCATATTCTAGCATGTGCCTACGTGCCATTAATGCATAAAGTGCAGGAAAAGTTGCCCCGTTAAATAATTCCCATTCTTCGTCGCCTGCTCCGCCAAGCGTAGTTGAAGCCATTTCAGTTGAAACATCAGTCATTTTTTCAACTCCGCCAACTGCCACGACATCGTAAAATCCAGATGCAATTGCCATTATGCCATTGCGCATTGCAACGCTACCAGATGCACAAGCGGCTTCAAGGCGAGTTGAAGGAAGGGGGTTAAGGCCAAGGTAATCGGCAATCAAGGCACCAACGTGCTCTTGCCCAGCAAATAAGCCAGAAGCCATGCAGCCACCATAAACGGCTTGTAATTGTTTTCCTTCTATTTTGGAATCTGCAATTGCCTTTATTGCCGCGTCGACAATTAACTCACGCAAAGAAGAATCCCAGTGTTCTCCAAAACTAGACATTCCTGCCCCAATAACATAAACATCTCTGCCTTTCATTTTATTTTTTTCACTTTCTCTCAATTATTATTATTTTTTGTTTTTTTGTTTATTTTTCGTTTTGAGTTTTTTCTACTCTATGTGCTTGATTTTCTTTCTGTGTTTCGCATAGCCAGCGTAGTCAACATACTTTTTGTTCTTTGCAATGTAATCCAATAATTTTACACTTGGTCTACGATTTGGTTTTGTTATTTCATCTTGAACAGTTAACACAAACGCATCGCTGCCTGACCCACTTCCATAAGAGCATAACAAAATTTTGTCGCCTGGTTTTGCAACGTCAAGCACACTAACCAGCCCAATCATTGAAGCAGCACTGTACGTATTTCCAATAAATGGCGTAATCAACCCTTGCTTGACAGCTTCGTCGCCGAACCCAAGGCTCTTTGCTACTCGCAGTGGAAATTTTCCATTAGGTTGATGAAACACAACGTAATCGTAATCTTTGGTCGTTGTGCCCGTTTTTTCTAGTATGCCTTGTGTTGCCCCTTGCACGTGCTTGAAGTAAGCGGGTTCGCCTGTAAAACGGCCAGCATGTTGCGGGAACTCCGCGTGTTGGCGGCGCCAAAAGTCAGGCGTATCAGTTGTAAAAGAATAAGTGTCATCAATTGTTGCAATTACATTTTTTTTACCAATTATAAACGCAGCTGCTCCACTGCCTGCAGTGTATTCCAATGCATCGCCAGGTTGCGCTTGAGCAGTGTCAGAGCCAATTGCCAAGCCATAATTTATCATACCACTTGATACAAGCCCCATTGCCATTTGCATGCCAGCAGTACCTGCCTTACAGGCAAATTCTAAATCTGCAGCAGTAAGCGAAGGAGTAGCTTGAATTGCTTCAGCAACAATAGCCGCAGAGGGTTTAACTGCATAAGGCTTGCTTTCGCTTCCCACGTAAATTGCCCCGATTTCTTGGGGATTAATACCACTACCGCCATTTGCACCAGCAGTTGCTTTAAGCGCCATTCTACTTGCTTCAACTGCAAAAGTGCATGAATCTTCATCCCAAGCGCCAACTGCCTTTTCTTTGACACCAAGGCTTTCACCAACTGAAGCGTCTTTACCCCAAGTTGCAGCTATATCAGACACTTTTATGCGCAAGCGCGGGACAAAATAGCCATAACTTACAATCCCAACGCCAGCATTGATGACTGGACTTGCAGAGCGAACGGACGCGTCAGATTTCATTATTTTAGCCATTTTATTTGCGAGTCTCTTTTTATCGGTTAATCAGTTTATCAATTAAACCCTTAATTTTGCAAATTGATTATGACGATCAACGCTTTAAAAAAGAGACGGTTGACGAACCATTTGTCGACCTTTGTCGAACATATTTGGTCTGAACAGGGGATTAAAAAAACACGCGAGTTGCAAGGAAATCAGGTGAAACAATTAATGACTGACTACTCTCAATTCTCCTCGCTTTACAAATTGAAGCCAACTGAACGCGTAGCGTTATTGGTAAAACAAGGGGTAATTACGAGTCAAGAAGGCGACTTATTGCTTAAGGAAAGCGCATTACCAGTAAATGTAGCTGACAGAATGATAGAAAGTGTCGTTGGGACTCACCAGCTTCCGCTTGGAATAGCCACTAATTTTCGCATAAACGGCCGCGACTTGCTTGTACCAATGGCAATTGAAGAGCCGTCAGTTATCGCAGCAGCCACTAATGCCGCTAAATTAGCGCTTCCAAAGGGGTTTACCGCATCTTCCGATGACCCAATTATGACTGGCCAAGTACAAGTCGTCAATGTGCCAAATGTAGCGAAAGCAGTGAACCAAATTGAAGGGCATAAAGTTGAGTTGATCACAAAAGCAAATGCCACTAATCCAATAATGATAACGCTTGGCGGCGGAGTAAAAGCATTACGTTGTCGGAAATTAACAAAAAATATGCTAGTTGTAGATTTTGACGTAGATGTACGCGATGCAATGGGCGCAAATACAATTAACACAATGGCTGAAGCAATTGCACTTGACTTAGAAAAACTAAGCAACGGCAAAGTACGCTTAAGAATAATTTCAAATTTAGCCGACAAGCGACTTAGTCGTGCAAGCGTAGAATACGATAAAAACGTAATCGGTGAAGAAGTCGTAGATGGCGTTGTAGACGCGTACCTATTTGCCTATCATGACATTTACCGCGCATGTACGCATAATAAGGGGATAATGAATGGAATAGACCCCATTGTAATCGCAACTGGAAACGACTGGCGCGCAATTGAAGCAGGCGCACACACGTACGCGGCAATAACTGGAAAATATTTGCCGCTTACAAAATGGGAAAAAACCAAAACTGGGAACTTACGTGGAACAATTGAACTTCCACTTGCGCTAGGACTAGTCGGAGGCGCAACTAAAACTCATCCGCTCGCACAAATTGCATTAAGAATACTTGGCATAAAAACAGCACAAGAACTAGCACAAGTAGTTGCTTGCGTCGGCCTTGCACAGAACTTCGCAGCGCTACGAGCACTAAGCACAACTGGAATACAAACTGGGCACATGAAACTACACGCAAAAAACATAGCAGTAATCGCCGGAGCTGAAAACGATGAAATTGAAAAAGTGGCAGAAATCATAGCAAAGCAAAAAATCGTAAATGTAGACTCAGCAAAAGAAGCATTAAAACAAGTGAGAGAAAAGGCGAAGTAAAAAGTGATAGACGTAAAAGCACCGTGCAAAGTAATCTTAACCGGCGAACATGCAGTTGTCTACGGTTGCCAAGCACTTGCAATTAGCATAGAACCATTTAACACCGTTAAATTAAGCGAAACAAACGCCGAACCGGGTTTTGAAATGAAACAAAACGGCAAATTAATTTCTCTCGACGCAACTGGAAACGTAAAAAGCGGAGAAATAACTTGGCCAGTATTTTGTGACTTGTTAAAACGCTTTATACAAAAAGGACTGAAACCAAGAAAAAAAACAGTTATTGAACTTGAGTCAAATGTACCAAAAGGAATGGGCGCAAGTTCAAGTGTCGCAGCTGCACTTGCAATTGCGCTGTACAAACATATGAAAGTTACACCAACTAGAGAAGAATTATTTCAAGACGTGCAATTCGTTGACACAAGCGCACATGGAGGCGCACCAAGCGGAATAGATGCAATGACCGTGTTGTTTGGACCAACACAATTGACTAAAACACAAAAAGCAGGAGAAAACGCTAAATGGGATTTCCAGCATGTCGATGTCAAATTACCACAAGACACAACACTCATAGTTATTGACTCTTCAAGAGGAGGCAAACGAAGCTTAACTGGCGAAGTGGTTAGAACTGTTGCAGAGCATTTAGAATTTTTAAAAAATGACGGAACCATTAAACAGATAACTGAATTAACTGACAACGATAAACAAAAGCTTAAGCCATTTAGAAAAATATTTCAAAAAATAGTAAGCGAATTAAAAACAAATGGAAATCCTGACGCTCTTGGCAAGGCAATGAATGAAAATCACGAATTGTTAAAAAGCATTGGTGCAAGCAGTAACGAAATTGAAAAAGCGAAAGAAATCGCATTGCAAAACAACGCTTACGGCGCAAAATTAACTGGAGCAGGGGGAAACGGAGGAGCAGTAATTGCACTTGTCAATAAAAACAATACGACAAAACTAATCGAAGAATTAAAAAAAAATAGATTCAACGCCTTTGAAGCAAAACCAACCAAAGGGGCAATGCAATAAACATGGCAACCGTTTCTGCACCTGGAAAAATACTGTGGATGGGCGGTTACTCCATTATCGAACCCAACAACATTGGTTTTGTCACGAGCATAGACAAACGCGTTTACGCTGAAGCAACTGCATTGCCTTTTCCACATATTGAATTAAAAAATAACCAACTTGACATTGACTGCAAAGGGGTTTATAAAAATAATAAAATTGTTTTAAAGGATGAAACAGAACAAAAAAAAGCAACTTTCATTAGAGATGCAGTGCAATTCGCTTTAAACTATTTGGAACAAAGAGGCGTCAAACTCCACGGCGTAAGTGTTAAAACAAAAAGCGATGCAGCGTTTAGCATAGATGCGGCAAAAAGCGGGTTAGGCTCAAGTGCAGCAGTTACAGTTGCAACTGTAGGCGCAGTGCTCTCGCTTCATGGAATCGACTTAATCAACAAAAAAGAAATTGAAGCGCTACACAAAATAGCGCAATACTCGCATTGTACGTCTCAAGGAAAAGCAGGGAGTGGGTTTGACGTGGCAAGTAGCACTTATGGTTCTATTCGATATTCGCGTTACTCGCCAGAACTCATTAAAATGAGCTTATCACAAGCAATTGGTTCAAAGTGGGATTACTCAATTACGCCAATCAACTTACCTTCGTTTTTTTACGCGGTTGTAGCGAATATTCCAAACAACAGTACAAGCACAACACAAATGATTGCAAAAGTAAAAGAATTTAAAGAAAAAAATAAAGCCGAATATACAAAAATGATTTCGGAATTAAACGAATACAATCAAAAAGCGATTAAGTGCCTTGAAATTCTCCAAGCGCAGCGCAGTGAAGAAAAACTCGCGGAGTTCGAAAAATGGTTTGACTCCGCTCGCGGGATATTAAAAACTCTAGGCGAAAAAAGTGGGATTGAAATTGAATCAAATGAAATGACTCAACTTATTGAAGAATCAAAAAAACACGGTGCATTTACAGCCAGCTTACCTGGCGCGGGTGGCGGGGACTCAATTGCGGGGCTTTGCTTATCTCAAACCGATGCATTTAAACTAAAATCATTTTGGTCAAAAAGCGGATTAGAATTGCTTGACATTTCAATTGATAATACGGGGTTTAAAGTAGAAACAAGTGTTTTAAAACGGCCTTGAATTAAATTACTATTAACATAAAAAAAACAGTGATGAAAAAATGCCAGATGATTCCAATGACCCGACAAGTTTAAGGAAAGTACAACACGTTAAGATCGTATTGGAAAAAAACGTGCAGCATACAACACCAACGGGGTTCGACGACATAAACTTCTTGCACTATGCATTACCAGAAATGAACTTCTCTGAAATAAACACCGAAGTAAAATTTCTTGGGAGAAAATTTTCACTACCATTTTTTATACTTTCAATGACTGGCGGGCACGAAACCGTTGAAAAAATCAACAAGGATATTGCAATTGCGTGTGAAAAAAAGAACATAGTAATGGGTGTCGGTTCACAGCGCGCAATGATTGAAAAACCCGAATTAACAAAAACATTTAAAGTAAAAGATGTTGCTCCCAACGTTTTTTTATGCGGTAACATTGGCGGGTACCAATTAACTAAATATTCGTTTGAAAAAATCGAAAAAATGGTTTCAGATATAGAGGCAGATGCGCTTTGTGTTCACTTAAATCCATTGCAAGAAATAATTCAGCCTGAAGGTGACTCTGATTGGCGTGGCGTATTAAAGGCAATTGAAAAAACTTGCAGTAAACTAGGTATTCCAATTATTGCAAAAGAAGTTGGAGCTGGAATAAACGCAGAAGTTTGCAAAGAGCTCGAACAAGCAGGCGTAGCTGCTATTGACATAAGCGGCACAGGCGGAACTTCATGGGCAGCTATTGAAATTCAACGCAAAGACGCACAAGCTGGTAATCTATATTGGAACTGGGGGGTACCAACGGTCACGGCATTAAAAGAAGCAGCAGTGAAAATTCCACTTATTGCAAGCGGCGGAGTTAGAAATGGTTTACACGTTGCTAAAGCAATTCGATTAGGCGCAACTCTTGCCGGCGCAGCTTCACCTTTTCTAAAAGCACAAAACACCGACGGTTCCGAAGGCGTGAAAAAAGAAATTGAAAAATGGGAAAACGAACTAAAAATAGCGATGTTTCTCACGCGCTCAAAAGACTTAACCGCATTGAAAAAAGCAAAGATGCTGACTAATTAGCTGCTTAATTTCGTGTAACTTTTTCCTTTTTGGCTTGTCGCGCAACTGCCTTAGCTATTGTTTTTGACACACTTTTGTCAAAAGGCGAAGGCACAACTATTCCAGATGCAATTTCTTCATCACTTACTATACTTGCAAGTGCATTTGCAGCTGCAAGTTTCATCCCATCAGTTATTTTCTTTGCTTTTGAATCCAGGGCACCACGAAACACGCCGGGAAATGCTAGCACGTTATTAACTTGATTTGGATAATCGCTTCTGCCCGTGCATACTATTTTTGCGCCACCTGTAATTGCTTCTTCTGGCATTATTTCTGGAACGGGATTAGATAACGCAATTACAATTGAGTCTTTTGCCATTGTGGAAATCATTTGCTTTGTTACAATGCTTGGTTTTGAAGTGCCAATAAAAACATCAGCGTTTACAAACCCCGCTTCAAAAGATCCGTCGAATTCTTGTATAAGTGGAAGTAATTTTTCTTTGTAAGTTTCTTTTAGTTCTGGCCTGCTCTTTGATAAAGTGGATTTAGAATCAAATGCAATTATGTTTCTTGCACCTGCAGCGTAAATTGCTTTGAGAATTGCGCTTCCAGCTGCCCCCACTCCATTGCAGAGTATTCTAGCAGTTTTTATATCCCGATTCGTTGCCTTAAGCGCGTTGACAAGTGCAGCAAGTGCAACAATTGCTGTGCCGTGCTGGTCATCGTGAAAAACTGGGATATCAAGTGCTGCAATTAAACGGTCTTCAACTTCAAAACAATCCGGTACGCGTATATCCTCTAAATTAATACCACCAAATGTCGGCGCAATTGCTTTTCCAATTGTAACTAGTTCGTCAACAGTATAAGCATTCACGCATAAAGGCACTGCATCAATATTAGCAAATCCTTTGAACAAAATTGCCTTGCCCTCCATTACAGGCAAGCCTGCAAGTGCACCGATGTTACCAAGGCCAAGCACTCGCGTTCCATTGGATAAAACTACAACACTATTGCGTTTCCAAGTGTATTCGTAAGCTGCTTCTTTATTTTTTGCAATTTCAAGGCAAGGTTGGGCAACGCCCGGCGTATATGCAGTTGACAAGTCATATTTCGTCTTCAAAGGCGCTTTGCTTTTTACAGCTAGTTTGCCCTTCCACTTTTTGTGTAATTTGATGGATTCTTCTGCCCAATTAATGTCATTCATTTTAAATCACCGTTCGCAACAAGAAAAGTATTTTTGAATTAGCTAATTTATAAGTAATTCGTTAATCGCCTATATTTTGCTAATAGCCGACTTTATAGCCTGTGCGCTTTTTTTCAACGCTTTTTGTTCAGTTGAATTCAACTTTGGAAACAATTGCTTTTTTATCCCATTTGAACCAATAATGCACGGTACACTAAGACAAAGGTTGGAAACCCCACTATAATTATGAATAAGTGTTGAAACTGGAATAACCTCTTTGTCGTCGGAAACAATGGAACGCACTATATCGGCAATTGTTAAAGCAATTGCATAATAAGTTGCACCTTTTTTATTGATTATTTCATAAGCGGCATTGCGAGTGTGTTGAAATGCATGTGATGCAACTGCTTTGTTAAATCCTGGAAATTCGCTTAGGCTGACGCCACCGATTGTTGCTGAGCTCCACACTGGAAACTCACTGTCACCGTGTTCGCCTAAAATATACGCATGAATACTTTTGGGATCAACAGAAAGTTTTTCTCCAAGTATACACCTAAAACGAGCGG
>JAHFHC010000004.1 GCA_023247085.1 Microcaldota archaeon | reverse complement strand
TATTTCAGAAAAACCCAGTTCGGCTGCTAAAATAGCTGAAGCATTGGGCAAAACCGTAAAAAAGCAAGGTTATTTTGAAGTAGCACGTGGCAAAGACTTGATTTACGTTGCGCCTGCTGTTGGCCATTTGTATACTTTAGTACAAAAAGAAAAGTCGTCCAAGTTTCCAGTGTTCGACTTAACTTGGGTTGAAACTCCAAAAGCGAGCGACGTGTTCCAATATGCCGAAAAGTATCTTTCGGTTATAAAAAAACTCGCGAAATTGGTTGACCAGATAATAATAGCGTGTGACTACGATGTAGAAGGAGAGTTAATAGGCTACAACATTTGGCGTTTCATTGCGCCTAAATTACCTGCTAAGCGAATGCACTTTTCTACTCTTACAAAAGAAGAGTTGCAAGAGTCTTTTGAAAAATCGGGCGCGGTGCCAATTGAATACGCGCAAGCCGGCGAAGCGCGCCACGTGCTTGACTGGTACTTTGGTATAAACATAAGCCGGGCATTGATGTCTGCAATTAAGTCAGCTGGCCGATTTAAGATAATGAGCATTGGAAGAGTACAAGGTCCGGCGCTTTCCATTTTAGCCCAACGCGAAAAAGAAATCAAGGCGTTTAAGCCAGTTCCATATTGGCAAGTATTCGCTGACATAAATAAAACTGAATTTGTCCACGAACAAGAGCGTTTTACTGATAAAGCAAAAGCACAAGCAATCGTAACAACAACTCCAAAAAAGGGAGTGATTGCAGAAGTGAAAAAAACAACTTCTCAACTTACTCCGCCTAACCCGCATGACTTAACCTCTTTGCAAATGGATTCATATGCAGCTTTTGGCTTCACTCCTGCCAAAACACTAGAATACGCTCAACACTTGTATGAAAACGCTTTAATCAGCTACCCGCGTACATCGTCCCAACAATTGCCTGAAAAACTTAACCTCAAAAAAATAGTTTCGTCGCTTACAAAACAAACTAAATACGCTTTAGATGCAGGAAAGATTCTCCAGACAAAATTAATTCCAAACAACGGGAAGAAAACTGACGCTGCTCACCCTGCAATTCACCCAACTGGCCAAATGCCCACAAAGTTAAGCGAACAAGATGCAAAATTATACGATTTAATTGTGCGAAATTTCCTCGCGTGCTTCGCAGAGCCAGCAAAACGAGAGCGAACTGCAGTAACTGCACAACTTGGAGAACAACGCTTCCGCACAAGTGGCGTGCTAACTACATTTGCAGGTTGGCTTGCGTTTTACCCTTATCACGACATTAAAGATTCAACCGCTGAATTCACTCAAGGCCAAAACGTAACTGCTGATGCAATTAGAATGGAGGAAAAAGAAACCCAGCCGCCAAAGCGCTATTCGCCTGCTTCAATTGTCAAAAAATTAGAAGACCTTAACTTAGGCACAAAAGCAACTCGAGCAGAAGTTATTGAAACCCTCTACTCGCGCGATTACATTGCAGACAAGAAAAGTATTCACGTCACAAATTTTGGCGAGTGTGTATTTGATGCACTTTCTCAACATTGTCCGGGGTTACTGCAGGAGGATTTAACCCGTAGTGTTGAAGAACAAATGGAAGAAATAGAACAAGGTAAAACAAGTCCTAGCAAAGTAATAGCACAAGGAGAAAAAATTGTAACGGACTTATGCACTGAGTTCAAAGCACACGAAGTTGAAATCGGAAAACATTTACTCACTTCACTTAATGAAGCGTTGTCAAAAGCAGCTGAGTTAGGCAATTGCAAGTGCGGTGGTAAACTAGTTATGCGCCGATCTAAATTCGGCCAGTTTGTTGGCTGCGATAAGTATCCCACATGCAAGGTCACGTTTCCGTTGCCGCACAATGCATTAATTATTCACACTGACAAAATCTGTCCGAAATGCGGTACGCCCATAATTGGCGTAAAGCGCAAAGCAAAGAAATTCTTTTCAATGTGCCTTGACACAAAATGTGAAACAAAAGCAAACTGGGGGCATGCAAATGCGAAAGATAAACCTGAAGATAAGACCGAAGCAAAACCCGAAGGCAAACCCATAGGTGAACTCTCAGCTAAACCAACTGTTAATCCCCCAAACGTTTCCAAAGTGCTTAAAGCACCTAAAACTACAAAAGCAGGTAAACCTGCTAAACGCGCTAAAAGCGTCAAAACCTAGAATAGTCTGGTGAAAATGATGAAAATTATCCTTGACCCGCGTAAGTCACTAATGCAAAACATTGCAAGTTACCGCGAAGAGGCGAAAAAGTACAGGTCAAAAGCAACTGGCGCAGAAAAAGCTATTCTCGAAACTATCAAAGAGTCACAAAAACAAACCGTACAAAAAACCCTTACAAAAAAGAAGCGCGAATGGGTTGACGCATTTCACCACTTCCTCACGTCAAAAAATTCACTCGTAATAGGAGGAAGAAATGCAAAACAAAACGACGTGCTATTCGCCAAACACTGTTCACCCAACGAATGGTTTTTACACGCTGACATCCGCGGCTCGCCAGCTGTTGTAGTGAAAAATCCAGCTTCCACAATTTCTAATACCCCGCCAGCCGCAACTGACGCAGAATTACAAGAAGCAGCCCAGTTCACAGCTAGTTTCAGCAGCGCTTGGAAGCGCGGCTTCGGCAATGTAGATGTTTACGCTGTTCTCTCTAGTCAAGTAAGTAAACACTCTCACGGTGGTTACATTGACCAAGGGGGATTTGCAATAAATGGCGAACGCAAATGGTTCAAAAACACGCTACTCGGCTTGTACATTTGCCTTAATGAAGAAACTTTACAATTCTCCTTGCGACCCATTTTAACCGGCGCTACAAAACTGTGCATTAAGATCCTTCCCGGAGATAAAGATAAAAACGCGGCTTCAAAAGCTATTAAAGCTTATTTCGCCAAAAAGCTATTTGAAAGCGGAAAAAAAGCGAAGCTAGATGAAACCGAAATCGCTAAACTCCTCCCAGGCAACTGTGAAGTAGTAATTGAATAGCGCTAGAAAAAGTAAAAAATAAATGCGCACGTGTGTGCGGGATCATAGAAAAACATGGATCAACGTTCAATCATGCTTAAAGTAGCAGAGGCACTGCAAATAGACTACGGTAAGCGAATCATTCGCATGGACTCCGCAGGCAGGGAACAACTCGGCGTTACAACTGGAGATGTAGTTGAAATCAAAGGAAGTAAACGCAGCGTAGTTGCAATTGTACTCCCAGCACACCCGTCTGACGAAGGGCTTGGCATAATAAGAATGGACGGCATACTGCGCCAAAACGCATCTGTTGGCCTTGGCGACCGCGTTCGCTTAATAAAAGCAGTTATCAAATCCGCTAATAAAATAGTTCTTGCACCAAACCAACCTTCCCGCTATGCGCCTGGCTTTGACCAATACGTGAAAAAAAATCTTATTGGTAAACCACTATCAAAAGGAGATGTGCTATCAGTAAACGTTTTCGGTACACCATTCGTATTCGCAGTTGCACAGACTAACCCAAATGGGTTCGTAATTGTCAACGAAGCAACTGAACTAATTCTAAATGAACAGCCACTCAAAGAACTTGGTAAATTTGCAACTATTTCCTATGGTGATTTAGGAGGGTTAAAAGAAGAAGCGCAAAAAATCCGCGAAATGGTAGAACTTCCAATGCGTCACCCGGAATTGTTTGAACGACTAGGAATAGAACCGCCAAAAGGGGTTCTTTTATATGGTTCACCGGGAACTGGAAAGACTTTACTAGCGCGTGCAGTTGCAAGTGAAAGCGAAGCCCATTTCATAACCATTGCAGGCCCAGAAATAGTAAGTAAATACGTTGGCGAAGCAGAAGAAAAACTCCGCAAAATATTTGCAGAAGCCGAAGAAAATGCTCCAACAATTATATTCATAGATGAAATTGACGCAATTGCCCCAAAACGAGAAGAAGTAGTGGGCGAAGTAGAAAAACGCATTGTGAGCCAGCTACTAACCTTAATGGATGGCCTCAAAAGCCGCGGGCAAGTAATTGTAATTGGCGCAACAAACCGACCAAATAGCATTGACCCAGCACTACGCCGCCCAGGCCGTTTTGACAGAGAAATTGAAATAGGCGTACCAGACAAAAAAGGACGCAAAGAAATTTTACAAATCCACACGCGTGGAATGCCACTTGCAAAAGACGTTTCACTTGACGAACTAGCAGCAGTTACGCATGGCTTTGTCGGCGCAGATTTACAAAGCTTATGCAAAGAAGCAGCAATGAAAGTGTTAAGCCGCACGTTACCAAAATTAAATTTAGAAGAAGATATCCCAATCAAAATTCTAGATAGTTTACAAGTGCTTAAAGTCGATTTCACTGACGCATTGCGAGAGATTCATCCCAGCGCATTGCGTGAAGTTTACGTTGAAGTACCAAATATTAAATGGGATCAAGTTGGTGGACTTGACGAGGCAAAACGCGAGTTAAAAGAAGCAGTTGAACTTCCAATTAAACGCCCCGAAGCATTTGAACGAATCGGCATAAGGCCAGCACGAGGCGTGCTGCTTTTCGGCCCGCCTGGAACTGGCAAAACACTGTTAGCAAAAGCAGTTGCAACTGAAAGCGAAGCTAATTTCATAGCAGTAAAAGGGCCAGAGCTACTCAATAAGTACGTTGGCGAAAGTGAAAAAAGTATGCGCGAAATTTTTAGAAAAGCAAGGCAAGCTGCGCCGTGCATTATTTTCATGGATGAACTCGATGCAATTGTACCAATGCGTGGCAATGGAGACGACGGTACACATGTGACTGAACGACTTGTAAACCAATTGTTAAGCGAGCTTGATGGCATACAAGCACTCAACGGCGTTGTAGTAGTTGGCTCAACTAATCGGATCGACATAATAGATTCTGCATTGCTAAGGCCAGGTAGGTTTGACAAGTTAATTGCAATTGGGCTACCGGGGGAAGAAACGCGATTACACATTTTCAAAATTCACACTCGCAACATGCCTATAAGTCCAGATGTGAACTTTGCAGAACTAGCAAAACGTACTGAAGGCTACAGCGGTGCAGATATTGAATCAATGTGCCGCGAAGCAGGCATGGTTGCCCTCAGAGAAAACCTAACCGCAAAAGAAGTGACAAAACGGCACTTTGAAACAGCATTCGGCGCAATCCGACCATCTTTAGTACAGCCCCAAAAGAAAGAAGCGATTAAAGGATACGGCTAACGGGATGTGGTTAGCTCGGCGTGCGTTTGTCCATCTAATGTGCAACGCTTTTATTCATCTTTTTACTAAATCATTCTTATGAACTTTAAAATTAGCTTAGTTTCATTTCTGCTATTATTAGCTTTATCGCTTATAGCTTATGCTTTTTCACTTGTAGGTGTAGCTGGAAGTGTTATTGATTCAATATGGAAGCTAGTTGCACTAGCGATTGGTGTATCTCTTGTAATTGGCTTTGCTTATCCTTATTTGCGTGGAGTTCGCAAGGGAGACTTGCTTACTACGAGTGCAACTCATTTTCACAATAACAATGCAACTGGAACAATTGTGAACATATTCGCTGGCCCAAGTGCAATTTCTTTGCAAAGCGGTAGACTGGGTGAAAAAATCAAGATTAACTTTCAAGGCAGGGAAGCAGAAGGGATAATCATTTCGTACGCTTCAACATTTTCACTCGCTAGTGTTAAAATCACTGAAATGGAACAACCAGTTACTTACTTGTCACAAGGCCAACGCATGTAACAAAACATTTGGAAACAGTTGAATGTGTTTTTATGTTCTGTAATAATAGTTGAATAATTTATGCACCACGATTCTCTAAAGAACTTTTCAATCAGCATAGACGAAGCGCTTCACATTTTAGTCTCTGTGCTTACGATTTCGCTAGCCTTTGCAATTGTTTGGACTGGCTCAACTAACTTCAATGCTGATTTCCTTGCAACAACTGGGCTCATTCTGCTAACTGTTGGCCTTGGCTTTATCCTTCACGAACTAGCACACAAGTTCGTCGCGATTAAATACGGCGCATATGCGCGTTACCAAGCCTGGACTCTTGGTTTACTATTTTCTATAATCATGGCATTTGCAGTTGGGTTCGTCTTCGCTGCGCCAGGAGCAGTTTATGTTTACGGTAACAACATTACGCGCGAGCAAAATGGCAAAATCTCCGCAGCTGGCCCCCTTACGAACCTAATTCTTGGATTAGTTTTTCTTGCCATTGGCTTTCTTATACCTGGATTAAAACAAATTGCAGTGCTTGGCGCAAGCGTCAACTTTTTCCTAGGCGCATTTAACATGATCCCCATTTTTCCAATGGACGGGCAAAAAGTATACCAGTGGAACAAAACAATCTGGGCTGCGCTTATGATTCCACTGGTTGTTCTAGCTTTTGTACAAGTGCTTTAAGCAAAACCCTAGCTGATATAATACACAAACAGAAATTCACTCCTTGGACCTTTTTCTTTTTGTCCGCTTTTTTTACCCTAATGGTTTTGAACTGATAGCTGCTTTGTTTCTGCTATGCGGTTTAACAAATTATGGATTTCTATTGCAAAGCGCCGATTTCGGGGTCAAATCAGTGCAGAAATGCTGGTGCTTACTGCTGCGATCATAGCAATTGCGTTTATACTAATTACCCAACTGGAAACAACTGCGGTTAAAAGCGCGAACGTATTGTCCAACAAAACTGACCAGATTTTGTCAAGCATAAATGAACTGTCGTGAGGAAAAATGCGCGGCCAAGCCACTATGGAATATCTAATTGTATTGGTGGTTACCCTAGCCACTTATGCAATAGTTATGCCGGCCGCGCTTTCCTCCTTTCAAAACAGTTACGCTCTATTTTTGAACACTTCGGTTCATTCAATTGCCAACCAAATCGGCTATAAAGTAAATGAATTGAACTTAATGCCTGCTGGGACGCGCTTGTCAATGCGTTTACATTCGCCAGTTCAATTTAACCTAACTTTCGCTAATGAAGAAATAACCGGACCTTTCAACGAAGCGATCAATGCCCCCGGGTTGATCGAGGGTGGTTTGTTTGTTGAAAAAGGTGAAAATGATTTAGCATTTGAAAAAACAGACGCAGGTGTAGCAGTTCATTTAAAGTAAACCCAAACGGTTGCCGCATAAATTTCGTTGTCGCTTGCAACTAGAACTGTTTGTGAAACGCGGTCTCCACTACATGGTTTTTGTTTATTTCTTACAATTGGATTTTCAAGCGCCTGATCTTTTGTGAATTTGGTATTGCTAATTTGTATTTCAATACATTGGCTTAATTTCTCTAGTTTTTCCTGAATTGGTTCAACGTTTCCATTTCGCAAGTTATCGAGACTGGTTTTTTCTTTTTGAAATGCCAACCCTATGTCGTCTGCAATTATCCTGGCTTGCAAGTCGCCGGTAGATAAGTCAAAATTGTGCACATTAATAAAAAGCAAGTTCGCGGAAGCTACAATTAGTAAAATGCAGAGCGAGGCATCAAGGGAAAGGATAGCCACAGTTTTCCACCAATTCGTTGTTTATAAGTTGCACGCGCACAATGCAACTGGAGTTATTTTGAAATGCTTTTATTTCATCTATTTTGCTTTTAAGCGAGTCAACAGTTATGATTGCTGTAAAAGAAAATATGAATAGCGCAATAACGAGTAAGCTCAGTGCAATGGAGGCATCAAGTTCAATCAACACGCATCGCCTCCGCGGTTTGTAACGTTTGTTATAGAATAGTTCACTTCCATTCGCTGGCTTTGCATAATCTGTTTGCTAAAGCATTTTTGTTCATTGCCAAACTCGGTTACAAATAGCCTCAGTTGTGTTTCAGTATTATGTTGAATTGCAAATGTCGAAAATATAATTGATAATGAAATGCAAACGAACAAGAGTATTGTAATTGAATTAAGCATCTTTAACCACAATTCTTGCTTCTGGATTTTTCGTTGTAAACAAAATTGCGCCTATGCCGTTTACTCCTAGTTTTGCAATTTGCAATCCATTCTCAGTACAAGTTAAAATCTGGCCAACTGCAGTTAGCGTTTCTTCGTTGTTTTCAAGCAATTCGTGGTCATTATTGCTTAACGAAGTACAATTGCAGTTATTTCCAGAAACGAAACCGACTTTCGTGTCAACATCATAAGTTGCTAAAATTGCCGCTAGGCTAATGAGCTTTTGTACGGCATTTACTCGTTTTTCAATACAAGTTTTCACATTTGCTCCAGGAATTGAATCGGTGCTTGCCTCTTGTAAAACTTGTGTCACTAGTGTTTGCAAATGCGCTTTTTGAAAATAAACGTTTTTAACTTCAAGCATAGTCATTTTTGTTGTGGCATAATCGCTGCTTGCATTGCTGTACGCTGCTAAGATAAGTAAGAATGTTGCAATTGAGATACTGGAAAGGTATGTGCCAAACATGCGCAGGGTTAAAATACCGAAAACGCCTTTTTTATCTTACGGTTAAAAAAATGTCTAAACGGCTATTATTGGTGTTGGTTTTTTCTGTTTTTCTACTTTCGGGGCTTGCCAATGCGTACATAGACGCCTCTACGTCGATGACTTTCCAGCTATCTCCAGATAAAGTTCATGTGATTGAGAAAACCGTTGTGTTGCTTGAAAACGCAGCTGAAAAAAGCGCTTTTTCATCTAGTTTAACGCTTGGCAAAAGCACTATTTCTGATTGGCGGGCTTATAGTGATAATATAGACTATCATGTTTACGGTCCGCTTGTGTATGTGAATTCAACGCGTATAGTTGCAAAACGTGACACTTCTATTCCGCAAAATCCAGCGGTTATAGTGGTTGAGTATGACGTATCCCCTGCTATTCTTAGTAAAAAAGTGAAGAGTACACGCGTTGTTGAATATTCGTTGAATTTTTCTCTTCTCAATGTCAAACGTTTACAGTCAAAGGAAATTGTGCTTGGAAACATAGGCGAGTTTATTTTTGAAATTCCCGATGGCGACGCTTTTTCAACAGTGAGGCCTGAAAGTAGAGAAACTGGACGTAACTTAGCTTCATTTAAAGGCCCAATTACAAGCAGCTTTGAAATTGCGTTTATTGAAGAAAAGACGTTGAGTCAAGAAGTGAACGACTTCTTTGTACAAACGTATTCCAATGTAGCAAACCTAATTCCATTACTCCTTGTACTTGCGCTTCTTGTCTTTGTCTGGTTTAAACTCGTTTCCGGCGATTGAAAAGTTCTTCAAGAGCTTTGCTTCATCTTCATCTAGTTCAGCCCAAGTTGACAGTTCTTCATTTGCCATTAAGAATAAGTTTTCAATTACTTTTGCAGAAGAGCAATGCATCTTATTCCCTATTTTATTGCAAATTGACTTCAATACGCTTCGTTTTCCTTTGCTTGCTGATAAAACGCGAAGCAATGATGGAAATTGATACGGAGTAAACTTGCGGTACATCTCTTTTTTTGAAAGGCTTACGCCGCCATGGCTATATGCGCGTACATACCTAAGCAAACCCCAATATTGCCGTTCGCGTATTCGTCCTTGCATAATGTCACTCTTAGCTAACCACGCAAACGCCTTGGCTTTATCTTCGCTTAATTCGTATTCAATGGGAACATTCTCTTCAATCCACTTTGTGAATAAGTCGAGGTCAATATCCAGATTTTCAGAAGCAGCAATAGATTTTGTGTATTCAGATGTTTTGAAAACAATGCGCACAGCTTCAAACACATTAGCTTCCCTATCGCGTGAACCGCTATCGTTTGCCCCTGACTGTAAATCTATTAATGCGGATCTAACGTCGCCACCACAACCTTTAGCAATTACGTCTACGCTCGATTTCTCAACTTTCAACTGTTCAGCTGTTACGATGCGTTGCAATAAATCTGCAATTCCGCGCGTGTTGACTTTCTTAAATTCAATTTGCTTGCAAAGGGGGCGAATGTTAGCCAAATGCTTATCCCATATGTCATTAGCGGTTAAGATAATTGGCTGCTGGTTTTCTTTTAACACTCGGGTTAATTCAGTATCTTCGCCCCTGTCAAATGCGCCGTCTATTTCATCAAGTAAAATCAACCTGCGTTGATTGAATAGCCCCCTGCTATTCTCGCCTATTGCTTTACGCAGACTTTCTGGATCGCGTACATCTGAAGCATTTGTTTCAACCAGCGTCCACTCCATTTCACGTGCAAGTGCCCGCACAGCTGAAGTTTTTCCTATTCCCGGTGGGCCGTATATTAAAAGCGGTTTTTGTATTTTATTCCGTTCAAATTCAAGTGCCCAAGTTTTCATCTCTTTTCTACCGTCATCGTTTCCAATGACATCGTCAAGCTTCTTTGGGCTATATTTTTCAGTGAACAACGCGTGCAGCATAATGAAATACGTATAAAATGCGTTGCAAAAGAAGTTAAACCATTTCTCTCCGAATAAATACGTTATTTATGCTAGTTGGATTAATCGGAAAACCATCAAGTGGAAAATCAACTTTTTTTCAAGCGCTTACAAGCGTGCCTGTAGAGCGGTCAGCAAGGCCATTTACCACAATTAAGCCGAACCGTGGCATTGGCTATATTGAAGTTGAATGCGTTGACAAGGAGTTCAACGTGCAATGTAATCCGCGTACAGGCTATTGCATTAACTCTCGTCGTTTTGTTCCAGTTGAAGTACTTGACGTAGCGGGTTTAGTTCCAGGCGCGCATGAAGGAAAAGGGCTTGGAAACAAATTCCTCGACGATTTACGCCAAGCTGATATTCTAATTCACATAGTTGACGCGTCTGGTTCAACAAACGAAAACGGCGAAGCAGTTGAAACCGGTAGTCATGATCCTGTAAAAGATGTTCAATTCCTTGAACTAGAACTCAACTATTGGTTCAAAGGAATTTTGGAAAACAATTGGCACAAACTAGTCAGGGAAGGCAACTTAAACAAGAAAAACGAAGAAGTGCTCTTTATTCAATTCACTGGGCTAGGGATATCTCACTATGCTGTACAAAAAACTCTTTCAACGCTACATTTAACCGAAACGCATTTAGCTGCATGGACCGAAACAAACAAAATGCAATTCTGCCAAACCCTACGCGAAATCGGTAAACCAATAATAATAGCTGCGAACAAATGTGACTTACCTACCTCTGCAAAGAATATTGAAAAACTAAGCCAAACTTTTCCAAACTATTTAATCGTTCCTTGCTCTGCAGAAGCTGAAATAACCCTAAAAGAAGCCAACAAACGCGGCTTCATAAAATATATTCCAGGCGACGCCACATTTGAAATAACTAAAGAACTTAACGACGGCCAAAAAAAAGCAATGCAGTTCCTGCAACTTGTATTACAAAAGTTCAACGGAAGCGGAGTACAAAAAACACTCAACGCAGCTGTACTTGACTACTTGAAATACTTAGCTATATTCCCCGGTGGAGTGAACAAACTTGCCGACTCCCAAGGCAATGTCCTGCCAGACGTTTTTCTGCTTCCTCCAGGTTCAACTGCGCTTGATTTTGCGTTCAGTTTACACACGGATATGGGTCGTGGCTTCATCAAGGCAGTTGATGTAAAACAAAAAAAGCCAATTGGCAAAGACCATCCACTAAAGCACAGGGACGTAATCGAATTATTCTTCAAGAAGTAACCCTTTACGTTTAGCGTAACTTCTAATTATTTCATAATAGTCCTCAATTCTATACCTCAAGCGGTGATTGATTCCCATTTGGCGCAAGTGTTCTATTCGCTCTAAGGGAATACGATTATCGTGTATAATCCGATGAGATGCATAGCGATCTGCGAGAAACCTAGTAATTGCTAAGTGAACCGCTGTTGCAATTCCTTTTCTAATTGGTGCTCTGAACACTTCTACATTGCGATCAAGTCCATGTGGATGAAACAATCGCCAAGTTAGAGTTTTTGCATCCTGATTTAATGTAACTGACGCATAAGCAGGTGCGTTTTCTTCTGACACATGTTCTCTATATTTTTCAATCGCCGTAAGTTGCTCTGAGTTTAGAGGAATAAAAAAGTGTAAGCGTGATGCCGGTTTAAGTCGAGTTCCAAGCTTAAACGTGAACTTGATTCTTTTGCCATCTCCAACCGTTTCATAACTAACATGTGCATTTAAACCATGTGCCTGTGTTCTCTGAATGGTTTGTATTTGCGCGACCATATGCGTATAGCCTAAACCTTCTAGATTTAAATTCCGGTTGTTTTTTGTTTTAATTTAATAAACCGGCTCTTCCCCCTGCCGCCGATTTCCTTGCCTTCAACTTCAACTATTTCAATGATATCACGCTGCGCTAAAGAATTAAGCGTGTTGCGTGCGGTTCGTTCACTCGTAATTTTTTGAAGTAATTCATATAACTTCCCGCTTTGCATTCCGTTACTGCCTTCATTTGCTTGCAGCAATTCCACTATTTTTTTCTCAACTTCATTCAATACTGCTGCAGTGCTTTCACTTTCCTCTCCTTTTTCTTCAAATGCGCGGCGAATGTGCTGTTCACTTATTTTTATTCCACTGCGGTCTGCAAATCTAGCCGCTCGCCACAAGGAACGCAGAGCAATTCTACAGTCCCCCCCTAATTTAGCGGCGTGGCCTGCGCATAATCCAATTACGTCTTCATTCCACGAGCCAGGCCGCAAAGCTGATTTTGCGCGTTCGCGCAAAATATCCTTTAATTCTGCTGGTGTATATTTTTGAAATTCTAACTTTTGCGGCGAGAATGAACTTAGTATGCGCCTGTCAATTGTGTCTAATAAATTTGATTTGTTTGAAATGCAGACTATCCCCATGTTGACTCCGTGATTTTCTCCAGCTCTACTTAAGTCATAAACGATTCCCTCTTCTTTTTTCAAACACAATTGGTCAAACTCGTCGAGGAAAACAATAATTGTAGACTTATTTTTTTTTGTTATTTCAATAATTCGGCTGAACACTTCATCTCCAGCTAACCCCCTGCGCGGAAATCCAATGTCAATTGCCCCAGCTATTTGTGATAACACAGCCAGTCGGGTGTTGAATTCCCAGCAATTAACATAAATTGAATAAACGCTTGGCCTGTACTCTGCTAATTGCTTACAAGTGAACTTTGCACAAGTAGTTTTTCCAGCTCCAGTTGGACCAAATAAAAATAAGTTATCTGGACGCTTGTTTGCCAAAGCTGGCTTCAATGCATCTTCAATTAGTTGTAAATGCGACTCGCGATGAATAGGGGCATCTGGCACGAACTCAGGCGATAGCGTTGCTTCGCTTGTAAAAATTCCTTCACTTTCGATATGCGTCATGTTGTGTTTAGTCTCCTAACTATTATTTATTTAACCGAACTTTATATCCTATTTACCCTATGCGTTCATCCAGACGCCTAGCAAATAATTTCAATTAATTGAGTTGATTAAATAAAATGCACAATTTAAATTTGAAAGACTGGCATATGTTGTTCCGCACCGAACACGCGCTCATTACGTTTTTTGGCGTACTAATTGGTGAATTACTTGTTACCCGGAGCTTTTCGTTTTCTCTTCTTTTTCCAACAATTGGCCCAGTACTTATCACGCTCGGTGCTTTTGTAATAAATGACTATTTCGGGCTAAGAACCGACAAAGCAAATGGCCGCCGAGATAGGCCCCTTGTTAGTGGTAAAATCAAACCAGAAACCGCCTTGCACGCCGCAATCCTACTATTCGCATTTGGCTTAGCATTCACTTGGTTTGTCAATACGTTTGTGTTTCTACTAGCAGCTGTTTATGTTTTCCTCACTCTACTCTATGATAATGTCTTCAAAAAACTCCCGCTAGTTGGCAATCTATTTATCGCTTTGACAATGACTGCTCCGTTCATATATGGCAATTTTGCCGTCGCTAACGATTTTGTTCCAAGTGTAATCCTCATCGTTATAATAGCGTTTCTTACTGGCACTGGTCGAGAGCTGATAATAACCTTGCGCGATGTAGTAGGCGACAAACGTGCAGGCGGCACTACGCTGCCAATGCTAATCGGACCAAAAAATACGGTTATTCTTTCAGCTATACTTGTATCAATAGCGGTGTTGCTTTCTTTTGTCCCACTTCTTTCATTTTTAAATTTTCTGCCATTTTTAGAAAAAACCTCGAGTAATGCTGAAGTGCTTTATGTGGGACTTGTTTCGATATCTGATTACTTGTTATTAACTGCAGTTTTCAAAACACTTAAAAGTCAAGACTTGTTTACATTAAAAGAGTGCAGAAACAAAACCTTGCTTGCTTTAGTAATAGGCGTACTTGCGTTTTTGGGCTTTGCACTTCTATAAAGCAAGCTATAATAGTTAAACCGGAACGAGGTAATAAATTTTAATGACTTTTTCAAGCGACATTACGGACTTAATAAAATTTGCATTTAGTTGGGTTAAAGAAAAAAGTTACTGGACGCTCTACCTGATATTTGCCGTTCTTTACTTTTTCATGAACTTACTTGATGTAACTAGCTTCACTAAACTGTTCGATTTTCAAACAACAGGTATAATTGCTGCATTTGCAGTTGTATTCTTTTATATTGCGGTTATAATGCTTCTAGTTTACT
This sequence comes from Microcaldota archaeon, assembly GCA_023247085.1. Lineage (GTDB taxonomy): Archaea > Micrarchaeota > Micrarchaeia > Norongarragalinales > UBA8480 > JAHFHC01. The sequence continues at coordinate 42,250 of JAHFHC010000004.1, read as the reverse complement.
TCGCACTAAAACTTCTTTTCAAAGTTATGCTGCTTAAATTTTCAAAAGTTCGCGAATTTAATATTTCAACAGTATTAGGTCTAATTGCAATTGGCATAACTGAGTTACTAGCTGCAGTATTTTCGGTTTTTGAACTCAAATGGTTAGTTTTACTAGTCATTGGAATAGTATTTGCAATTGGGGCAGTTCTCTCAATGTCAAATACAATTTTAGCAATTGCACTTGGAATATTCGCTGCTTTACCATTTGTTGCATATTTTGTCATTGTAATGAGAAATTCAATGCGTTTATTTGCAGCAACCGGACTTTACTTAGAAGGTGGAAAAATCCTAGAATCATTAAGCGTTTCTTGGAACATAACGTGCCGCAAAGCATTGAAGATATTCGCACTTGTTTTAGTTGAATTAGCAATAGTTTATGCATTTACTTTAGTTGAATTAATCCCACAATTAGTAGCTGGTCTTAGCGATTTGCCGTTCAGTTTCGTAGGTATTCCTGTTCGGCCTCTATCTGCATTAATTTCTGCTATTTTCTCGCCAGCACTTGTAATAATTCAAACATTCTTCTTCGTAGGAATATACGCGTGGATAAAAAGCGATGCAAAAACTCAGTTAGTTTTAAACGTTAAAAAAACACCAGCGAAAAAAGCTGTAAAGAAGTAGTATAGTGGAAAAGAAAATTAAGAAAAAGAAAAAAAGGAAACGCCAGACGATTGCGTGATTTTAAACTACTTCGAGTTTTCCGAATTTGCCGAGAGTTAATTGAGGCGTATCTTTCCAGACGTTTACATAGCCGTTGCTTATTTTAACGTTGTTGCCTGCTTGAACCTTGTCAATATCATCATTCCACAATACAAGTACGATTGTGCCACTTGCATCGCGTAAAGTTGCATTTGCAACTCGTAGTGTTCTGCCGTTTTTGTTAAATTCACGTGGGGCTTCAATTTCAACGATTTCGCCTTGTACTTCGACATTTCCAGTGCCGGGGGTTAGTTCAGATATATTCATTGTATTATTTTTCACCTTTTATATCAAAATGCACTGTAATATTTAGGGCGTAGATCCCTTCAATGCAATTTAAAAGTCATTTAAACAGGATATGACTAAGATAAAAAACTTAGCTTCTTAAAAACTCTTGGCTTCAAAAAATGGAACAAATAGATATTGACACAGTAAGGAAGACTTTGCACTCCATTGGCGAATATGCCGAAGCGCGTATAGAGTCAACATCAGTTCAAGAATATTCAATGAAAAATGGAGTGTTGCTAGGTGCAGCATCTTACGAGAGCAACGGAGTTGGAGTTCGCTTCCTGCAAAAAGGCAGCCTTGGGTTCTATTCCGCCACTAACCCCGCAAACTTATCTAGCTTATCGCACCGTGTGTCTGCAATGGCTCAACGTTCACTTACATCAAGCGAGTCATACAAATTATCGCAAGAAGAGGCTTATAATGCTAAATATTCAGTTATACAAAAAGAGCCAGTTCAAAACGTTTCTCCAGAACAATGCATTGAATTACTAAAAACTATTGACGCAAACCTTGCTTCTGAAAAAGTTTCGTCTCGCTTTCTCTCGCTTGAACTTGAATACATTGAAAAGACGTTTGTCAATTCGAGCGGTAGTGAAATCAAGTCAGCTATCCCGCGCATAAGTTTTCATTATTTATTCACAAGTGAAAATAGCCAGCGTTTTTGGCAAAAAGGAGCTTGCGAGGGTTTTGAAGTGTTCAAAAAGTGGAAACTTGATGAAGCAATTCCCTTAGAAGCTAGAGAAATCGCAAAAGCTAACCAAAACGCTGAACACGTAGCTGGGAAATTTGATTTAGTTGTATCGCCAGAAATAGCTGGGATAATAGCGCACGAAAGTTGCGGACACCCGTACGAAGCTGACCGCATTCTTGGCAGGGAAGCAGCACAAGCAGGTGAATCATTCCTTAAACTTAAGATGCGCGGTACTCGTTTTTCAAATGATTGTGTTTCTGTTATTGATGACCCTACTGTAAAAGGTAGTTTTGGCTATTTTGAATTTGATGACGAGGGCACTCGCGCAAAGCCAAAGAAATTAATCGACCACGGCAAAATAAACACGCTCCTAAGCGACCGCATTAATGCAGCTGCAATAAACGAAAAGAGCAGCGGCAATTCACGCGCAGCCAGTTTTGACCGAGAACCATTGATTCGCATGTCAAATACTTTTTTTGAACCAGGAACAAAATCTGAACAAGAGTTATTTGAAAGTGTGAAAAACGGGGTTTACATAAGGCGCTTCATGGAATGGAACATTGACGACATGAGATATAACCAAAAATACACCGGTTGCGAAGCATACAAAATAGAAAACGGAAAGTTAACTGCGCCAGTCAGTAACCCCACAATTGAAATCACAACCCCGCAACTATATAGTTCAATTGTAGATATAGCAAATAATTTAGAGTTCCACGCTGCATCATGCGGCAAAGGCGAGCCAATGCAAGGAATGCCAGTTTACATGGGCGGACCGAGCTTGGTAATTAAAGGAGTTAATCTAAAGTAACTCTCTGAATCACTTTTCTCAAGCGAGTATTGCTTTTATCTTTCGATTAGCCGTCTGAATTTAGCTATATCAACTACGACTGTATCGGACTTATCCGGAGAATAGTGTGGCTTAGCACATTCAAGCGCAAGCCAAGCGTATAATCTTTTTTCATGCCCTGGGAATTTATGCGCATTTTGTTCAAATAACTCAACGACGTTCCAGCCATGCTGTTCGTTTAAATCATATATTTGTTTTAATTTTGGCGGCAAATTTGCTACATACTCCCTTTGCTTTTTTTCATCTGAAAGGAAATCTTCAATTTCTTTCACGTGATTAAATCCAACGAACAAGCGTATAGGTAATCCAGTTGCATACGCGCGGTGATATGCTGCCCTTGCCATAAGTAAACTGCGAAACGTAGTGAGTGATTCAGTGTATTCGCGTGCTTTGTTCTCATCAATACCTCGCTTGCGAAGCGCTTCAACTAGTCCGTCTTTAGATTTTTGCGTTTGTTCTTGCGTAGCCATTGTAAGCCTTGATGCTTCTTGTATATCTGGAGATATCTCTTTTTTCCTTAACTCTTCGTCTATGAAGCTCGTATGGTTTATTTTTCCACCTTCGCTCGCTTGCAAGTTGCGCAACACTTCAAAATGTTCAATTGGTTCAATTTCAGCAGACGAAGGCACAATAGTCTTAAGTGTGTCCCACAGAAAATCTCGACTAACTCGTATGTGAAAACCAGCGCCATGCTTTCGCAATGCGTAACGCAAAAGCGTGTCGTCACTTCCTTCACGAATCACATAGTCTTTATAATGAAATGATTTTACTTCTGTCCGCAACGCATTTGCAACTGTATGGTGAAGCGCAGTGCCTTTTTTGCCAATCCCGTGTGAAAAACCGTACAAGTGAACTGCTATTTTTTTTCCACGCTTAGTTGCAACTTCTATTTTTGGAAACATTTCCGCCATTGTAATATGACCTAATAACTCTACACGCCAATGCTTTTAACGTTTTATTCTCTATGTCTATCTAATGCGAGAAGAATGTGTAACTATTGTTGAAAAATTGAAGAAGCTCGGTGCAGACAACGCAATTGCTACTGGGTATAATTATTCGCAGCGTCAAATTAAGTTTGCTAATAGCAAAACAGTGCGCAAGAGCGTAGAACAACGCAGCGAAATTCATTTGTTTGTTTCAGTTGGAAAAAAAATAGCTGAGACGCGCATCGATGCCGATATAGATCAACCCAACATAAATGCAGTTCTTGAAAAGTTTGTTTCTCTTGCAAAAAAGTTGCCAGACAATTCCGATTTTGAGGAAGTAGCAAGTGGCAAATTTACTTATCCGGTTATCAATAGCTTTGACAAAAAAATTCCCACTGCAGATGAACAAAGCGTTGACCTCGTAAGCCAAGTGCTTGATAGTTGCAATGGAGTAAAAGCAGGGGGAATGTTTGAAACCAATGAATCTGAAGTTTATCTAGTTTCAAGTAATGGCCCACAAGCAACACATAAATCGACTAGTGTTTACTTCTCAATTCGTTGTCTAGCAGAACAAAACGCATCTGGACACAAGGTAAGCGCGGGTGCGTTTTTATCCGATGTAAATTACACTGAGTTAGCGCACCAAGCAAAAGAACTTGCATTCAAAGCAAAAAATCCAATAAAGGGACAACAAGGAACTTACAACGTTGTCTTTGACGCATTTCCATACGCCGCGCTTCTTGACCCATTTACAAACTCAACAAGCGTATTTAGTGTAGAGAGTGGGTTATCGGCACTTGGTGGAAAAATTGGCAAACAAATTGCCAGTGAATCAGTTACTATTTATGACGACCCAACACTTGCAAATGCGTTTCACAGTACTCCTTTTGACGAAGAAGGTCGACCAACAAAACGCACTTCAATTGTACAAAACGGCGAATTAAAAACTTATTTGCATAACTCTTCAACTGCAAAACACCAAAATGTAGCGCCAACTGGCCATGCAGGTATAACTGCTCCACATCCATTTAATCCAGTTGTTGAGTCAGGTAAGTCAACTATTGACGAGTTAATCCAAGAAACAAAAAACGGCATCTACATTACGAATATTTGGTACACTAGATTTCAAAACTATTCGACAAGCGATTTTTCAACAATTCCTCGAGATGCAATTCTCTTAATTGAAAATGGGGAGTTGACAAAACCAATTCGTGAAATACGATTAAGCGATAATTTGCTTGGCATACTCCAACGCACTAAATTATTGTCGTCGAACCAACGTCAGATTTACGGCTGGGAAGTTGAAACGCCTATCTTTTCTTGTGACGCTTTAGTGGAGAACGTAAAGATAACAACCCCTCAATCGTAGAGTAAACTCATCCGGACAAGTACAAAGTGAAATACAATAATTATGTCAAAATCAATTTTCAACTATAAGAAACGTTTAACTCGACTACGTGAAAAAATGCAAGATGCGCAAGTAGATGCGCTGTTATTCGGCGGCGCAGATCGTTTTGACCCAAATGCCTTTTATTACTCGGGTGATTCAGCATTCCCTTCAATCCTATTAGTCACACAAGACAATGCGGTGATTTTCTCAACCTTACAACAAGACGAATTGCCGGTGTCTTTTGAATTTTACGAGTTTAAAAACTGGAAGAAAAAAGCAAATGAATTAATCGAAAAAAGCAAGCCGACGAAAATCGGTTTAGACCAACGTTCAGATACGCTTGGCTTCTACGCTTTTGAAAAAACAACTTACGAAAAAATAAATTTCACTAAATATTTTCTCGAGTTACGCGAAATAAAAGAGCCACAAGAAGTCGAACTAATTAAAACCGCCCAAAATATAACAAAAAACGCAGTTGCAGAAACACTTGAACAAAACTTGCAAGGTTTGACCGAAAGCCAAATCGCGGGCAAAATAGAAACCAAGGCAAGAGAACAAAACGCGAGCTTAGATTCATTTACGCCACTTGTACAAAGCGGTGAAAAGACAAGCGTATTCCACGGCGCAACTGACAATACAAAAGTAGACTTTTCAAAACCACTACTAATAGACGTCGGTGCAAAGTACGAACAATACTGTGCTGACTACACAACTGTGTTCTATGAGGGGAGCAACAAAGAAATCAAAGATGCAATGGAAGCCGTGTGCGAATCACAAAAACAAGCGCAGCGAATTGCAGAAAAAGAAAACAACGGGAAACTCGCAGGTCAAGCGGCGATAAACGTACTAGCAGAATGTGGTTTTTCTAAATATACGCATGCTGATGTTGGCTTAAGTTTAGGTCATGGTGTTGGCCTTGAAGTTCACGATGGACATAGGCGAATCAACGAAATTGAAAAACTAAAAAGTGGAATGTGTTTTACAGTTGAACCCGGCTTATATTTTCCACACAAATTCGGAGTGAGGTATGAAGACATTGCGTTTATCTAATTTATCTGGTTCAAATTGGAAATCTTTTCACATTCGCCCAGAAGATGAAAAAACACTAGGAGATTTTTATAACGAAACCGAAGCAAAACGCTATGCTGCAAGTAATTCCATGAGAAAAATCCAAGAGGGTTTAACCCTGCGTGCAATTGAATTAATGCAACTTCCAATTGGTTCAACTGTAATTGATGCTGGCTGTGGTGCTGGCTTTTCAACGGCCATATTGCACGAGATAGGTTATAACGTGCTTGCGTTTGACGCGCTTCCAATTTTCGTAAAACTATGCAAGAAAAATGGATTCGACGCCGAACTCGGGGACATTCGTAAATTTCCATTTAAACAAACTGTAGATGGAATTGTTTCAATTTCCGTGCTCCAGTGGGTTACTGCAAAAGAAGTTGACGAAGCTAGTAAAGTGGCAAGTGAGTTTTGGAATCACTTAAAAAAAGGGGGAAAAGCAGTTGTACAGTTTTATCCGACCAGCGAAAACGAACTATTGCAAGTAGGTAGGTTGTTCAAAAATGTTGGGTTCAAAACGACTATTGTGACTGATAATCCCGAAAATGCTAGGAAGCGGAAAATCTTTTTGTTACTCGTCAAATGAACAAATAATCAAATGACCACATGGCTTAAAAACCACTAAAGCCCTATATTTGTCACTAGTTATTTTTCATTACTATTTACAGGTGAATCTACTAAACATGACTGAAGATCAAAGCCAAAACGTACAAGAACAACCACTTCCACAATCGGAGATTGAAGACGCAGAAGGTTCAGAAGATGAAGACTCGGAACACTTGCCATTTCCAAATGCGCGAGTAGTTAAAATAATCAAAGGTAACTTAAAAGCTGAACACCAACTGAAAAAAGAAGTAAAAGAAGGGGCTAATGTACTGCTAGGCACTATACTCGCAGACATTTCAGATACGATGGACAAGGAGCCATACTTTACTCTTTCAATTGAACATTTTAATTCTGCTGCGCGTAAATATCGTGAAATTGCACTAAACCAAAAGCGCATAAAACGCATTCAAAAAGTGCTAGAAAAACAACGCGCTGAATTAGATGAAATAATTGCAGAAATCGAACTCGAAGTCCCACCAGAACAAGCAACCGCCACAACAACTTCTGCACCTACAAACTAAATACTGACAACCAGTGCGCTTAGCATTATGTAATAATATGTTCAGCGTATAATGTGCAAAGGATATCGCGCAAAGTTGCCAAAAAGGTAAAATATTTTCAATGCCAACTGAACCAGGACAATCTGTCGACAAAGAACAAGTTGTAAACGAAGTCACAACTATCCGGCACCAAAATGCGCAGAGCCTTACAAAACTACGCGAATTATTTGACAAAGCAGAAACTGAAAAAAACAACCGCGATGCTGAAAACAAAGAAGTAAAACAAATCGCAAATCAAATCGAGACAATTCGAAAACAAATCACTGAAACCGACACTATACTAAAACCCTTAGAAGCCGAGCTTGACAAAACAGATGCATCTTCTTCTCCAGATCGAATTAAGGCGGAAATACAAGCACTTGAATATTCGCTGCATGTTAACTATTCAACACAACGTGAAAAAACAATCTCGCGCAAAATGACTGACTTATCTAAAAAGCTTAAAAGTCTAGCAAAACTCGAGCCAAAATTCCAAGAGCGTAGAAGTCTGCGTGCTGCTTTGCGTGAATTGAGAAAACAATTAAGCGAAAAAGTAAAAGAACTTAAATCACACGCAGCTAAAAGCGAATCACACCACCAAGCAATGCTTTTGCTTTTCAAACAAGCAGAAGAACTTCAAACACATTTACCCGAAGCTTTTTCTAAACTAGACGAAAAACGAAATACCCTCAAACAATTAACTGCAGTTGAACGAGAAGACGAACAAATTCGCCGTAAACAATATCAACAAGAAGAAAAACAACGCCAGCAAAAAGAACAACAACACAATGCCGAAGCAAAACAAAAAATCGTACAACAAATGCAATCAGTGAAGAAAAAAGCACTAGAAATACTTGTACGATTCAAACAAGGCGAACCAATTTCACTAGAAGAACTACAAACCCTTCAACTAGCGGGAATCGAAATTTAAAAAAACGCCAATAAAACTGACACAAAATGGAATTGAAAATAAATCCAAAGTCGCCAAACGTTTACGTGCCGATTCTGAGCATTATTTTTTTCATCATTTACCTGATAACCCTACAACCCATAGCCGCAATACTGTGCATCGGTGCTTTCCTCGCGTATATATCGCTTGACTTCATCAGTGGCGCAAAACAAAAAGGAAAAAACAGTTTACTAGAAATAATATATGCAATTGCAGGCGCAGCAATAGCCTGGCTAATACTATCGGCTTTACTGCACACTCAATCGCCACTAGACGTAGTCACATCGTGCAGCATGAACAACGTGCTAAACCGCGGAGATTTAGTCATCGTACAAGGCAACGACAAATACGTTGCGCCCATTGTCCGGTATAGTGGTGAATCTCCAAACATCCAACTAACCAAAACTAATTGCACAATGTGGCGACGCGGCCAAGGCGACTCACAAATATCTTGCAGTGCCAACTTAACACTCCGCAATTCAACTTCCGTACTCACAATTCCAGTACTGCGCAACGAAGTAAGTTCAAATGACATAATTGTGTTTGAATCAAGCACAGCGGGCTTAGTAATTCACCGTGCGGTATTAGCAATAAACAATTCCCAAACTGGAAAAATAGCGTACTTAACAAAAGGAGACAATAACCCGGTAGTAGACCAAGAAGCAGGCCTTGATGTTGTATTACCTGAAAAAATCCACGGAAAACAAATCGCCAGAATCCCACTAATCGGGTACTTGCGCTTATTTTTAGCCGGGCAGTTCCAAGAACCACGCGGATGCGATTTACTCATAAAATAATCGCATGCTCAAACTGTGGTTTACGCTGATAAAAAACGAAGTCATAACGACTCCTTTTTTATTGTTGCCCTGCCAATATTTTCAAGGGTGTTATTTTTTTCATGAAACTAGTTATTGGCGACGCTAAACAATTCAAGCAATCTATTGAAGCAGTTGTAAACCTCGTAGACGAAGGGCTCTTTGAAGTAAACGAAAACGGGCTACACTTGCGCGCCATGGACCCAAGTCAAATCGCAATGGTTGATTACCTAATGCCAAAAGCAGTTTTCAAAGAATTTGAAGCAGAACAAGCTACACTTGGCCTCAACCTAGTTGACTTCCTAAAAATCCTAGGCAGAACCCGAAGCGACGAACAACTCATCCTAACAACAGAAGAAAAAGAAGCAAAATGCGTGCTTGAATTCATCTCACCAAACGGAAAACGCAACATCCGATTACCCCTAATTGACTTGAATGTTTCAGCTCCACGCGAACCCAAAATCCCGTTCGACACCACAATTAAAATGCGCGGGGGCACACTAAAAGAAATGCTCAAAGATGCCGGCCTCTTGTCAAGCCACGTTACAATCACCGCAGATGCAGATAAATTCATAATAGAAGCAAAAGGCGACAGCGGAGACCTACGCATTGAAAACAACAAAAATGCACCCAACTTAGCCGAGCTCACTTCAAATGCCAGTTGCCGTGCAATGTTTCCATTTGAGTACCTAGACAACATGACTAAATCCTGTCCAGATGACTCGATAATCGAATTCCAACTCAAAACAAACGCACCAGTAAAAATATCATTCACAGTGGGCCAAGCAAAACTATCCTATTATCTAGCGCCAAGAGTAGAAAACTAAAGAACTAAAAAATAATTAAGGATAAAAAACAAAACAGAATCAACAAAATAAAAAAAACAAAAAAACCAAGAGCAAAAAAGTGATGAAACGATGAAAACCACATTACTATACAGCTTTCTTGCAGTTCTCACTACTTTTATTATCAATTTCGTGCTTTTTTTGTTCCTCGGTAATGAAACAGCTAAAAACGCAACCCTTGCACTAAATCTAATAATTGTAATCGCCTTCACTCACTTATACTACAAAACCGCGAATCCAAACCTTTTCAGTTTTATTCTCCTGCTAGTTGCAAACACGCTTTGCCTTAACTTAATAATCAGTGGCGCAATTGCGCGACAAGGTCTTTCCTTCTTTTCTTCAATCTACTTCTGGGGACAAACAATTGAACGAATTGTAATGCCCGTGCTTTACGAAAAGCTTCTTGCACGTAAATCGTAAACGCATCGGCAAAGTGTAAGTTTATTTAACGAAGCAGCTTCGTTATAGCATCGAGCGTAGCTCGATGACTCAGTCAAAAACGTCAGGCGTTTTTGCTGAAAGTCTTACACTTTGCCGGACAAAGTGTAAGTTTATTAAGTTTCCATTCGTTGAGACTAAAAACAAGTAAACAAATTAAAAAATATTTTGGGGTTTTTTTCACAATTATGGCGTGGCGACACATTTTCAATTTCTTCCTAGGTTTTTTCAGCGCGAAAAAATCTTTTTCAATAGGCATCTACGGCCCAGTAAACGCAGGTAAATCCAGCATCGCCAATCGAATTTGCATGGACTGGACTGGCCAACCACTTGGCAGCGTTTCAGAAATTCCACACGAAACGCGTGAAGTACAGAAAAAAGAACGCGTTGCTATAAAAGCCGGCGGCAAAATATTGACAATGAACATACTTGACATGCCGGGAATAGCAACAAAAGTTGACTACCGTGAGTTCATAGAACACGGGCTAAACAAAGCAGATGCACAACAACGCGCCAAAGAAGCAACAAAAGGAATCGTAGAAGCAATAAAGTGGCTTGAACACGTCGACGCAGCGCTAGTTGTAATGGACTCAACAAAAGACCCCTTCACTCAAGTTAACATCACGATACTAGCCAACCTCGAAGCACGTAAAATACCAGTTATAATCGTCGCTAACAAAATGGACCTCAAGAAATCCCGGTCAGATAAAATAAAAGAAGCATTTCCACAACATGCGGTTGTACCAGTATCTGCATTAAATGGCGAAAATATGCCAAAGCTATATGAAGAAATTGCCAAAAAGGTGTCACCATGATTGCAATTGAATTCCTATCAAACAACGCTCTTGGCAAAAACCAAGACAAACTACAATACATACTAACTGCAGTGAAAAAAGGAGACAAAATAGTCGTACTAGAACAACCTCTAACTTCCAGCGAAGAAGCACAATTAATACAACTGACAATGCAACAAGTTGACAAAAACTTTGCAGGCATTGAAATCGCCACACTTGGCTCAGCTGCACTAGACATAAAATCCCACTTAGTTAAACTACTAGGCGGCCGCACAAGCGGGTTAACTGTTGTCGGGCCATCAAAAATCGTCAAACAAATAAAAAAAGACCCAAACAAACTCAACTTGTTAACGCAAAAATAATACGCCAACTAAACGCACTAGTGCGCAACTGGCCATAACTGGCCGATAACGTTTTATCCTTTCTTTGCTTTCTATTTTTCATGCCACATTCTTGCGTTAAATGCAACCAAATTCTCCCAGACCAATCTGAAAGCGTGTTAAACGGGTGCAGTTGTGGCTCGCGCATATTTTACTTTGTTAAAACAGACGCCCCCTTTGCGCCTATAAAGTTCAAAACCGAAGAAAAAGCCAATATTGACGAAACAAAACAAGATTCAACGATTCAAATTCCAGAACAATTAATTGAACTTAGCAAAAACAAAGTCATTGTAATTGACCAAGATGGGCCAGAAAACATAAAAGTACTTGAACCCGGCTCATACGAATTAAACGTCGCTGCACTATTCAAAGGCGACCCCGTAATACTCAAAACAGATGCAGACGTATACTACGTCAAACTACCCGCTCCCAAAAAACAAAAATAACCTTAGTTTTTATTTAACAAAGCAGAAAACCACGCCTTCAGGCGTGGGATGAATGCTAGTTGCTTTGTTAAAGCCTTACACTTCGCCTTGCAGGAACACGAGTGCCGGTAAAACCAAGGCTTTAGCCCTTTCAGGCACGAGTGGGTGAAGTATAAGTTATGCTATTTCTCACAGAGTGGGTGGTGCGCCAGTTTAATTAAAATGCGAAATTAACTCCAAGCACGTGCAACAACACCATTAACCCAACCCCCACAAGGCCAAGCACCGCTGCGATTATCATGGTCACTATGTTGATTGGTATGCTGATGCCAATTAATTGCAGTAAAAACAAGGCAATTACTCCTAATAGCGAATTAACAATAAAATGACGCAGCTTCCACAACACAACTATAGCTATAACTAATAATAGGAGTCCAACGATTATACTTTTAGTCCCAGTATCTAACGGAAACCACGCGATTCCAGCAGCTTCAACCATGCAACTAATAACCTCCCCATGCCTATTTAATAGTGACTTAGCGCCTCGGCGTTTTTCTATGTTTCCCAAGAAGTATGAACCTTTCATACTCCTTTGCGCATTGCCGAATGGGCTTAAGACAATTGACGATTTTGGCAAGGTTTAAATACCCTTTATGCATTTATCCATAGCGATATAGCCTTTGGAAGGTTTCCCACCGATCGTGTTTGTACCTGAGTTGAGGCAATATGCTCTCAAAACAGTGAAGGTTTTTTCAAAACCGGGAAAACAAAAAGACTATATAACAAAAAAATAAACCACGAATCGACCACTGAGGTGTGTGAAAAAGATGAATAGTTTGAATATAAAGAAAGTTGTAGTAGTTGCAGCAGGTGCAGCCTTACTAGGAACTGCATTCGCAGGCGCAGCTACAACAGTCGACAGCACTTTGGGCAACTTCGTACCGACCCTATACTCGAACGGAGAACCAAACGTACAAGTAGTAGTTGGATCTACAGCTGCAGTATCCGACGCAGTAGTAGCAGCTAACGTCGCTGCCGCACTAGCAAATAAAGCTTATACAAAGACAGGCGCAGTCTCAACAGGTGCAGGTACTCGCACTGCTGGAACAACTGCAGTTGTGCTAAATGTCTCAAGACCAGCAACCGCAGTTGCTGCAAATGAATACGCATGTACAACTGGGTTAAGCGACAACCTTGACAACAATGGATGTGGAACTGGTTCCAATGCATTGAACATGTCAACTGGCAAAGCCGCTTACAACGCTGGACTTCCACAAACTTGGAAAGAAGTATCCGACTCTGACTGGAACGTACTTGGACCACAAGCAACTGTTGTTGTTACTGGTTCATCTTCAACATCTTCAACACAACGTCAATACTTGGAAGTTTTCTCAAAAACTCAATATGATGACCAGCTAGATTCTTATGTTGGAAATACAATGGAAGGAATGTGGAGGACAACTTTTTCATCTGCACTTCCAATGTGTGCTGACACCTCAAAGCCATATTCGACTTGTGACTCGTCTGACAAAATAGACGCAACCTCTGCACCAACTACAATTAGCGTTCTTGGTGACCCGTGGGTAGTTACAGGTGCAGTAATGACTGGCGCGGCTGGTGCAATTAGCTCAATGACTGTTGGAAAAGGCTATTTAGTGAGAAAGACACTCAAAGTCGGCGAATCAACCGCAGTTGCTGGCACTCCGTTCTCAATAAAGGTTGACCAAGTCAATGCTCCGGCTGGATCGAGTTCACTGCCATCTTGTAATATAGTAATTTCAGATGCAACGAACCGCACAGTCCTAAAAACAAGGGACAGAGACAGTGCATCAATTAAAATAACTGAACTTGGAAACATCTACGTTAAAGTAAGTTCAATTGGTTACTCTGCAGCAGCAGGGGCAATTAACACTTGTGAAGTGTCAGCTTACTCTGACTCAATCACGTTGTCCAACAGCACAATTGAACAAAACCTCTATCCAAACTGGTACGCAGCACTTGACTCGAACAACAGGTCAGGAACTCAAGGTTTGTCTGATTTGAGGATTTACAATAACAATTGGATCTACCCATCAACTGGTAATATCAAAGCCAAGCCAGGTGACAAGTTCACATTGGTCAATGGGTTAACTTCTAATACGGGTTATGCGCTTGAATTCAGAGGCTCTGACTTAAAGCCAGCTGACTTTGACTCTTTGACCGTTAGTGAAGATGAGGGATTCTCAGCCACTATTGGAGGCACTGCTGGTGAGTGGGATGCTCTTAAGTTCTGTTCTCAACGAAGTGATGCATTTAGGTTTGGAACTGAAAACGTAAAATGTGTTAATTTGATAACCAAGAACAAGACTAGCAGCGGGTCTAACAGTAACTACACGGGATATGTTGTGTATCAAAACTCGTCTGGAACATGGGTAAATGCAACTGGAGATACTATCACTAGGACCATTTACAATGCAACTAACGGCGTTAACTTGACCGTTGGTCTTCCGTTGTATTACTATGCATCTGGAGGCGGGTCAGACACAAATGTCCGAATCAACGTAACTTTTGACCTAAGGTGCGGTGGTGGCGGTGGCCCTGGTAATGAGTGTATAGACAGTGTTGATGGTCATATTTATGGCTGGAACTACACTAGGCTATATGTTCAGATTCCTGAAGTGACTAACGAAAGTACAAGCACAGTCACCGGATCTGGTTTATGGACTACGTATTACCTCTTTGACTCCGCAGCAGGCGCTGCAGGTAACTTCAGGGACGCAACTGCAGATGGTACAACTACCAACAAGAACTTTAACTACACTGCAAACGCATTCGGAATTGCATTCAATTCTGAAGTACCTTACTGTAGTGCAAGAGGTTCATGTATTGAATCAGGTGGATACGGCGCAAGTTCATTCACCCTCAAGTACGCAACTCGCCTTGGAAAAGGAGTGTACGTACTAAGCAAGCTAACCGGCGCTGCCGCGAGCAGCACAAGTCCAACAGTGACTTGTACTCCTGGAACAGCTTGTGATATTGGTGCAGGTGTAACCGTAACATTGCCAGCAGGTGCTGCAGCAGCAGGCGCAACTGGTACAGCTATCCCAGTGAACTTGAACACAGCAACCAAGCCTCTAGTTGTGCTTGACAGTGATGCATCAGCAACTCAACCATTAATTGTAGTTGGTGGTCCATTTGTCAACTCAGTAGCAGCTGGTATGACTGAATGTGGTGCTCTTGCAACTGGCGCAGCCGGAGATGCACTTGTTAAAGTCGAGGGCAACAAGCTCTGTGTCGCAGGTTTCACTGCAGGAGACACTAAGGCAGCAGGAGAAGCTTTAATTGGCTTCCTAGCGTCTTGGTCACCAAATTAAGTTAAGTTAAATTGAGGACAAAGGCTTTTCCAAAAGCCTTCGTCTTTCTTTTTCTCTTTTCTTTTTGCTTCTTTTTTCTTTTTTTCTCTTTCTTTTTTATTTTAATGTTCTAAACGTAGTTTTTTTAAACTGCTTTGACGCTTAATTATATCTGCTTTAAAATTTCAGCTAGCACTTTGCTGGTTTGCTTATAGTTTGTCTATATTGTTGTTTTTGTCGAGAATCTAGTTAATTCAATTTGTTGGTATTCACATGTCGTTTTTAAACCGTGGTAATTTGTTCAAGGGATTTGCAATTCTCTTGATTGTCGTCTTTGTGTTGGAGCTTTTTGTTGTTTACATGTTTAACCCGCAAGCTAATTCTGATAATCGCGCTAATGTTGGCGGGGCTTTATCTTCGATAACGCAAGGTGAGTATGTCGGCAGTTCGCTTGATCCCTTTGTTGTAAGCAGCTTTACTGGAACTGTATTTTTCACTTGTGGAGTTGATGCTACTGCGTTTCCTGATTTTCCAAATGTTTTAGGTAAGCCGGTTAAAGTCGGCAACGTGCAGAATTCTTCGCTTTTCTTAGCGCGGTTTGTTAATAATTCTGTTTTAAATGAGTCTATTGTCAAAGGCTTTTCGCGATCGGTTTCCAGTTTGTGCAGCAATGTGAGCAATAGCCGGGCTTTTGCGTTTTACCGAGAGGCAACGGTTATGTTTAATGCATCGTCTGTGCACTTGGTTTTACTTTCCAATAATTCAAAATCGCTTAACTTATCCAAGCAGTCTTTTGACTCTTATGTGGATTCACTTGGTCGTGGTGCAATTGGGCTTATTTATAATAATTCAGTTGTAACTGGAAACGTTGTTGACTTGCGTATGCGGTTAGTTCTTGATAGTAACGGCAAAATTCGTCCTGATTCAGTTATTCTAGAGCAACCTGCTTTGCCAATTCAAACAAAAGAATTGAATGTAGATGGCAAAATCCTTTCGTTTACTGGCAGGCAAATAGCGGTTGTTGAAATACCTTGGGAGAATAGGTTCGCTAAGCCAGTTGGTTTCCAAAATATTTCTCAAGAAGCTTTTGAACCCGTTGATCAAGTGGTTGTGCTTAATTCGAGTCTAAATGTTTCAGTTTTTAATGCATCGTTTGTAAAATCAGTTGAACAAGTTGGCAGCAACGTTGTAATTACTGTGGTTGCAAACTTTTCTGATAAAAATGCGGTGCAAGAAGCGTTTAAATCACTTAATGTGTCTTTACAATTTCCTGTCACTAGATATGTAGTTGGTTTTAATTCAGCTGCTGATGCGCCGGATTTAAATTACTCTGAATTTTTCAAAGAAGCAATTGTAATTCCAGTTGTGATTAATGCCGGTGATTCGCTTGAGTTGCCTGCGAATTTCTCGGCGTTGGTTTATCGCAATGCATCAATTGACCAAACCCTTTCGTTCCTTGTCCGAGCGTCGGTTGATCAAGGTGAAATCGTTAAAGTCGATGTGAAGCAAAAATAACGCGTGGAATAAAAGTAAAATTTAGGAGTTGATTTGTGTAAATATGGTTGAAAATGGTTCATTAGTTAAGCTTGAATACGTTGCGTATATCGATGGTCAACAAGTTGAAAAGCCATCAAAACCGCTGATAGTTGCAGTTGGTCAAAAACAAGTGTTACCTGGTTTAGATGAAGCATTGCTAAAAGCAGAGCTTGAAAAAGAAGTGAGTGTAACTATTCCTCCTGAAAAAGGGTACGGTGAACGCAATCCAGATTTAGTTCGGCTTGTTCCAATGGAATTATTCCGACGCCAAGGTATTGATCCGGTTGTGGGAATGCCTGTTGAACTTGACAACATGCAAGCGCGTGTACAAAGCGTTTCTGGCGGCAGGGTCAGAGTTGACTTCAACCCCGAATTAGCAGGCAAGACGATTGACTATAAATTCAAAATCGTGGAACAATTAAAAACTCCACTTGCGAAAATAGACGCAATTGCAAAACAATTTCTCGGCGACTCAGTTCGAAGTTTTTATGAAGTGGATTTCAAAGAGGCAAAAATAGAAGTTGACAGTGATACGTGTTTAAAACAAGGTTACTTTGGTTCAAAAGGAAGAATGATTGCAATGCTTCTTGCGCACCTTGATGAAGTTAAGACGCTTAAAATCGTAGAGGAATATGCAAAGGACAAGTTACCTTTGGAATAAAATCGTGTAATTTAGTCATTACGGTTGTCGAACAATTGGGGATTACTTTTAAATAGGTTGCCGTAGATATACACTATGGCAATCCCGTTTTTACGTAAATTATTTTTTAAGTAGTTTTAAACCCTCGCGATGTTTTCGATATTTTAATTATTATCCAAAATTAGCTTAGCTGGGCAATATACTTACAAAATTAAGATGCATAAGCAAAAAATAATAAGCAAAAGGTGTTATCTCAACTAATGGAAAATTCACTTCCTTTCTCAACTTTCATCGCTACTCCGAGCGTGCTTTCTAGCATTGCTAAGGATACTTCTAGTTTTGAATACAAGCCACTAAAAGGCACAACTACTGTTGGAATAATCTTTGACAAGGGAGTGATTGTTGCAGCTGACAAACGCGCAACAATGGGTAGCTTTATTGCAGCTAAAGAAGTAGACAAAGTTCATTTAGTCGGTGAAAGAATGGCAATGACAATTGCAGGTGGCGTGGGAGACGCGCAAGTATTAGTCCGGTTACTAAAAGCTGAACTTGAACTATACCGTTATGCAAAAGGAAAAACAATGTCAGTGCAATCTGCAGGCACTCTATTAGCCAATGTGTTACAAGGAAACAAATACTTCCCGTACATGGTTCAGTTAATAGTAGCTGGTTATGATTCACAGCCTGCGTTGTTTGACCTTGACCCGTTTGGTGGTTTAATTCAAGAAAAAGCATATGTTTCAACTGGCTCAGGCAGCATAACTGCTTACGGCTTACTAGATGAATACTATAAGGAGAATTTAACCCGCGACGAGGCAGTTCGCCTTGCAGCAAAAGCTATAAACGCAGCTATGAAGCGCGATAGTGCAACTGGCGAAGGAGTAGATGTAATTGTCATAACTTCTGATTCAGCTAAACGCCTTTCAAAAGACGAAATTGAAACCCTCCTAAAAAAGAAGTAAGTTACCGAATTCCATTTTTTTCTCCCAAGGTTTTAAAAACAATAAGAAAATCGCAACGTTTACTGTAAGTAATTTTCATAATTAGAGGTATTTGTATAAAAATGACATCACAATTTTCAAGCTTGAAAGAAATGCAAACCGCAATAGAAGAAGTGCTGCCGAAACAATGTGAGTTAACCAAATGTGAAGTTGAAGGTCCCCAAGTTGTACTTTATTTAAAAAACATCAAAGCGTTTTACGAAGACCGAAACTTGTTGACGAAATTAGCAAGTAGAGTCCGGAAAAAAATTACGCTTCGTTCAGATTCATCTGTCTTGTTGCCACCCGAAGAGGCGCTTAACAAAATCAAAGCATTGGTTCCACCAGATGCTGGGATCAACGAAATTAAATTCGACACTGCTTTTAACGAAGTTGTAATTGAAGCACACAAGCCAGGCGTAGTAATTGGCAAAGGGGGCCTTGTGTTGAAAAGCATCGTGTTGGAAACTGGCTGGAACCCCCGCGTTCTACGTTCCCCAACTAGCCCAAGTGAAGTAGTGCGGGCAATTCGTGCTTCTTTGCTTCATGCTGGCGAAGATAGAAAAAAATTCTTAGTTAACCTCGGCAAAAAAATGCTTGTTCCTTCAATGCCATGCGATTGGGTTAAAGTCACTGCTCTTGGTGGATTTAGGGAAGTTGGCCGCTCTTGCACGCTATTACAAACTCCAAAAAGTAACATTTTAGTTGACTGTGGGTTAAATGTTGACAGTTCAGACCCAGCGCGCATGTACCCTTATTTGAACTCAATGGGTATGGCACTTGACCAAATCGACGCAGTTATCCTCACTCACGCGCATCTTGACCACTCTGGCTTTATTCCATTCCTCTACGCTTACGGCTATGAAGGCCCATTATATTGCACGCCAGCTACACGTGACTTAACCGTGCTGTTATTGCAAGATTGTATAAACGTAATGAACGGCGAAGGAAAAGGCTCGCCATACGGTGAAAAAGACATCAAGAAGATGCTCAGTCATACGATTACTCGCGAGTACGGTGAAGTAACTGATGTTACGCCTGAAGTGCGGTTTACGTTTTACAACGCTGGCCACATTCTAGGCTCCAGCCAAGTGCATTTGCACGTTGGAGAAGGGCTGCATAACTTAGTTATAACCGGAGACTTCAAGTACGGCCGCACAAAGTTACTTGACCCGGCTGATACTCGCTTCCCACGCGTTGAAACTTTGATAATGGAATCAACCTACGGCGGCAGTCACGACATGCAGCCTCCAATTGAAGAAGGAGCAGCAAAAATTGCAAGAGTAGTCCGACAAACAATGGAACGACGCGGCAAAGTACTAATTCCAGTATTTTCAGTTGGACGATCACAAGAAATAATGTTGATATTAGAAGAACAATTCCGCGAAGACATGGGGCTAAAAGTTTACATCGACGGCATGTCAAAAGAAGCAAGCGGCATACACACGGTTTACCCCGAGTATTTACGCCACAACATTCAACGACGCATATTGCAAAACGATTCACCATTTGACAAACCATTATTTTCAAATGTCGTGCCAAAAAATAGAAAAGACATTGCAGAATCCGATGACCCGGCAGTAATCCTAGCACCTAGTGGAATGTTAACCGGTGGATCCAGCGTAGAGTTCTTGAAATTACTTGCACACGACGAGCGCAATTCAATTATATTCGTGGGCTACCAAAGCGCAACTTCACTTGGAAGAAAAATCCAAATGGGTTCAAAAGAAGTGCCAGTTATAAACGACAAAAACAAACTCGATACATTAAAAGTTAATCTCCAAGTTGAAACCGCAGACGCTTTTTCAGGCCACAGTGACCGAAACCAACTAATGGCATACGTTCGCGCTTTGCGTCCAAAACCATCGCGCATCATAAATATTCATGGTGACGAGGCAAAATGCGATGACTTATCCCGCTCCTTGTCAAGAATGATGCACATTGACGCAAGAGCACCAATGAACCTAGACAGCACGAGATTGAAGTAAGTAATTTGTTGTCACGTTACATTAGATTTAAATGTCGAGGGGCGACTATAAATTATTATGGAAGCCAAAAAAGTATTTGATTTCTTAGTTTTAATCGAGCAAGATGAGAACGGCTGGTTTATTGCAAAAGTTCCAGACCTTAAAGGTTGTGCAACTCAAGGAAAAACAGTTCAACAAGCTCTTGAACGTGTAAAAGAAGCCATTCAAGTTTGCCTAGAAGCCGAAACTTTACCTTTACCTACCCTTAAATTTATCGGATTGCAAAAAGTTCAAGTGCAAGTCTAATTTCTATTTACTGTGACTAGACTCATTCCTATTTCCGGCAAGAAGATGTGCAAACTAGTTGAACAACTTGGCTTTCAAAAAGTGCACCAAGTCGGAAGTCATGTTAGATATATACATTCAGATGGAAGAAAAACAACGGTTCCTTTACATGGAAATGAAGAGATAAGTCTTGGTTAACTCTAGAAATACTGCGCCAAGTAAATATTTCAAGAGACGAATACGAAAAGTTAAGACAAAACTTATAATAGAAAAAAACGTACTTTGCCTTTGCCGATAAGTTTTGCGATACCCGGCTACTCTACAGCCTATATCTCCGTCTTGTCGAACTGTCTTCATATATTATTAAACTCCATCGCGTTTAAAGCTCATGGCCAAAAACAGTTCGCTTGAAGTAAAGCGTTTCGGAAAAGGAAAAGAACGAGTAACCGTAGCTGTTCTTCCGGGGCACGAGTTCGAAGCCAAGCATTTTGATCCTGCTAATTTAGAGCTAATAGGCGCGTTAAGCGGTAGAGTACACCGTTTCAAGAGCCGCATTTTGCCAAATGAACACTTTGTACGCAAAAGCTTGTATTGGACGGGAGTGGGGGCATTATCCGCAGTGAACGAGGCAAAAGTAGCGAGGTTTGCAAATCAAGTTGCAAAGGCAAATGGTTTCCACGATATAACTGTAGAGGAACCACTTGCGGTACATTATAGTTCAAACACTTCGCCCCATGTTTTTTATCGAGCTATTCCACTAAAAATAGAGGGCCATGGTGTAAATGCCTTAGGCGAACCATTTACAATTTTAGCTATGCATAACTCACAGCATCTTAAGCGAGTAAGGCAATTTATAGATAAATTGCGCGAGGTTGGAATTATACCTAGAGATATTTTTAAAAATGGACATGAAGACGACCCGCAGTTTTTTATTGGGGCGGATGACAGAATTCATATTTACGACGTCGAATATTGGCGCCCATCTGCAGAGTTGAAGAAATTGCTTAAATTGAGGAAAGAAACATGAAAATAGTAATTACTGGTGTACCTGGCTCAGGTAAGTCAACGCTAGCTAAAGAACTCGCGGCTGAATTGCGCTGTGAATACATTGACCTCAATGTGATTGCAAAAAAATTTGCCGTATTAAAAAAAACTAGCGCTCGTGAGTTTGAAATTGACTTGAAAAAGTTGCAAAACGTATTGCAAAAATCACTAAAAAATAAAACGAACTTTGTTTTAGACGGCCACTTAGCTTGCGAAATAAAAATCCCTTGCGATTTAGTTGTTATTTTACGTTGTAACCCTAGAGTTTTACAAAAACGTTTAGCAAAACGCCACTATGCGCGAGAAAAGCTTTTTGACAATTTGTTAGCAGAAGCTCAAGATTATTTTCCAATTTTAGTTGAACGTTTTTACAAGAAGAATTTTGTAGAAATCAACTCGACGAAACGCGTTTCCCTAGCGAAGTTACTCAAAGCAATCAAACAGCGAAAAGGTGAAAAAGTTAACTGGGGAAAGGAATTATTTTGGCTCGCTTCGCAAGGTTTATAAGCTTTTAATCGTTATAACGTACTCACGAGGTTATTTTATTTATGGCTATAATCGTACCAATGTTAACAGCAAAGAAAGAAGAAGATGTAGAAGACGAAAAAGATGACGAAGAGTGGGACGAAGAAGAATGGGAAGATGATGACTTCGACGATGAAGAAACCGAAGAAGAAGAATAATCCGCTTTTTTCTTTTTATCTTTAAACTTCTGTCAAATTTTTTTAAAGTTTTTATTTTCTTAAATTGCTTTTTTTAATCTATATATTTTCAAAATAGTTTTCCGCCAGTTTCTTTTCCATTGTCTTTCATTTGCATTAATTGCAATGTGTTCAAGTCAGTTGGGATCACGTCGTCTTTTTTTATCCCGATTTTTTCAAATAAGTTAAATGCAAATTGTTCAGTTGCTTCCCTTGCTTTTACAAACTTAGTGCCGGGAAGTGAAATTTCTACAAAATCTCCAAAGTCATCTATGCTATAAGCTGTTAAGGTGATTATGCCTGCTGTGAATTTCCAAATCGTTAAGCTGCGGTCAAACCCTTTTTTGTAGCCTAGTTTTTCCAAGTAATTTTGAATAGTGTAAGCACTTGCAACTTCTAAGTCCAGTTTATCCTCTTCTTGAATCATGTAGCCGTCGAACAATAAGTTTTCTTGCTGTGTTTTAGAGTCAACGCGTATAGTGAAATAAGCATAAGTGTTTTCTCCATATTCTTTATAGTAAACTGTATCTAGGAATTCGCCGCCGGTTATAAAGCGGGTTTTGCGGCGTAAGAGTCCGATATATTTTTCTATGTCATCAACCGCTGCAGTAAGCCTAGCTTCTGGAATCTTCCATTTTAATTCATGTAATGGCAGCTTTTTTTTGCCGAATACGTTTAGTATGTTTTCAAGCGGGTTCATCTTTCTTCATGTAAAACAAATACGCGGCGCCTATTAAAATTATCACTAAGCTTATCCCAATGGCCCATAATTTTGAGTCGTCGGTTTTAACCACTTGCCCAGTTATTTCAGATAGTTGAGTTTTTTTTGCCGTTGGAGTGGCTTGCAGCGCTTCGATAAACCGACCTTCTTTCCATTTAGCTGTTGCGTCATCAACATTATTGCCCCGTTGTTCTGCAATTGCAATTTCTAATTCAGTATTTTTCTCAACTGTTGAAAGAACTGCTTCCATACCTTCTAAATTCTTTTTCACTTCTTCCGCTTTTTCGTTAGTTGGATTTTTTATCAATTCCTTTGCTTTTGCTTGAGCTTCTTTCAGCAAATTTTCAAACTTAATCTCTTCTAGCGTTTTTTTACTTTTTGCCGGCGAATAAAATGCCTTTGTGCCTTTTTCTTCAATTTCTTTTAATTTTTCTGAAATCGCATTGAAGTCAATTGTTTCAATACTTGTGTTGTTCTGCGTAACCGCTGCGCTTTTGGCTGGCATCATCACAGTTGAAGTATTTGCAGCTATTGTTCCATTAGTGTTTACTATTTTAGGCAAAGTTGAGTTTGTTTGTCCAACTCGCTTAAGGCCGGTTTGAATTAATTGTTTTAAACTATTCTCTATTTTTGTAATTGAATCGATGTTTTCTGGCAATTTGTCAGTTGTAAAAACATCACGCAAATCATCTAGCTGATTCTCTTCTAAAGGAGTATATATATTTTGTTCCTCTAGTTGTGTTGCGTCGCTATACTGGTTTTTTAAGTAATTGTATTTTTGTTCAATTAGCGAAAATAGCAGATTCTTGTTTTGTTGAGTTTCAAGCTTTAGTTTCATTAAATCAGCACCTGTTTTTGCCTTTTCAATTAAATCATACGTATCACTGAGTTTTTTGAAAATTTCAGATGCAGGCGTAAGCCCAAGTTTCTGTGCGCTTAATGCAATTCTTTGTACTTCACGTATATCTACGCGTAATTCGGTTTTATCCTGTTCAGTTATAGTGCCATTGTAAACTTGTATTAACTCTTTTAATTCGCTTGCTAATTGGTTTAAGTTGATTATGTCTTGCGCAAGAGTTGTTCCTGTTTTAAACTTGTCAAATAAATGTTCAATTGCTAGTTTTCCAAACGGTGATTCAATTTTTTTTGCATCAACTTGCAAGTTGTCCACTTCTTCTTGTAAAAGCAAAGCGATACCTTGCGCTGCACTTAAGCTATCGTCAGCTGCACTTTGTGCAAGCGCAGTTTTTGAAATTGCTTTTTCCAAAGTGTTTATTCTATTAGCCGCCCTGCCGTAGTTTTTGTATTTACCAAGCGACTTATAAAGCGCCTCTCCTTGCGATTGATATACTTCGCTTTGTTTGAGCAAACCAGCGGGGGTAGTTGCAATTGAAGTTACTTTTGTAACCATTGCGTTGTTGCTATATTGTAATTTAATTAGTTGAATTTCCCCCAGTTGGCCTATATCTTGTTGTTTTAGTTCAGCTATCTTATTTTTAGTTTGCGAGTCTTTCTCATCAAACTGTGCAAGAAGCGAGTCTTCAAGTTCCTTTAATTCGTCTTTACTTTTTTTTAAAGTTTGCAAAAACTTTTCCATTTGTTGCAATCCGCCATTTTTTTCTAACAGTGTCTTTGCAGTGGTGGCTGTTTTGCTTGGGTTGTGTAAGTTTATTTGCAATAAGCTTTGGCTATAATCTGATTGGAGTTGCAAAGCAGTTTTTCCCAATTCACCTTGTCCGTGGTTTATTTCATTAAATGCAATTAATTCATTTGCACCAGGACCTGTGAAGTTACTTCCGATTTCAAATTCAAGCGAAGTTGACTCCTCATCTATTTGCCTTGCTATTTCTTTTGCAGCATCGAGTGATTTTTGTAAACTACTTATTGAGGCAACGAGGCATAGGTAGTTTGCTGGCCCTTGTACTAGAATTGGTGAAATAATATTTACTGAAACTTGAACTATTGGCGCAGCAAGTGCAGATGCAAGTTGCAAATCACCATATGCAGAAACTGCTTTTTCATCTGTTTTTTCCAATTGTAGTGCGCCACGTTCAAAGTTATCAATTCCGTTTAGTTCGCCGCAATTTACATAAATCCCCTTGTCAATTGTAACTGCGAAGTCACTGCTTGGAATTAATTCAGCAAAAGCACTTGCGCAATTTGCAAATAGAATTAAACACAATATTAGCGTGGCGATGATTTGCGGTTGTATCATATTCTAGCATTTACTGCTGCTTCGGTGTTTCAAAATCATTTCGCGTAAAAAAAGGAACAAAAAGAGAAAGTAATTTGCTTAGAAAAATATTAATTCCCTAGCCTTCCATATAGTACCATGCGTCTTTTCAAACACGGTAATTCTTTTGCAATTGTTGTTCCAGACAACTTATGCAAAAAGCTAGGGCTTAGTGAAAATTCAGATTTGGAATTCTTCGAAGTTGAGCAAGGAGTAATGGTTCTTGCAACTCGGCAATTTCTAGAAAGTCGTGTTAAAACCGCGGTGCAGTCTGTTTTGAAAATAAGTGATTTGCAAGTTTTTTCAACTGAGGCCGCTGCCCGTGAAGCGTCTAAAAAAGTTGAACTACAGCTACGCAAAGGTGAAGTAATCGCCACGTTTGGCTCAGACAAGAAATATTATTTAATTACAAATGAACTGTATGCGCGAGTTGCTGCAAAAACCTCTCCATTATTGGACGTTGAAAAAACCTTTGCTCAACTTGTAACTGAAAGCGGGTTGCCAATGCAGCAGCTAGTGCCTGTAGTTGCAATTATGAAGGAACGTGGAGAATTAATAGAAAAACGAAAAGGCTACTTCTTATTAGTTAAATAGCTTAGGCGAAGTTTGATTATACCCCCTTTACCTTACGAGAAATTGTAGTATTAATTCTATTAGTATAACGCCCACACATACTGCGACAATTACTCGTGGGTCAATTTGAATAGATGAGGTTGTTTCATCGTAGAAACGCATTAAGCCCGCGCTTGTTGAAGGAGTTTGTATTCTATCTTGTGCCATTTGTAAATCGCCTGTATACTAATTTAGAGGATTTACATTTTTAATCCTTCTAGTTGTATGCCGTGACGTGCGGGAGTTAACCTGTGTGCCCGGTTTTGTTCAGCAAATGGTTTAAAATTACTTGAGAGCGAAATAACTAGCGTGTAATAATGGTTGACAAACCTTCGGTTGTAAGGGACTTAACTCACATAGTGGTACTTGTCGTACTGTTGATTGTTTTGCTAGTTGTTGTTACTAAATTCAAAGTAATTCACCCAACCGTTATCCCTGGCTGGCAAGGGGTTTACTGCACTTATATTGAACAAAAGCACTCTGTTGTCGGGTTTGTCTATGGGCCTGATGGCGCTGGCGATCCAGAAGCGCTTGTCACCTCGCTTTCTAATACTCGGCCTTCGTTGCGAACTGAGCTAGTGCGGCTTGAAGATATTAGCCCTAGTTTACTCTCGAGGTACGAAGTAATAGTGCTTGAAAAAGACAAGACCGTTTCATTTCGAGCTTTATCTGCTTTAGAAAAGTACCTAAATAGTGGCGGGAGCTTAGTGTGGACTAGTGATTCATTGTCTCACCAGGCGCTTGACCCGCGAGACTTGGAAGAGGCAAGGCAAGTTAACCAAACGAAACTCAATTGGTTCAATGAAACTGGTAAGGATTATTACTCTTGGTTCCAAGAAGCTTACGGTACACAACAAGGCTTTGGCGAATTCGGCAATAAGTTTTTAGGCGGTTACATTGGAAGTAAGCCAGCAACTTCCTCTACGTTGCTTACTCCAGTTATACGCGACCACTTGTTGCTCTCTGGAATAAACGTAATTCCAGTTGCGCAGGGTAGTGTACTATCCGTTGTTAACCAAAACGATGACTTAAACTTACTTGCAAATATCAAATACGGGCAAGAAACGTTTCCTGCAATTCTAGAAAAGAAATACATTGGCAGAATCTTATATTTTGCATTCCCACTAGAAGCACTTAACAGCAAATCTTTTCTAGACAACCTATTTGACTACCTCGTAACCTGCTGAAACTATAATATAGCTTTAAAAGGCCGAAGAAGTGCAGTTCGAGAACAATGTATTTAAATGCTGAAAACGCAAGAATATCTAGTAATAGTATAATAGAATTTTAGATAGTAAATTCTAACCTGGTGATTATGTGAAGAGAAGAGGCCAATACGCTCCCCAAGCATCTGGATTTCACGCTGAAAGCGCAATTCCATTAATTTTAATTGCAATTCTAGCAGTTTTTCTAGCTGCAAAGTTTAACATAATTGACGCAAGTCAAATCCCTGTTTTAAATCAAATCGTCCCATCTAAAGACATTCGAGTAGGTGTATTCGGCCAACCTTCTGATGAATTAAAAGCTTTAATTGGCTCTTCAGCATTTCAAGGCGCAGGCGGAATAGCTGTTCGCCCAATTTACGAACAAAAATTAGATGACCGAGCGCAGTTCTTAACCCGTCAAGTAGACGTAATCATTCTAGCTGGAGAACCCTATTGTGAACGGGAATTCCGTAAAGCCGTTACTGACCGCGTAAAAAGTGGCGCTTCTTTAATTGTAATTGGCGACGCTTGTACCCGCGTGCGTGACGATAACACTGTACTAGGCTGGGGGATCGGAGTTGGCTTACTAAACACGATTATGCCAGTTGAAATTGGTGGATTAACCCCTCGCAGGGAACCAATTCGCACTTACTTTGCAACTGGACAAATCCGCATAATCAACCCAGACCACCCAATTTTTGGTAGTGGACAAAAAGACTTTGCATTTGCTGGCGATGTAGTTGACGTTACGCCTACAAGTAATTCTGAAGTGTTGGCACAAGTTGACACTGGCCCAGGCCAACGCAATTTATACGCGATTGTAGAAGGCAAGTCATTCCCAGCTGGAAAAGTAATTTACTTCGCTTTTGACCCCGCAGCTGCACAAGCACCTAACTTGTTCAAAAACGTGTTGCTTTACTTAACATCAAGACGCGGCTAAAAAGCATAACTTGCGTTTTTTCTTTTTGTTTTTATCTATTTTTTTCTTTTTTGAACTTTTTTTGTTTTTTCCTATAAATCCCAGTTACTTAATCAAAGTCAAAATCGGTCAATTAAAACAATAGGTGATTTCAAGAAACATGCCAGAATTTACCGAAGCTCCAACTCAGCCACGACAGCGCCATGACCCGAATGATAATACTATTTACATTGGGAAAAAAAGCGTGATGAACTACGTAATTGCAGTTGTAACGCAATTTAACAATGGTGCAAGTAGCGTAAAAGCCAAAGCGCGCGGAAGAACAATAAGTGCACTAGTGGATGTAACTCAAATTGTAAAGAACCGCTTTATCCCAACTCTCAAAACCGAAGACATCAATTTGTCAACAGAAGAACTAAAATCAGAAGACGGTAGAATGACAAAAGTTTCGTCAATGGAAGTAACGATGACGAAGTAATTGCCATGCCCCTTTTTCTTTTCTAAAGAAAAAGGTGCCAGGCGTGGCGCCAAAAAGAAACGTGACTAAATTTTTTTTCTCCTTATTTTTTCTTATTTTCTTTTTTCATTTTTTCCTGTTTTTGCGCTTCTTCGTTTAAATCAATTAAAAGCAAGTCAAGCTCTTCTTGCGACATCCCGTGACCTATAGTGCCTTCTTCAAGTGTTTCTATTTCTGCACCGCCGCAGTCAAAACAATGTAGCCCGTAAGCCATTAAGATCGGCACGCTAGTGGGATAATTCAACACGACTTCAGAAACAGTCATATTGCCGGTAATTAACTCTTTTTTTGCTGCCATATAACTTTTATTCGAGTTAAAAGCTTATAATATCAACTATGGAGTTTATCGTGAATTTTCTATGCAACTAACTGACTCTCAATTTGTATGCCAAGGTAAAGTAATTGGCAGCGCAAATGCAAAGCTGCGCAAAACCAGCGTAGCGGTTATAGGCGTTGGTGGAACCGGCTGTAACGCTGCATTGCTATTAGCGCAACTATGCGTTAAACAAGTCACGCTAATTGACCCCGATGTAGTTGAAACCTCTAACCTCGGCCGACAACCACTATTTGCAGAGAGTGATGTTGGCAAATTCAAAGCCGAAACCGCAGTCCAAAAACTAAAACCACACAAAAACACTTCCTTTCTTGCTATTGTTGACTTGCTAACTGAAAAAAACGCAGCTAAGTTAATTGGAAGCGTTGATGTCGTACTTGACTGCACTGACAATTATGCCAGCCGCAAAGCGATTAACTCTTTTTGTTTACATAAAAAAATCCCGTGGGTTTATTGTGGCGCCATTCGTGACCAAATCATGGTGTCAACAATCATTCCCGGCAAAACGCCGTGTTTCAATTGCTTTGCCTCTAAGCCGCTTTGTGAAGTGAGTTGCTGTGAAGAGGGAATTATTCCAACTGCAACTTCAATTGCCGCAAGTATACAAGTGCAAGAGTTTGTGAATCTATTAGCCGGAAAGCCAAAATTAGCTAGCAAAATGCTGCATATGAACTTGTCGACATTAACATTTAGCATTTTTCCACTTGAGAAAAAGTGTAAAAATTGTAAAAACTACGTGAAATAATTTATGCCGTTGACTCCTTTTCATTGGTCAGTTGTCCTTTTTGGCTTCATTCTTTTCGACGTGCTTTACTTGCCCGCTTTGATAATTTCAAGCGTGTTGATGGACCTCGAGCCTTTTTATTACATGTTTATCGCTCCACGGTCAGATGGCGTCTTGCACGGTTTTTTCCACACTTACATCGGCGTAACCTTAATCGCGATAGTTGTTGCTTTGCTTTTGATAAAGTACAGAAAACACGTCGACAGTTTCATGAACGTTTTCAAAGTTAAACAACCGCAAAACAAAATTTCAAATAAATTAATTCTCGTCTCTTCCTTGCTAGCTGCTTGGTCGCACGTTTTGCTAGACTCATTCATGCACGCCGATTTACAACCCTTTTGGCCTGTCACAACTGCAAACCCATTTCTACACTTAGTGAATGTATCTAACATTTACTTGTTCACTGGAATCGGATTATTAGCAACGTTTGCGCTATTAGTTGTGAGATTAATAAAGACAAAGTGCTAATTCTATCCCTTTTCAAATAAGTATGGATAAAGTAAACCCAGCATTGCGAATACAATTGCAATGAATAATAGCACATGCCCAACTTGTGCTAAATTAGTCGACAAATTTATTGCTTGTTTAGCAATATTTGTTTGTTCGATAATACTTGCATAGTATTTCGAAGTAAAATTGAGAATTTCGGAATTATTAATTTGCTTTACTAGTATTAGGTTACTTGGAGACAATGAATTTGTTGCTTGTTCGATCGTTGAGATTGCAGGGTTATAAAACATTGAACTTGCAACTATGAAAAACCCCGCTGCAGTGCCAAATACTTGTGCAAATGCAAATATTGCGTCTTTTTCTATTCTGGTAGTAATTGGAATTTTCATTTGATTAATTTTAAAGTGGGCTTACCCGGAATCGAACCGGGGATCTTTCCCACGTCAAGGGAACATCTTACCACTCGACTATAAGCCCATTTTAAGTAATTATTTAGACGCTGTTACTTTTTTATATCTAACATAGGTAGCGCGCCTGTTCTAACCCACCCGGTATACCTGTCTAAATTTCTAGGATTGTTGCTTCCTATTAATTCAAACCACTTCTTTGTGCTGCTTATGCCGTCAACTCCAACGTTTCCACTTGAATCATATGCTGGTAATCCAGCTTCACGTAATATTGTCTTTAATTGTTTTCTTAGTGGTATACTTTCGCTAGATATTAGCACTAAAGGCCTTCGATATTCTTCAGATTTACGCGCGGATATACATCCATCTGTGTCAAAAAGGCCTCTAATTAAATGAAATTTCTTCTCTAACGAAAGCGCCATAATCCAACTTGGAATTTCAATTTGTCCTTTTTTGCCAGTTGGAAAGCCTAAGCTTACGAGATACTCTGCAAATTTTTTGTGGTTTATTACTGCAGTTATTGTGTTTGTATGTTTATCTTGGTAAAAATAAGCATACACTTGAAATTTTTTCAGAATCAAATTCAAGTAGTTTTTCATGTAGGTAGAATCTCTTTTTGAGTTTCCGCTTATGAAAATTCGAAGATAATCGCTATCGCTTGGCGGTTTTTTAAATTTTACAATACATCCGTCACCCATTAAAACTCCAAAAAATTCAAGAAAATCTGGAGAAGTTTTGTTAATGTTTATAAGTGTGTGCATATTTACTCTAAATTTATCTAGGTTAGTAAACTTTTCTAAGCACGTGCTTGCCGGTAAAAAGTAATTCTTAATGAGTTTTTTCTATAATAGAAAAAAGTATGGACTCACCGGGATTTTCGTAGCTGGGAATTTTCTTTTCCCAAAGGCTTTTCTTTTTGTATAAAGAAAAGGCTTATCGAACCCGGAGTCTCCCCCACGCCAAAGGGGTATGTTACCGTTACATCATGAGCCCATTGTATAGTTCTTAGAAAGCAAATGGCATAAGAAGGTTTTTGTTGAGGTAAAAGTTATTTTATGAATTCTACGTTTGGTAGTTGCTCAAAAGCAGAGTCGCCAGTTAGGAATTTAATATTTTTCTTTAAAGCTAAATGATAACCAATGCTGTCAGTATAGGAAATGTCCAGTTTCCGGTTTTTTAATTTCAAGCGCAGTTTCATAGCTTCTTTTATGTCAGTTTCATATAGTGATTCGCAGTGACTTGAAAATGCCGCGAGGTGTCGGTTTGCAATTTCCTCGCCGTTTCTCTTCAAACTTATGAAGTACAGCTCCGCTAACATGAATTGGTTAGTATAAATTTTTGTAGCGCCATTGATCTTAGCTATGCACTGCTTATTTCCGTTAAGATATTCAATAGCGGCGTACGTGTCAACAACATATTCTACCATGCGGTTCACTCTTTCCAGCCAGCCTTCCTTTCTGCTTTCAACTCTTCGATAGTAACCCGACCTTTAAACGTACCAATGAGGTCTTTTATAGCGGGCGCCCGCTCTAGGTTCACATGAAGCTCAGTTTCTTTATTCAAGTTTAAATTATCTGCAGTTTTCTTTGGAATAATAACTCCCCAAGAATTGCCAATACGTTTTGCAGTTACATTGATCTCTTCCATCGAAAACACCTTATTTTACTAATAGTATAATTTTACTGAGTGTATAATTTAAAGCTATCGGTTGGATTAAAATTACTCGCGGCATTATATTGCCTTATGATCTTAAAGCCGCGCAACTTGCGTGAAATGGATTTGATGTTGCGTGAAGTTCCAGCGGAAAAGCGCAAGGTAATTGTACTAGTGGGAAGGCACCCGAACGAGGGAACTATCAACATTGCACAGCGCCATCACGGCGATTGGGAAAAGCACAGTGCGGTTGTTGTAAGGATCCCAGGCAAGTGGACGCCTCACGCGATTTGGCAAAAGGCAGCTAGGCGTGAAGAATCGCTTAGAGAAGCTTCATTAAGGGCAGATGATGCTCCGACCGATATTGATATTGCTAAATTTTTGTTAAAGAAGGGGTTCTCTGTTCCGGTTGTTAATTTTCATGCTTCGCCGGATCAGCGGTCGATGTTCAGAGAAAGGCAGGCAATGCAATATATGCTAGCTAAATCGTCTAAAATTCATGAGCATCGTCTTTTTATGAAGCACGCATTAGCTCGCCCAACAAACGAGTTGGTTGTTGAATTTTTCTATTCAGGTAACTTAATTCGAAATAGTGGTTTAAAGCTTTTTGCAATTAACAATCCAGATTCATATGCTCGGTCGGGATTAGAGCCAAATTATCTGCAGCATTCTCGTATTACTAAAGCAGCGCTTTCTAAATTCTCTAGTGAAATTGCGCTTGAGTTTGAAGAGGTTTTGTCTCATTTATCGAGAACGCAGTTAAAACGGCGTGCAGTTGTCCCGAAGGTTTTTGATCCCAATGATATTCCTTAGTATCATAGATTAAGAGATCCAGCGAGTTTACTTGCTTGGATGAATTAGGACATAACTAAATTAACGAAGAATTGTACTCTCAGATGTAGTGGATTAATTAGTGAAGTTTAATTTGTACCAACGTAGAAAAGTCAATAGGAGGAAGATGTGTTTGCTTCGGAGATTAATTTCTTCTCTGAATAAAATTTCTTGGGTTAAATTAAATTTACGTTTTTTGTTTTCAATTTCAGCAATTCTTAGTTTAAATTCTTGATTTAAACCAAAAACAAATTGCTTGTCTAAAATTTTCCACACTCCAGAATTTGCTTTCTTAATATTTTTATCTAATTCCTGGGCAACTAGTTTATGCATCAGTATATCTCTACTTTCAGGCAAAGGATATTTTTGCCGATTAGCTATTGATTTGGGCAGCTTATGTTCAAACGCCGTTCTCAAAGCCATTTTTTCCAAACCATTTTTCAAATTTATTTCTGGCGGTACTTGAAGTGCCGCTTCAATATAATTATGGTCACAAAAAGGCACGCGGGCTTCAATAGAAAACGCCATAGCTAGCGTGTCATTAGCGTCTAAGCGATATTTCAAAAACTTCTTAATGTAAAAATACTCCATTCTTGCAAGTTTATTTTTACTCTTGCACTTCTCATAATAGTTTTTCAAATTATATTCAATTATTTCGTCAAAGTCAACTGAGCTTAGGAATCTTTTGTCGAAATACTTAGAAGCAACTATAGCTCGTCGTTTCCAAATTTTTCGGAATTCTCTGGAGTTTTTACAAATTTGTAAGTCTTTGTCGAATCCAGGCGAAGTGTAATAGTACCCTAGATTAAATTCATCTGAACCTTCACCAACTAAAGCCACTTTGCAACCTGATTTGTGCAATGTGCGGTACACGGCTAATAAGCCAAGTTGTCTGATTGTGTCGTGTGGCTGATCCATTGCTTTGATCATTCTATCTATATCGGCAATCATTTTACGAGGAGTAAGCTCAGCTTTTAAAAGTTTCAAATGCTTAGCTTTGGCTAGTAGCTTAGCGTGTTCAAAGTCAGGATTGTGTTTGGCATTTTTGAAGGTTATTGAAGCTGCAGAAAGCTTATTTTTAACTTTTTCAGCTGCAATTGTGGTAACAATGCTTGAATCAATGCCACCGCTCAAAGCGCTGCCAAACTTAACTTCCCTCGGAATTTCAAGTGCAATTGCTTTTGAGAGGGTCTTTCTCAGTTGTGATGCGGATATTTTGAGTGAACCGCCGTGCATTTGGTGTTTTGGAACATCCCAATATTCTTTAACTTGCAGTCCTTTAGCTGAGAAAAACGCATATTTGCCCGGCTCAAGTGCGTATAGTCCTTTGAAAAAAGAACGATTCAATCTAGTTGAGCCATCAGCTAGAAGTAAACTTGATAAGAAAAACTCCGCGATTGTTTCATTGTCTGGCTCTTTTTTGAAATCAAGGTATGCTAAGATACCTTTTGGTTCTGAACTGAAAATGAGTGTATGATTCATTATTGCGTAATAAAGTGGTTTGATTCCTACTCGATCCCTAGCTAGAAAAATTTGATTATTTTTGCCATCGTAAATTGCAAACGCGAATATTCCATTAAACTTCCCAACGCATTTTTCGCCCCATTCAATATAGCTTTTTAGCAATACTTCTGTATCTGAATTGGTTTTGAACTTATGTCCAAGTTTTTGCAGTTGTATTTTCAGTTCCAGGTGGTTGTAAATTTCGCCATTAAAGGTTACAGCAAATTCACAATTATTGTAAAATAGAACCATCGGTTGGTTACCGCGTTTTACATCAACTATACTTAGCCGCCGGTTTCCAAAGGCAACGTGTTTGTTGAAAGAAACGTAAACGCCTTCACCATCCGGCCCGCGATGTTTTATAGCACTATTCATATTCTTGATGGACGAGAGTTGGCTTTCAACGTTATTGAACAAATTTACTATGCCATTAATTCCACACATGTATCTATTAAAAAGTTGATTAAAATAAGGCTATGTGCTTGGCTTGTTGGAAAAAGGTGTAGCTGATTTTAGTAGGGCAAAACAAACTTTTCACGATGATTTGCACAAAACACTTTATCCCTAAACTAGCGCTTTTGAAAGCTTGCGCTAATTTGTATTTATGGTTCCCGTGGTTGGTAAGGCCGCGGTGGGGGCCTTACGCTGGCGAGACGAATACTACTGTGTCTCCGCGTAGTAATACTACTCCAAGTTTGCGTTTTAGTTCGCCGTTGCGTAGTTCTTCGCCGTTTTCAATGACGAGGTTCATGTGTACGTCGAAGCTTGCTAGTTCGCCGCGTACTTCGGTTTCGCCTTTGAGTTTAATCAATACGTTTTTGTTCAACGCGCTGTTAAGTACGTCAAATGGTCTCTTTTGGTTGTTTTCTGCCATGTTTTTTAAATCACCTAAAAAATCAATTCAATTTATGGTCTTTTGAAAATAGTTGCGATTGATTCAAATATCTTTCTCGCTATACCTTTTTTAACTTTTGTAACTACTTTGCCATCTAGTAGAAAAGCCGCTGCTTGGCTTATTCCGAGGGCAAAGTTGCTTTCTGGAAACTTAACAAAGGCGGGGGATTGTGTAGAAGAAGCTTTTTTTGCATGGCTATCAAATGGGATTGACGCAATGACTCGCGTTGCCATTAGTTTTTCAAGTTCGCCATTGCGGATTTCACTTTTTTCATTCATGTGCATGTTTATGATTAATCCGCTTAGTTTAACGTTGTTTTTTTCAGCCAGCGCTTTAACTTTCAATGCATCTGCAAGTGAAGTTGGTTCTGGATTAAGCACGAGGATACATTCGTCTGCTGCGGTTAATGCAGCCATGGCGTCTTTTTCCAAGCCAGGCGCACAGTCTATAATTATGTAATCGTTGCTTGGCCTTAATTCGTTGACAATGTGTTTGAATTTGTCGTAGTCAAGTCGTTTTATTCGCTCTAGTGATAAACCAGCTGGAACGATTTTAACCCCTTTTGGCCCTTCGTAAACTGCTTCTTCAATTTGTGCTTCTCCCATTAGTACGTTGTGAATTGTAATTGGGCTGCGTTTTAGCCCCATCATTATTCCTGTGCTTGCCATTGTAACGTCGCCGTCGACAACTGTAACATCTTTTCCATTAGCTGCTAGTGCGATGCCGAGGTTTGTTGCTATGGAGGTTTTGCCAGTTCCGCCTTTTCCGCTTGCAATTGCAATTACTCTAGTTGCCATAATCGTTTTTTTCTCTGTTTTGTTTTACGTTTTTTTACTATATTAAAGATCTGCTAGTGAACTTAGCCCGTATTTTTTTAAAATTTCTTCTTTTGACTCTTCTTGCGCTATTGGCAATAGCGCATCTTGCTTTGCTTTTTGTTTTTCTTTGTTTGTTGTTTCAATTTGTGTTTCTGGCCGTACTTCTACAGCTAGTTTAACTTGTGCTTCATCGAGTTGTACAACGTCGTAGAATCCGGGCGAATTTGCGTGGTTTGACAATTCTTGTACTGCGCTGTCGCCAAGTTGATTTTGTTTTGTCTTGAAGCTATTTGAAAAAGCACCTGCTATGTTTCCTTTAATAAGCGCAATTGTAAAATTGTGTATTCCGTTTTGGTCTTTAACTGAAAAAGAGGCGTAGCCAGTGAAATCTTTTTCTTGTAGTTCCTTCACTAAGTCGCTTGGTGGCGTTTCGCGTATTTCGCCGCTTTTTACTAGTTCGCCGTTTGGAAACATTTTTTCTTTGTTTTACTCCTTTGCGTCTATTACTATATCTGCGCTGTTTCGCAATGCTGTTGAAAAGTCTGGGTTTGTTCCTATTACGATAGTTTCTTTGCCTTGTTCTTTTGCTTTTGCAATTACTGGCCTGAAGTCAGAGTCGCGGGAAACAATCGCAATTGTGTCTATGTTTGGGTTGAATATATATTGCGTTGCATCTACCGCAAGTGCTACGTCTACGTCGCTTGGTACAATTACTAGGTCGTATCCTTGGTTGGTAACTGCTTCGATTAGTTTGTCAGACGCGTATTGGTCGAGAAAAACTTTTGCAACTTTTATTTTGCCGTATTTTTCTAGTTTGTGTTTTACTTTTTCTAAATCAATTCCAAGTTCTTTGCGAATCATGTTTGGCCCATCTACAAAACACGCTATGTTTTTTGGTGTTCCTGTTCCAAATAATTTTTTGAATTTATGTGCAAAATCTGCCATTTTCAATATTCACCTGAAAAATGCCTTTACGTTTTCAAGCACTGTTTCGCCTATTTCTTCTATTTTTTTGCCTTTTTCAAATGCAATTTCATTATAAACGCTCAGCACATTGAGGGGTTCGTTCCTTCCTTGCCATAAGTAAGGCGAATCGGTTTCACAAAGGAATTTATCCGCTTCAAATTGCTTTATGATATATTTCTTTTCTTTGCTTTTAATAGTTGGCAGCGAGATTAACCCGCCGAGGTCAATAACTCGCTTGGCGCTGTTTTTCACCATAAAGCAATGCATTGCGAAGTTGTAATACTCGACTTCTTCTAGTATGTCCAGCACTTTTTCTTCAGCTTTGCGGGAATGAATAACAATCGGTAAATCTAGTGTTCTTGCAAGTTCAATTTCTTCGCGAAATAATGCCTCTTGCTTTTTTTGTTCTTCTTCTGTTTTAAAATAGTGAAAATCTAAGCCAACTTCTCCAATTCCGGCTAGTTTAGAGCGATTTCTTTCAATTAAGCCGAAAATCATTTCTTTTTGTTCATTTGTAACCCTATTTGCGTCATGTGGGCTAATGCCAATAACTGGGCGAAGGAAATCATTGTGTTTAGCACATAGCTTTAATACAGCTTGGTCGTGGCCAAGCATTCCGCCAGTACAGTAAGCGCGGGTTAGCTTCGCTGACTTTGCGCGTTGGATTACACTTTCAACATCGCCTGCAAACTGCTTGTGCGTTAAATGACAATGGCTATCTACGTACATGTGTTTAGTATAATGCTTAGGCAATGCTTTGTTTTATACCGTTAGCCTGGGTACCGAAAAGCCTTTTTAACCGCTTTGCATCTCTATTATATACAAAAATTTAGACCAGCTATTTCTTAGCTTGTGTTTTATAACAATTATAAAATTTGGTGATTTATTGAACAATGGCAGTTGACAAGATATTTGGACAAATGGGCGACCTTTCAAAAGGCAAATACGTGCTAATTGACGATCACCCGTGTAGAGTAGCTTCAATGGACAAAAGCAAGCCCGGAAAACACGGCGCAGCTAAAGTAAACGTAGTTGCAATGAGTATCCTTGATGGCTCAAAGCATTCTTTGATGAAACCATCTGATGCTGATATTGAAATTCCAATTGTTGAACGCAAACGCGCGCAAGTGATAAGCGTTTCTGGCACTTCTTGCCAATTAATGGACTTGGCTTCATATGAAACATTTGAAACAAGCATTCCAGAAGAAATGAAAAGCGAATTAGAAGCAGGCAAAGAAATCCAGTACATGGAAACAATGGGCAAAAGAATACTAGGAAAAGACTAAAGATTTAGCCTTTCTAGCGACCGACGCTGCGTTTTAGCTTTTTTTATAATGCGCCCAGTGGCTAGCTCGTTTGTTTCACTATTTTTTTTAATTAAGTTGCGTATCAAAGGCCTTTATTATAAAGGCCTTTTGGGGTTCATGCTTTGCATTGTGGCACAGGAGTCGGAACGCGGTTTCCGGACCGGCATAAATGCTCCTGAACTGCAGTGTTTTTAGCCATTTCGATTTTTTTCAAATTCCAAAGAGCGTCGCTGATCGGACAAGCCGGGCGAGATTTGAAACTCAAAAAAATACTCTTGCGAGTGTAAAACGACTTTTTTCAGCCAAGCACAACTCATTCGAAAACCCTTGCGAGTTTTCAAAACGATCCATTGTTTAGATGGTTAAGTTATAAAGCTGTGCATCTTACAACGCATTTGCACCCTCATTTGATACGTTCAACATTTATTGCGTTGTCGAATAAAAAGGTTTTGTGAAGAAAATGCGTATCTAGAACGCAAGTTGTTTTAACACTACGCCGATGACAAATGCCAAAAGCAAAAGCAGTATTATGAAATTAAAGTAAGTGAAGATTTTCGCGTTATGGCAGTCTCTTGCTAATTGTTTTAGCTCTTCATTAGGCTTGGCTTTTGGCATAGACTATTTTTAATACTCCGCTAGTTTTAATTGTGTTGTTATATGATTGACTTAACTTTTTTTGAATCAATTGTCAGGGCGTTTATTCCTCTATTTGCCATTATGGACCCTTTCATAAGCGTGCCAATATTCCTTTCCTTGACTCGCAAAGACAATCCCGCTAAAAAGAGGTTAATTGCAATGGAAGCAGTTGGAATAGCTGCAGGGTTACTTTTCTTATTCTTGCTTTTTGGTCAGGGGCTCCTTTCGGTTCTTGGTATTTCGCTTGCTTCAATGCAAATTGCAGGCGGAATAATACTTGTTATAATGGGGATTGAGCTTGTCCTTAGCTTGTCCTTTCCAAAAGAAAAAGGTAAAAGTAAAAAAGTTTCGCCAGCTGCAGTTGTCATCGGTACTCCGTTGTTAACTGGGCCTGGCGTAATTACAACTGCAATAATATTATCTGGGCAGTACGGTATACTTGTGACGAGCATAGCGTCAGTATTAGCTTTAGCGTTTACTTGGTTTATCCTCCGCCACTCGGATTCTGTCACAAAACTAATTGGCGAAACTGGTACAGAATTGTTATCGAGAATAATGGGCTTGTTGCTCGTTGCAATTGCAGTGCAATTCATTCTCTCTGGAATAAAAGGAGTGTTTTAACTTCTTTTTCCCCTTTTAGTAATATTATCATTATGGTTCTCTACGCAGATTTTCACATTCACTCTAAGTACGCTAGAGCTTGTTCGGTTAATTCTACGCTTGAAAACTTTGCGAAAACAGCTGAGATAAAAGGTTTGTCTATTATTGGAACTGGTGACTTTACGCATCCGGAGTGGTTTGCTGAAATAAAAAGTAAGTTGAAGCAAATTGGCGAAACGGGTTTGTATGAATTAACTTCAGTTAAAACAAAAACGAAGTTTATGTTAACTGTTGAAATCGCTACTTTTGATTCGTTTAAACGCGTTCACCATATTGTTCATGTTCCAAATATTGAAAACGTTGTTCAATTACGTGATGTTTATGCAAAACGTGGCAACCTCGCAGCTGATGGTAGGCCAATGCTTGGCAAAACAAGTTGTGCAGAGTTTGTAGAAATGACAAAACAATCGGTAAGTAAAGCGGAGATTGTCCCAGCACACGCGTTTACCCCCTGGTTCGGTGTACTAGGTGATAAAAGTGGTTATAATTCAATTCAAGAAGCTTATGGTGACAAAGCGTCGAAAATCGTTGCTGTGGAGAGTGGAATGTCTGCGGACCCTGCTATGATGTGGCGCGTGTCTTCGCTGGATAGCTTTGCAATTATGTCTAATTCTGACCCACATTCGCCACAACCGTGGCGCTTGGGTCGAGAATGCAACGCGTTTAGCGACGACTGTAATTCGTTTGATAAAATCTTCGAGGCTGTTCGAAAAAATGACTCAAAGAAATTCTTGTACACTGTAGAAACCGAACCAGCTTATGGAAAATATCATGTTACTGGCCACCGTGCGTGTGGGTTTTCGTGTTCTTATGAAGAAACTGCTAAACTAAAGGAGGTTTGTCCAAAGTGCGGTAAGAAGCTAACAATTGGAGTTGAACATAGGGTTGTTGAACTTGCAGATCGGCCTTTGGGATTCAAGAGGAAAAACGCAATTCCTTTTCGCACTGTACTTCCGCTTTCAGAGATTATCTCTGCAGTGCTTGGATCTAATTTATATTCGGTAAAGGTAACTGAAGCTTATGATAAGTTAATTGCGAAATTTGGAAGCGAGTTCAAGGTCGTGTTTGATGTTCTTGAACCAGATTTGCGCGAAATTGTTGGCCTTGAAATGAGCCGAGTTATTATGCTTAACCGAGAAAACGCTATCAAGATTAAGCCTGGCTATGATGGCGAGTATGGCGAATTGATTTTACCAGCTGAGTTAAAACTAGGCAAAAATAAAGCAACTGTGGTCAATCAAAAAAGTTTAGGAGAATTTTGAATAGAAAATAGGCTTACTTTTTCATCCACCAGAATGCAGTCAACACTGCTAGAAGTAGCATTAGTATAGTTAAGTCGCGAAGTACGCCGAGGAAAAATAAGAGTAATAAAATTGCAAATCCGCCCATCCAAAACGTTAGTGGATCCATGCCGA
Organism: Microcaldota archaeon; assembly: GCA_023247085.1. Lineage (GTDB taxonomy): Archaea > Micrarchaeota > Micrarchaeia > Norongarragalinales > UBA8480 > JAHFHC01. Next base: position 1,158 of record JAHFHC010000004.1, on the reverse strand, counting down.
AAATAGTGTGGTCATTATAAGCTTGCGTTGGCTGGCCGGCTTCTGCCAAGCCGCGTGGCGCTCCGCCTTGCGAAATTGGCACTGCTTCCCCGGTTTGCGGGTCAACTTTCACTGCAAAACCACATTTCTGGCAGTAGACAACGCTGTTCTGTTCGTCAACATCTAAATTTGGGTTGCCACATTGCGGGCAAGCTAGTTCTTCTCCCATTTTATTATTCAACTGAATTGTGTTACTCCTTGTCGATATTTAAAACTAAGCTAATTTCTCCAAGTGAAAACAATCGTTTTTAATTCTCTATTTGAGTATAAATTATCTTATATGCTTAAAGAAGATATTGAGCACGCAAAACGTTTTTTCACCACTACGGTTAGTTTACTGACAACTGCAAGTAAAGGCAAGCGCAATGTAATGGCTTGCGAGTGGACATTCAACGTGTCTTACGATCCACTTTACATTGCCGTATTTGTAAATCCAAAGCACTATACTTACGATTTGTTGAAAGAAAGCTCTGAATTCGGAGTAAATTTATGTTCAATTGACCAAGCGGCGCTTGCTCACTATGTTGGAAACGTTAGTGGGAAAACAGTTGATAAATTTAAAGAATTCAACATCAAGACAATGCCGTCAAAGTTCATTGCGCCGCCATTGATAAACGGAAGCGTGTTAAGCGCTGAGTGCAAAGTTGTAAAGTGCATAAAATTAGGCGATCACGTTATGTTCGTTGGCCAAGTACTGCGCGCATTAGTAGATGATGAACGGAAGCCTTTTGCAATGCACCTTGGCAAATTACACTATTTAGGCAAACGAGTTGCGAAGAAGTAAAAAGTTATGAAAATTTATACTAAAACTGGCGACAAAGGCGAAACAGGCTTAGCAAGTGGAACGCGGATCAAAAAAGTTGATCAACGCATTGTTGCAATAGGTGAAGTAGACGAGTTAAATTCATTTGTCGGCTTAGCAAAAAGCGAATCAACTCAAGATCGCGACTTGCTTGAAGCAGTGCAGCGAGACTTGTTTACAATTGGTGCAATTTTAGCTGGTACTGACTTTCAAATAACGCACCTAGAAGTAGAGCGAATTGAACGGCAAATAGATGAGGCAACCAGTTTAACCTCCCCTTTAACTAATTTTATTTTGCCTGGCGGTAGCAAATACGC